>JAPLHQ010000017.1 GCA_026389555.1 Chloroflexota bacterium
CTTCCCCTTCTACCCAGCACTGATTCGCGTTGCCGCGATACCGCTCTCACTGATCGGCCTCAACGCCATTGCCACTGCAACCCTCGCCGGACTGATCATTACGCTGCTTGGCACGCTCGCAGGACTCTTCGCGCTCGATGACCTGATCCGAAGCCGCTTCAAGAAGGGTGATCAGAGCGGTGAAGAGGCGACGGGCCTCTCAACGCGCGCCGCCACCTATCTCTTGATCTTCCCCGGCGCACTCTTCTTTGCGCAGATCTACACCGAAGGGCTCTTCATCGGTCTCGCCTTCGGCGCGATCGCGCTCGCCATGCGCGGTCGCTGGCTCTTCGCCGGCGCGCTCGCCGCTGCGGCGGCGCTGACGCGCGCGCACGGCGTGCTGACTGCGATCCCACTCGCAATCATCTGGTGGAACGCTGGGGGCGGCGCTGCAGCCAGCGCAGCACTGAGCGGCGTACGTCATCGCAGCATAAAACCAGCCCTGCTCGCGGCGCTGCCACTGCTCGCCATCGCGCTGCCGATCGTTGCGCACCTCCTCTGGCGCACCTCGGCACTCGGTGAGGGGTGGGCGCGCCTGCAGGACTTCTACTTCGGTCGCGGCTATCTCTCCATCACCAAGAGCCTCGCCTCCTGGGTTGAAGGTGCCGCATATGCCTGGGAGTACGGACGTGAAGCGCTCGTCACGTATGTGCTTGACCGCATCTCCATCATCTTGGCGCTGATCGCCTCGCTTGCGCTGCTGCGTCAGCGACAGATCGCGATTGCGGCGTTTAGCTTGGCACTCGTTGCCGCGAGCGGCCTCAGTGGAGACCACCAGAGCACGATCCGCTACATGGCGATTGTTCCGGCACTTCCAATCTGGCTCGCTGGCATCGGCCGCCGACCCTGGTTTGACCGTGTCTGGAGCCTCGGCTGCACACTGCTCCTCGCGCTCCTTCTAATGCTCTTCAGCCGCGACTTCTGGGTCGCCTAATGCCGCGACCCAAAGGTCGCACCACAACCCCCTCCGCTCCACGCGGAAAGATGGGCGTCCCAGAGGGGCGACTCGCCCGTCATGCAGCGCAGGTGACTGCGGCGCAACGATCAGCGCGCAGCGGCGGCGGCGCGCTGGTCTTAGTTGGCGACTCCATCACGCAGGCGTGGCAGACCGAAGGGCACGCATCACTCTTAAGGCCGTACCGCACCGTTAACTTGGGGACAAGTGGCGATCGCACCGAGCAGATCATCTGGCGCCTCATGAACGGCGCACTGCCAGCGAACCTCAACCCGCTCGCCTTCACGCTGATGGCCGGAACAAACAACGCTGGGCTCTGTAGGGACAACCCAGTGCACATTGCCGATGGCGTGCTGCGCATCATCGAGCTTCTTGACGCCGCAGCACCGAACGCGCCGATTATCCTCTACCCGATCTTTCCGCGTGGCCACCGGCTAAACTCAGTAATGCGCAAGATCACGAACAAGGCGAACGACTCGCTTCTTGCGCGCCTCCCGCGTCGGCGCAAGCTCATCGTGCGTGATCTCCGCGCGCCGTTTCTTGACGCAGAGGGAAACGTGATTCGCGCGCTGATGCCGGACTATCTCCATCTGAGCCGCGCCGGCTATGAGATCTGGGCCGCCGACATTAAGAAGGCTCTCGCGCGCTAACGCCAGCCTTCTAGTCGCGCTGTCGCCTCGGCCATCCCCTCGTTGCTCCAGCCCCCGTGTGTAAACCAGGCGATGGCGGTCAGCGCTGGGTATTCAGCGTTGAGGACATCAACTGCGGCGGCGATATCTTCCGCCGCCTCGTTCGTCCCTAGAGTTGGCACAATTCGCGTTGCAGCGCCGGCCGCCGCAATCTTTGTCGCAACGTCGCGCATGCACTCGTCAACCACCCACGAAGGGGTAAAGCCCCAATCGCGGAAGTAACACATTGGCTCGACCTCATCGAGTGCATCGGCGAACTGCGCAAGGTCTTGCCCTACCTCGGTGAAAGACTGTGGAAGGATAAAAGCGGCGAGGTGGACGCCGGAGCGAATTGCATCAATCGCGGCGCGGACACTATGCACGTGATCGGCAATCTTTGCGGTGCGCCACGCCTGCCAGTCGGCGAGCTGCGGATCATCGGGTGCGAGTGTGAAGTCAAGTGTGAGCGGGTCAATCCCCGCCTCGCTCGTTGCGAGCGCGCGACTCACTGGCCCAACATCCATATTCGTATTGTCAAAACGGACCCAGTCAAGGTCAACGCCATCAACGTTGTAATTGCGCACGATCTCTTCAATGATTGACTGCTCGTATGCGCGCACCTCTGGGTCGATCGGGTTCACAAAATAGGAACTGCTCTGATCGCTGAATGGCACAGCCTTCCCATCCACCGCAACCTGCATCTCCCACTCAGGGTGCGCTGTTGTCGCCACCTGGTCATGGAACTGCGGCACCCAGGCGTAAATCTTCAGCCCGCGCCGGTGCCCCTCCGCTACCGCCGCCTCGAGTGGATCCCAGCTCGCCGCCCCTGACCAGACTGGGGCGATACTGCTCGCATAGAAGGCGGTGCCGCTCGGCAACACATCGTCCTCATCGTGCTTTGCGATCACGTGCACGGTGGTGATGCCCGCCGACTTCGCACCATCCATGAAGTAGGCAACCTCTTCAACCGAGTGCCATCGCTGAAGGCGCACTACGGCGTGCGACGCAGGTCGTGACGGCCCACAGCCGAGCGCGCTTGCGGCCAGAAGAAGGGCGGTGGTGAGTAGGGCGAGCCGAGTCCAGAGCAGACGGAGTGAGGTTACTTGTCCACTCCGGTCACCACCACGCCGCGTACGAAGTAGCGCTGGAAGAGGATGAAAAGGACGACGGGGATTGCGAGCGTCATGATCGTCGCCGCCTCAGGGAACCCAACGCGTGCGTTGTACTGATCCGAGAATCGCGAAAGGCCAATGCCGAGCGTCTGCAGCTCAGGCTTTGTGGAGAGGTAGATCAGCGGTCCGAAGTAGTCGTTCCATGAGTAGACGAAGTGGAAGACGGTCACCGCGATGATCACCGGCCACGACTGCGGGATGATCACGTCGCGAAGGATCTGCCATGGACCAGCCCCTTCGATCTGCGCCGCCTCATCATGCTCGCGCGGGATCGTCATCATGTATTGACGAATCAAGAAGACGTCAAAGGCGTTCGCCAGGAAGGTTGGGACGAGCAGTGGCAGCCACGTGTTCACCCAGCCGAGATTCAAGAAGAGCATGTAGGTGGGGATCAGCGTCACAGTGCCGGGGATAAAGATGGTGGCGACCATCACCTGGAAGAGCTTGCCGCGACCAGGGAATTTAAGTCGCGCAAACCCGTACGCCACCAAGACACAGCTCACAACGGTACCAATGGTGCCGACCACCGCGATGATGATGGTGTTCAGCAACAGGCGCGGATAATCAAGCAACTTCCACACCTCGCCGTAGTTGTTGAGCGTGGCGGAGAACTCCCAGGCGTTCTCAAGGGTGCGCCACGAGCCTTGCCAGACAATCGTCTTGCTCACATCGGCTGGATCCGCCAGCACGCTCTCTTGGCGTCCAGGCTTGACCAGCACCATCTCCATAAACGTCCCGTCTGCTTGCGGCACGCGCACGACCGGGCGATCCTTCCCGTCAACCTCAACCTGCTTCGGCCGCGCCGGATACAGCGGAGCGCCAGCGGCGTAGACCTGATCTGGATCCTTAACGCTTGTGGCGGCAAGGTTGAAGAGCGGCGCGAAGAAGAGGAAGGTCAGCGTTGCAACGCCGAGCGTCACTAAGATGCGGCGACGCGTGCTGATCCTGCGACGCGATTCCGTCCGCTCGGCCACGACCGCTTCTGCGCTCAGACCTTGCGCCGCGCTCATCGATCACCTCCGGCGTAGTAGACCCAACGCTTCTGCGTCCCGAAGAGGATGAGGCTCAGCCCAAGGGTGATGAGGAAGAGCACCCAGGCAAGCGTTGCACCGTACGAAGGGTCTTGATACGTGAAGAAGCTCTTAAAGAGGTAGATGTTGAAGAAGAGGGTGGATCCCTCTGGGTTTCCGTTGCCGCCGTTGAGCACCTGCGGAACAAGGAAGTACTGCAGGCTCCCCGCTACGCCAAGGATGAGGTTGTAGAAGATGACCGGCGTGATCATTGGGAGGGTGATGTGGCGTAGGCTCGCCCACCATCCGGCACCGTCCACCATGGCAGCCTCATAGAGTTCCGTTGGCACACCTCCAAGCCCTGAGAGGTAGACCACGATCGCGGAACCGATCCCCCAGATCCCCATCAGCACGAGTGCTGGATAAATCAGGCCAGGATCGTTCGTCCAGAGCGGCGCGTCCTGAACGCCGAAGAGCTCAATCAGCGTGTTGAGCGGTCCGTTCTGGCCAATGACGCCGAGCCAACCGATGATCCCGGCAACGAAGGGGATCACATAGGGAAGGAACCAGAGGACGCGGAAGAGCCCTGGTGCAACGAGCGCCTTGCTGTTTAAGACCAACGCAACAGCAAGTGGAACGAAGATGCCAACTGGGAGTGTGAGCAGCGTGAAGCGAACGGTCACGCCGAGCGCCTTCCATGCCATCGGATCGTTGAAGAAGCGAATCCAGTTGTCCAGCCCAATGAAGGTGAAGTTACGCTCTGCGCCGGTTAGCGAGGCGTCAAAGAAGGTAAGCAGGAGACTGGCAACAATGGGGAATGCATAGAAGACGGCGAGCCCAATAATCCACGGAGAGATGAAGAGGAAGCCCCACTGGGCTTCACGTTGCTCCATCTTGTTCCTGAAGATGCTCACTTCTACCCGCCCCTCTTTATGCCTGGGATCTTAATCGTAGGTTCGGGGCGGATGCGACCCTGTCGCATCCGCCCCGTCCTAAACCTTGGCTAACGAGCTAGCCGAGCCTGTTACTCAGACTCGTCTGCGATCGCCTGCAGGGCCGGGAGGAACGTGTTCGTCACATAGTCCGAAACGTTCATCGCCTTCTTGGTCAACAGCGGCGTGAAGTCGCTGTAGATGTAATCCCGAGCCTTCAGGTAATTCGGGATGTACGCCTCAGCGCTTGGGCTTGAAGCATTGGCGTAGCTCGCCTTTGCAATGTCCCAATTCACGCCCTGTGGGAACTTCTCATCCAGGGTTGCAAAGAATGCATCCTGGTCTGCTGCGCGCGCTGGCATGCCGCCGTAAATCACGAGCAGCTTCGCCGACGCCTCGCCGAGCAGATAGGTCATGAACTCGAAGGCCTCCTTCGGGTGCTTGCTTCCGGCAGAGATGCGGAACGTATCCGCATTCATGTCGTTGCTAATCGTGCCGTTGTTCGATGGGGTTGGAGCAATGTTCCAATCCTCACCAAGTACGTCGCCCAAGCAGCAGGTGTACCAGGTGTACGACTGCCCCATGGCGATCTTGCCAGTTGGGAAGGCGTTTCCCTGGCCCCACTCCTCCTTGGCGGAGACATCCGCGTTCGGCATGAAGTAGTCCTTGAACGCTGCGTCGTTGTACCACTGCCATGCATCAACCCAGCCGTCTGGAGCGGCAACGGTCTTGCCATCTGACTGCAGGAACTGACCTGGCTTGAACCAGCTCGCCCACTCAGGCGCGCCGTTCCATGGCTGTGCGTATCCGTACTGCACGATCTTCTTAGGATTGAAGCCCGCCTCGGTTGCGTCCTTGCCGGCGCTGTCCACCGTCAAGAGCATGCCGACTTCGCGAACCGTGTCCCAGCTCCAGTCGACCATCGTGCCGTCTGGCATTTCGTACTGGTCGCCGTAGGTTGCTGGTGGCAGATTGAGGCCCGCCTCTTCAAAGAGTGACGGACGGAAATACATGAATGATGGGAATGAAGCGAACGGAAGGCCGAGCTGTCCCTGTCCACCAACAGCGAACGCCTCAACGGCGGCTGCTGGGAACTGCGACAGGTCATAGTTCGCGTCGCCAATCAGCGGCGCAAGGTCGAGCCACTGGCCGTAGAAGCCGTTTGATCCAGCAACGCCTGCCGGCCCAACCACATCTGGTGGGTTTCCTGCTGCGTTCTGGGTGAGGAGCGTGTTCTTAGCATCCGCATTCGGCACCACTTCGAGAGTGACCTGAATGTTTGGATGCGCAGCATTCCAGGCGTCGACAACCTCTTGCTGCACCGGTACCTGAGTCTCTACGTCGGTCCCTGTTCCAAGACCAACGAACCAGCGCAACTGAACGACTTCAGTCGGCTCGGTTGAGGATGACGAGCCGCCGCAAGCGACAGCAATAAGCATCATCACCGCGGTAATCGCGCTGAGACGCCACTTCCTCTGCTTCATGAATCCCTCCTACTACTCGCTAGGGCGCCCCCCAACGGGGGGTGCCTGCTGTGCGTATGCATACGCCTCACGAGGGGGTGGCGGAGGGAGAGGCGCGACGGGCGCAACCTAAGAGGGGGGCTGAGCGTGGGGGGAGCCTAGAATCAGCCACAGAACCACAGCAGAGGGGGGTCTTTGAAGGTCAGCATCATTGGGGCCGGGAGCACCTATACCCCTGAGCTCATTGAGGGGATCGGCGAGGGGCGGCTCGGCACGCCTCTGGACGAGCTCGTCTTGATGGACCTTGACCCTGCGCGCCTTGAGATCCTCGGCGGTCTGGCGAAGCGGATGCTCGACAAGGCTGGCTGGAGCGGACGACTGAAACTCACCACCTCGCGTGACGAAGCGCTCGACGGTCCAGACGCCTGCCTAGTGCAGTACCGCATCGGCGGATCTGCGGCGCGCGTGAAAGATGAATCAATCCCACTCCCCCACGGCGTCCTCGGCCAAGAGACGGTTGGTCCCGGCGGTTGGGCGAAGGCACTGCGCACTGTGCCACCAACGATTGAGATCGCCGAAGCGCTCGCCAAGAGCAGCCCGAAGGCGTGGCTCCTCGACTTTGCAAATCCTGTCTCCATGGTGAGCCAAGCGCTGATCGGCGCGGGGCATCGCGCGGTCGGACTCTGTAATTCAGCGATTGGCTTGCAGCGCAACGCGGCGAAGCACTTCGGCGTTGCGCCAGAGCGCGTGGAGATTGAGTCGGCGGGACTGAATCACGGCGCCTGGTACCGCGAGATCCGCGTGGATGGTCAGCCGAAACTTGCCGACCTTATTGCAACCGAAGGTGCGAAGCTCGCCGAGATGACCGGCTGGAGCGAAGCACAGCTGCGTGAAGAGCGCGCCATTCCGAGTTACTACCTGCGCTACTACGCAGAGCCGGAGAAGGTGCTCATTGAACAGCGCGCCGCTGGAACGCGCGGACTTGAAGTGGCAAAGATTGAGGCGCAGCTTCTTGAGATGTATAAGGACCCTACGCTCGCCGAGAAGCCAAAACTTCTAGAGAGCCGCGGCGGCGCCTTCTACTCCGCGGCGGCGCTCGACCTGATCGCGGCACTCACCGGCGCAAAGCCGGCCCGACTCGTTGTCAACGTCCGCAATGACGGCGCAATCCCTGACCTTCCAGATGATCAGGTGATTGAGGTGCTCAGCGAGGTTGACGCAACTGGTGCGCGGCCGATCCCGATCGCGCCGCTTGGTGGCGCGCGCCGCGATCTAATCCTGAAGCTCGGCGCCTTCGGTAAGGCCACTGTTGCAGCGGCACTCTCTGGCGACCGCGCGGCGGCGATCGACGCCCTTGCGCTGAATCCGCTCGTGCCGAGCCACGACGTTGCAGAGCTGATCGGCGGCGAGCTCCTTGCGGCGCACGCAGCGAACCTTCCACGCTTCGCGCGCTAACAACCTCGCGCGCTAAATCTTTACGGGCTTCGCCTTCTTGATCGCTGCGCGCAGTGACGCTTCGGCGCGCGTGCGTGCAGCAGGACCAGCACCAGATTCATCAAGTGCGTAGAGGAGTGCGCCGAGCGCCGGTGGCTCGCGGAGTGGTCGCATCTCGGCATTTGGAATTGCGGCGATGAGCGCCGCGTAGAGGCGAGAACGATACCCGGGGAGCGACGAGAGGATCGTGCTGCCGATCAGCACGATTGGGATGCGCTTGCGGCGCGACGGGGCGCGGCGCTGCGCCGCAACGGCGTAGGCAACGGCGTGATCAATCATCAGCGTTTCGATCTCGCGCGCCACTCGATCACCACGCTCCGACTCCTCAAGAAGGACACGGCCGAGCGTGCCAATCCCACCGTGAGGGACTCGATCTTCTAGCACCGCGTCAAGGAGTGCGCGGAGTGATGGGAAGCCGGTCGTGCGCAAGATGGCGCGACCGAGACTCGTCCGCGGACCTCGGCCCTCAACAGCACGCACAGCCGCACCGAGTGCCGCAACGCTCAGTCCGCCACCACCGCCAAAGTCGCCAGAGATATCGCCGAGCGCGGCGAAGCGCGCCGTCTTCCCCTTCTCGTTCACGCCGATCGCGTTGACGCCGGCGCCGCCGACAATCGCGATCCCAACGCCGTCGGTGGTTGCCACGCGGAGACCCGCCTCGGAGTCGTTTCGCGTAGAGAGGTGATCCGCAATACGCGTCGATCCGCGACCGGCGAGCGCGCCGCGCACCGCCTTCGCGTCGCGTGGCGTATCAATCCCCGCCATACAGAGGGCAACCGCTGCGGGTCGCTCACCGCCACGCTTGGCGCGCGCTAACGCCGCGTCAATGCCAGAGCGCAGCAGCGCTGCCGCAGGGAGGAGTCCGATCCCTTGTGGGTTGCTGCCACTGACGCGCACCCAAGCGAGAAGCTTTCCACTTGTATCTGCGAGGAGGATGTCGGTCTTAGAGTTGCCACCGTCAATGCCAACGATCAGCGCGTGCGCCGTGCGTAGCGCGCTGCTGCGTTGCTTCGCCGCTCGGGTCACCAGTCGACCTCACCAAAGTTATCCGGAATCTCTTTCGGTTCAAGTTGGTCAACCGTCACAAATGTTGCCCCCTCTTCGCGCAGTCGCGCAACGATGCGTGAAATCTTTTCGTGCGTGTACGAAGGCCAGGTGTGGAAGAGGAGGATCGCGCCATCACCGTGAGCAAGCGTGCTCGCCACCGCCGCGTCCTCCATATGTTGCGCCGTCTCACGATGATCCCAATCGTCACCCGATGCGCTCCAGAGCACCTGCTTGTAGCCGAGCTGCTCGAGCGCGGCGCGAACGCGTGGATCCTTTGCACCGGCGCCAAATGGCGAACGGAACCATGGCGCAGGATCGCGCTTGCAGATCGTTTCAATGGCGCCGGCGGCCGCCTTGATATCTTCAACGAGTCCCGCCTCTGTCAGCAGATTCATCTTGGCGTGATAGTGCGAGTGATTACCAATCAGGTGCCCGTCATCTGCAATGCGTCGCGCCTGATCAGGGAAGGCCTCGGCCCATCGTCCCTGGACGAAGAAGGTGCCGCGAACCTCAAGTGATCCGAGCGTCTCGCGCAGACGATCTTCCGAGCCGACCAGGTGGTGCGGCCGATCTGGATGCTCGGCATCAAAGGTGAGGGCGACGCGTAGGTTAGACATGATCAGATTCTTGCATCAAGCACCGAGCGCGCGGCGAACTGTTGCCAACTCTCGATCCCCAATCGTCAGCGTGTGCGCGTGCGAGTACCAGTAGCCACCCTCTCTTGCAAAAGTGGGGAGCGCACGGAGTGTCGCCTCCACTTCGCTCCATGCCACACCGAGGTCACTTAGTCGCCAACGAGTCCCCGCCGCAGAGACGATCGTGCAGGCGCGCTCGTGCCCAATCCCCGTCAGTGCAGTCATCGCCAGTACCCCCATCACAACAAGTTCCCCATGCATGATCGTCCGCCCTGTCACCGCCTCAAAGCAGTAGGCGAAGAAGTGCTCGCTCCCTTCTTCAAATCGTGCGTGTCCGAGTGCATGACAGCGCCACCCGATCTCCCGGTGGAGCTCCATTAGTGAGCGGATCCCCGCCTCAGAACGCACCGCGATTTCAGGCGCGGCGGCGGCGAGGGCGTTGACATATCGTTCAGAGGCTGCCGCCCCCTCCTTATCCCACGCGGGATCGATCCCTTGGGCGACCGCCAGCTCCCAGTCTGCCAACGCGGTGAGGCACGAGAGCACATCGCCGATCCCTGCGGAGAGCAGCGCATACGGTGCGGATCCAAGGATCTCATAATCAATTAGTACCTCTTCGGGAACGGCGTCACCTTCGTAGCGCACCCGCTCACCGTCACGCAACGCACTCATCCTGGTGAAACAGGCGTCCACCGAGGCGAGTGTCGGTAGCTGCACGAGCGGAAGCGCCCGTCGCCATGAGATCCACTTCGCAACATCCATCGCCGTTCCGCCACCAACGCCAAGCACGGTGACGCCGTCTGGTGCGGAACGCGCAAGGTCGTCAAGCGTGGACTGATCAAGTGTTGAGGTCATCAGAATCGCTTGAGGTGCCGCGCCAAAGTGCGGAGAGACGATCGCCCACGCCTCTGGTTGCGTCACAACGAGCGTTGCGCCAAGACGGTCCCCGAGTCCGCGTGCGAGTCCGCGTGCATATGTAGCCGGAAAGCCGTGGCGCGCCACAAACGGCTCATAGCCCTCACCAAGACTCGTTGGACGATCTCCGCGCGTGACTGGTAGATCACCCCCGTCACGTCCAGTCTGGCCCGTGCACCACTGGTCACCCATGGGAGAAGTCTGCCACGAATGTGCGCGGTGCTACCGACTCGCCTCCCAGATCACCTTGAGGAGTGAATCGTCGCCGAGCGCGTCTTGGGAGAGCTCCCAGATCATGATCCCCGACGCCTCCTCCTTGGCGAGTGCAACTTTGGCGCGCAGCGTGGCGGGACCGTTGTAGTTCTGCTCCTCGCTAAAGTAGAAGATGCGATCACCGTCTGCCGTCGCCGGATCAGATTCAAAGAGCTTGCGATACGAGATGTCCCCTGGACGCGCATAGAACGGCACGCCGAGGACACGCTGCTCTTTTCTTAGGCCCTTAGCGTCCCACGAAGTAAGCGCCTGCTCCGCGAGGCTGAGCGGCGAATGATTGGCGGGCCCGCCGTCATAAGCCATGACGTTGACGAAGTCCACGATCTCGAAGATCACGGGGTCGATCCCGTCGGCGTGCGTTGCGTCGGAGACGACCGCCGTTGTCAGTAAAATCTCCGCTGGGAGTGCAGCGCGTAGCTCGCGCATCAGTGCAACGAAGTGGTCGCTCGACGCGCCGGCATCCGGA
>JAPLHQ010000072.1 GCA_026389555.1 Chloroflexota bacterium
GAGATGCGCGAGCGTGACGCCGCCAGAGAGCGCTGCGGCGAGCGGGATACTGCCAAGAAGCAGCGCGCGAATCAGATCGGTGCTGATAAGTACGGGCCGGCGTGGGAGTCGATCAAT
The DNA here is from genome assembly GCA_026389555.1 of Chloroflexota bacterium. Lineage (GTDB taxonomy): Bacteria > Chloroflexota > Limnocylindria > Limnocylindrales > Limnocylindraceae > Limnocylindrus. The sequence continues at coordinate 118 of JAPLHQ010000072.1, forward strand.
CCAGACGCCGGCGACCTGGCTGATCAGTGCGGCTGCGATCAGGTCGACTGCGGCGAGAAGTGCCGCCTCTGCAGGGGAGATCTTCAGGCCGATGATCGCAAGGAGGGGGAGTGCCGCGCGCGTGATGAACGAGCCGAAGGTGGAGACCGCCTGCGCCCCGATCAAGTAGCGCACGTCGCGCTGGATGCCCGCAGCTGCTGCAGTCTGGCGAGGGATCGGTGCGGGCTTCCTCTGACTCACGCGTGCAGCGTACACTCTTGATCATGTTTGATGCGCTAGGAAGTCGCCTTCGCGCTTCGCTACAGCGACTCGGTGGGAAGGGTCGCATCGGCGAAGCTGACCTGGAGGCGGGCCTCGCTGAGATTCGCGGCGCGCTCCTTGACGCAGATGTTGCCCTCCCCGTAACGGCACAACTTGTTGATGCGATGCGCACGCGCGCTGTGAGCGAAGGGATCGTGGGCGGGCTTGGTGCTGGTGATCGACTTGTCAGCGTTGTACATGGCGCCCTTACCGAAGCGCTTGGCGGGTCAGGACGCGAACTTGATTTACGTGAGCGCCCGGCGAGCATTTTGCTACTCGGCCTTCAGGGAGCAGGGAAGACCACCACCGCCGCAAAGCTCGCGCTCCGACTGCAGCGAGAGGGGAGGCGGCCACTCCTTGTTGCCGCTGACCCACGTCGACCAGCCGCAGCGGAACAGTTAGCGCTGCTCGGCGCAGCCGTCGGCGTTCCAGTCCATCGAGAGCCGATCGGAACCCCAGTTGCAGAGATCGGCCGTCGCGCACTTGAGTCGGCGCGTCGGCTCGGTCGAGACCTCTTGATCATTGACTCATCTGGTAGGACAACACTCGACGATGAGTTGATGCAGGAGCTGCGCGACCTGCGCGAAGCGGTACAGCCGCGCGAGCGCATCCTCGTGCTTGACGCGGCGACCGGGCAGCAGGCGCTCGCGGTTGCTGAAGGATTCAAGCGTGCCGCAGATCCGACTGGTCTCATCCTCGCCAAGCTTGATGGTGATGCGCGTGGCGGCGCAGCGCTCTCTATCGCTGGTGGCGCTGGAATCCCCGTGCTCTTCATCGGCACCGGCGAACGACCAGAGGCGCTTGAACGCTTCCATCCTGATCGCATCGCCGGTCGCATCCTGGAGATGGGCGACCTTGCAACACTCGCTGAGATCGTTCGCGACGCTGGCGGTGACGTTACGGCGTCACCGACTCCGCGTCTCAACGCCAAGGGGCGGCCGCCAGAGATGAGCTTCACCGATCTGCTCGATCAGCTGCGACAAATCTCATCAATGGGGCCGATCGGTCAGGTGATGAAGATGATCCCTGGCATGGGAGGTGCGGCTCAGCAGGCGGAGGAGGCGGTCGCTGGCGGTGAGTTGAAGCGAGCCGAGGCGATCATTCTTTCGATGACACCGATCGAGCGCAACGAGCCGGCGCTCTTGACGATTCCGCGTCGTCGCCGCATTGCCGAGGGGTCTGGGCGCAGCATTGAGGAGGTCAATCGGCTGGTGAAGCGCCTTGAAGAGATTCGCCTCCTGATGCGGCGCGCAGGGGGGATGGACCCCGCCCGCCTCGCCGCTGGCGGTGCTGGGCTCCCAGGGAAGCATTCAGGGGGCCACATCCGCCCCAAGGAGGATCGGAAGGCGAAGAAGGCCCGCCGCAAGGGGGGTCGCCGCTAGCCTCAGGCGCCCCAGATGCGCAGGTCACTCTGAGCGGCTACTATCCCCAGACACACACCCCATCGCTTCGGGGTTACTCGCCTTGGCGACCGCCAGGCCCACGGAGGAAACGACACGAATGAGCGTTCGAATCAGGTTGACACGAGTCGGAGCAACAGGACAGCCGTCATACCGCGTAGTCGCGACTGATCGTCGCCGCGCGCGCGATGGGCGCTCACTTGAGACGCTCGGCCACTACAACCCGCGCACTGAGCCAATGACACTCGTCCTCGACCTGCCAAAGGTTGATGCGTGGATTTCAAAGGGTGCGCTCCCATCAGAGGTTGTTGGGAAGCTGATTGCAAAGGCTCGCGCCGGTGGTCTGCACCCTGGCGGAAAGACTGGAGCAAAGGCTGCCGAGAAGGGCTACACCGCCCCTGGCACTCGCCCAGTTGTTGAAGAGGAGACCGTTGTCGTTGAGGCCGCACCAGAGGCTCCAGCTGAACTTGCTGCAGAAGCCGCTGCAGAGGTCGCAACCGAAGAGGCTGCGGATGCTGTTGCTGACGCAGCTCCAGAAGTTGTCGCCGAAGCGGCAGCTGATGCTGCACCTGAAGCCGCACCGGCAGAGGCCGCTGCGCCAGCTGAGGAGGCGTAGTGGCCGCAGCGCAGCTTGTTGAGTACGTCGCGAAGTCACTCGCTGACAATCCTGACGGCGTCAGCGTTGAGGTTGAAGAGGATGGCGACGCCATCGTCTTGCGACTGATCGTTGATGAAGACGACATGGGGCGAGTGATCGGCCGCAACGGCAGCATCGCCAAGGCGTTGCGCAGCCTGCTCAAGGTGATCTCTAATCGCACCGGAGAGAACTACGTCCTCGAAATCGGCTGACGCGGTTCGCGACCTTCGCGTCGCGCAGGTGCGCGGCATCCGCGGGCTCGACGGCACGCTTCGGCTGGAGATCCTCACCGACCATCCTGATGAGCGCTTTGTCGTGGGCACTCGCCTACAAGTTGAGGGGGGTGACCGCGAGCTGACGCTCACTGAGTGGATGCCTGCCTCCCCTGGCGCGTTTGCAAAGTTCGCCGAGATCGTTGATCGCGGGACTGCGCAGATCCTTGTTGGCTCCTACCTCTCCGCAACGCTCGCAGCCGACCCTGGTGAGCCGGGGCGTGTCTATTGGGACGAGATTGTTGGCGTTGAGGTGCGCGATCCAGCGGGTGAACTGATCGGGACGATCACTGACTGCTATCGCGCTGGTGGCGCAGAGGTCTACATCCTGCGCACCCCAGATGGTGGCGAGATGGATCTCCCCGCTGTCGCCTCCATCATCGTGACATTCAAGCCCCGCGAAGGGATCATCGTTGCGAACATTGCTGGGTCAGAGTTGACCGTCCGTGCACCGAAGCGCGTCCGTACCCCACGCCCACCAAACCCGGTGCGCACCAAATGAGCACTGGAGCGGCCACGTTGCGCATCGATGTCGTCTCACTCTTCCCTGAAACGGTGCGTGCTGCACTAGCAGCGAGCATCCCCGCCCGCGCCGTTGAGCGCGGTCTCGCCGAACTGAAGGTTCACGATCTCCGGGAGTGGGGGATTGGGAAGCATCGCGCCGTGGATGATGAGCCGTATGGTGGCGGCGCCGGGATGCTGATGCGACCAGAGCCGCTCGTTGACGCCATTGAGGCGCTACGAGGAGAGAAGAGCACCGTGATCCTGTTGGACGCCGGCGGTGAGCGGTTGAAGCAGGCACGTGTTCGGAGCCTTGCGACCGGCGGCCACCTGATCATTCTCTGTGGTCGCTACGAAGGGGTAGATGATCGCGTGCGGGCCTATGTCGACCTTGAGCTCAGCATCGGCGACTTTGTCCTCTCTGGCGGTGAGCCCGCTGCCATCGTGCTCTGCGATGCGCTCCTCCGCCTCGTCCCAGGCGCGATCGATGCCGCATCACTGGAGGAGGAGTCCTTCTCGTCAAACCTTCTTGAGTACCCGCAGTACACGCGACCTGCAGAGTTCCGCGGTGCTGCTGTCCCCGAGATCCTCCTCTCCGGAAACCACGCCGCGGTAGCCGCCTGGCGGCAGGAGCAGTCGCGCCAGCGCACCGCTACGCGCCGCCCAGACCTCCTCCGCCCAGAGGGGGGTCGAGCGGGCTCCGAGCGGGGCGAGTAGCGCACCTAGCCACCTCGGGCCCCTGTGCTATCCTCCCGCTTCGCACCGGCAGGACCTCTGCCGAAGAGCCACGGAGACCAAATGGACCTGATTCGAACGATCACAAACGAGCAGATGAAGCGCGATCTGCCTCCGATCAAGACCGGCGACACCGTCAAGGTGTCGGCAAAGGTCGTCGAGGGGAATCGCGAACGCATCCAGGTCTTTGAGGGTACGGTCATGCGCCTTCGCGGCGGCGGACTCGGCCTCACCATCACCGTGCGACGCATCGCCTCGGGCGTTGGCGTTGAGCGAACCTTCAAGGTGCACAGCCCACGCATTGAGAAGATTGAGATCATCCGACACGGTGTCTCGCATCGCGCGCAGCTCTACTTCCTCCGCGACCGCGTCGGGAAGCAGTCGTCACTTCGTGAGAAGCGCGCTGAGGCTGGCGAGATTCTGAACCCTGTCTTTGAGAAGCCAGTCGAAGTTGTTGCCGAGGCGGCACAAGTTGCCGAAGAAGTTGCGGCTGTCGAGCAGGCTGCCGTCGCTGAGACTCCAGTTGTTGAGGCGGCTCCTGAGCCAGTTGCTGAGGCGCCAGCAGAGGCTGCACCAGCGGCGGACGATTCGGAGCAGGCTCCGGCGTGACCCCTTCGCGGCCGTCAGACGGCCGTGCGCTTCCAACACGTGAGCTTGAATCGCACCACGGTCATCCAACACGCCTCATTGCCGGCATTGATGAAGTTGGCCTTGCGCCGCTCGCCGGTCCAGTTGTTGCCTGCGCGATCATCATGCCGCCCGGGGAGCAGATCGTTGGCGTACGCGACTCGAAGGCGCTCTCGCGTCTTCAGCGCGAGCGACTTGATCCAATCATTCGCAGCGCTGCGATCGCGTACGGAGTAGGGGCAGCTTCAGCGCGCGAGGTTGAGCGGTTGAACCCTCGTGCGGCATCACACCTGGCAATGTCGCGAGCTCTGGCAACGCTTCAGCGCAGGTATCAGCTCAGCGTTGACTTCACGCTGGTTGACGGCTCACCCGCGCGCGAACTTGAGCCCTTGATTGGCCCACATGAGACGGTGATCAAGGGGGACGTCAGCGTCTACCCGATTGCATGTGCATCCATCGTTGCAAAGGTGCTTCGCGACCAGTTGATGGCTCGCCTTGATCGCCGCTACCCAGGCTACGACTGGGAGTCGAACGTTGGCTATCCGGCGCCACTCCATCTTGCGGCGCTCGCTGATCTCGGCGTGACACCACATCACCGACGCACCTACGCCCCCGTCGCCGCCGTCATCAGTGCCGCGCGCAACGCATCGAACAGTCGATAGGCGAGGTCTGACGAGCTAGCTGAATACGCGTGAGCTACGCCTTAGCGCGGATGCTGTGGTCGTGGAGACGGCACAGCAGCGGCGGGGGAGACGAGCGGAAGCCTTGGCGTGTGAAAGCCTTCGTGCTGCAGGCTGGATGATTATTCAGCGCAACGTGCGAGTGGCCGGGCTGGAGATTGATCTCCTCGCGCGCGATGAGCGTCGCCTGCTGGTTGCGGTAGAGGTGCGAGCGCGCCTCCGTGTTGGCGAGCAGAGTCCACGGGCGCTCCTCGGCGCGAGGAAGGTTGCGGCGCTGGTGCGACAGCGCGAGGCCCTCCCTGAGCTCTGCAGGATCGACCTGCTGCTGGTGATCGGACCGCCCAACGGGGAGCGGCTGCGTCTGGTTCGTGGCATCGCTGAGCGTGGGGCACCCGCCGTGAGAGGGGGGACGCGTGAGGGTGGTAGGATCTGCCAGCACCCGATTCGGGGGCCCTTGGCTTCGGTCAGGGAATACGCACGCGGAACATGTCGCCTCGCAACGGTGGCCCCTCGGGGTCGCGATGGCGTCCCGCGGTGGCATAACCGTGTTGAGGAGAACTATGGCCGCAGTTACGATGCGCGAACTTTTGGAGGTCGGCGCCCACTTTGGGCACCAGACCCGGCGCTGGAACCCAAAGATGGCGCCTTTCATTTACGCCCAGCGCAATGGGATCCACATCCTTGATCTCGCCAAGAGCGCGAAGCACCTTGAGGCCGCACTCGTAGCGGTTCGTGAGGCCGCCGCAAACGGCGAAACGATCCTCTTTGTTGGCACCAAGAAGCAGGCACAGGGCCCAATCCTTGAAGAGGCGACACGCGCCGGCCAGCCATACGTCATCAAGCGCTGGCTTGGCGGCATGCTCACCAACTTCGCAACCATTCGCAAGCGCCTCACGCTGCTAGAGCAGCTCGAGGCTCGCGAGCAGGCGGGCGAGTTTGAGCTGATGTCCAAGAAGGAGGCGGCGAAGCTTAAGGACAAGCTTGAGAAGCTTCGCGGCGTTCTTGGTGGCATGCGCCGCATGCGACGTGCCCCAGGGATGGTCTTCATCATTGATCCGAGCCGCGAGACGCTCGCCGCCGTTGAGGCGAACAAGCTTGGCATCCCAGTGGTTGGCACTGCAGATACCAACGTGAATCCAGACCAGTTGCAGTACCCAATCCCAGTCAATGACGATGCGATTAAGTGCATCACGTTGATCTGCAAGTCGGTCGCCGACGCGGTGATTGAGGGCGCCGCCGAGCGTGCAGCACGTCTCCCAGAGCTTGAGGCTCAGGAGGCTGCCGCAGCTGCCGCCGCCGCACCAGAGAGCCAGGCCGCCTCTGATGTTCAGGATGATCTTGTTGCTGCGCTCAGCGCTGCAGGGACGCTCAGCTTCTCGCCTGATGAGGAGCCAGCGCCAACCGCACCAGCTGACGAAAGCACACCAAGCGCGTAACGCGTAGAAGAGGAGTAACGACAATGGCAGTAAGCGCAGAAGCGGTAAAAGATCTTCGCGAACGTACTGGTGCCGGCTTCATGGACTGCAAGCGCGCCCTTGAGGAGTCAGCGGGCGATGTAGAGAAGGCGGTCGCCACGCTTCGTGAGGCTGGCCTTGCCGCTGCGGCAAAGAAGGCTGGTCGTGATGCGCGTGAGGGACTCGTCTCCTCGTACATCCATACCGGTGGTCGCGTTGGCGTCTTGCTTGAAGTCAACTGTGAAACTGACTTTGTTGCACGCAACGAACAGTTCCAGAAGCTCGTCAAAGACATTGGCATGCAGATCGCAGGGCTGAATCCGCTCTACGTGAGCCAGGAGCAGATCCCTGCCGCGATACTCGCTGAGAAGCGCGCGGCGCTTGAGGCGGATGAGGCGCTAGCGAAGAAGCCAGAGGCGGTCCGTGCGCAGATCGTTGATGGCCAGATGCGCAAGTGGTTCGAAGAGGTCTGCCTCCTTGAGCAGCCCTTCCGTGACGGCGATGAGACCGTTGCGCAGTTGATCACCAACGCCATTGCAACGATCGGCGAAAACATCCGCGTGCGGCGCTTCGTGCGCTACGCACTCGGCGAAGAGCTCTGACCACGGTCGCGGCGAGCCGAGCGGCGAAGCCATGACAACACAACCTCGCTATTCACGCATCCTCCTGAAGCTTTCAGGGGAGGCACTGCTCGGAGATCAGCAGTACGGCGTGGACCCGAAGGTGGTCGCATTCATTGCAGAGCAGGTGCGAAGCGTGCGTGCCCTTGGCGTTGAAGTTGGGATCGTCGTAGGTGGCGGAAATATCTTCCGCGGCCTCGCGGCCTCTAATGCAACTGGTATGGAGCGAGCCACAGCAGATCACATCGGCATGCTCGCCACCGTGATGAACGGACTAGCGATCCAAGATGGTCTTGAGCGTGCTGGCGTGGAGACGCGGGTGATGACCGCCATCGAGATGAACGAGGTCGCTGAGCCATACATTCGACGGCGCGCCATTCGCCACATTGAGAAGGGGAGAGTCGTCGTCTTCGTGGCTGGAACTGGCAACCCCTACTTCACAACTGACACCGCCGCCGCACTGCGTGCCGTTGAGATCGGCGCCCAGGTGATGCTGAAGGCGACCAAGGTGGACGGCGTCTACGACAAGGATCCGAAGGTGCACGCCGATGCGGTGCGTATCCCATCAATCAGCTACGGCCGGGTGCTCGTGGATGGGCTGAAAGTACTCGACGCTGCGGCTGTTTCGCTCTGCATGGAGAACGATCTGCCGATCGTCGTCTTTGACCTGGATGCACACGAGAACATCCTTCGCGCCGTGAAGGGCGAAGAGGTAGGGACGATCATTTCAAAGGAGGGGACACGATGAGCGGAACAGTTGAAGAGCGCATGGGCCGTGCCGTAGAGGCGTTCGGCAAGGATCTCGGTGGCTTCCGCACCGGCCGCGCGAGCGCCTCGCTGGTTGAGCACATCACGGTGGACCATTACGGTGCAAAGACGCCGCTTAATCAGATGGCGGGAATCAGCGTCCCCGAGAACACGCTCCTCGTTGTTCAGCCGTGGGATCCATCCGCGATCCCCGCGATTGAGAAGGCGCTCAATAATGCGCAGCTGGGTATGACGCCAGCAGTAGACGGGAACATCATCCGTCTGCGCGTGCCATCGATGACTGAGGAGCGCCGCAAGGATCTCGTCAAGCAGATGGGGAAGCGCACCGAAGAGGCGCGCATCGAGATTCGTAGCGCACGTCGCGACGAGCAGGAGGCGATTAAGAAGTTGGAGAAGAACAAGGAGATCGGCGAAGATGATGCGCGCCGACGCCTTGAGGCGCTGCAGAAGGCCACCGACGCCAAGACTGCCGAGATTGACCGCATGGCGGCATCGAAGGAGCGCGAGGTTCTCGAAGGTTGACCGAGCGTAGCGTCGATCGACCGGTTGACGCTCCACCGCTGGTCCATCAGGGACAGGCGGTGCAGGGCCTACCGCGCCACGTTGCCATCATCATGGATGGCAACCGCCGTTGGGCGCGTGCGCAGGGTCGCGATGAGCTTGACGGACATACCGCTGGTACCGAAGCCCTCCGTGGCGTCATTACGCGTGCTGCAGAGCTCGGCATCGCCCACCTCACCGTCTACGCCTTCAGCCGGGAGAACTGGGGGCGTGATGACCGAGAGGTCGCTCGGCTCTTCGCCCTTCTTGCTGAAACGATTGAGCGAGAGACTGCAACGCTGATCAAGAATGGAATTAGCGTTGACTTCATCGGCCGTCTGCATGAACTTCCTGCTGACGCCGTTGAACGTATCCAGCGCGCCTGTGCAGCTACCGCCGACGGCGGAAGGATGAAGTTGCACGTGGCATTCAACTACGGCGGTAGGACGGAGATTGTTGATGCGGTTCGATCCATCGTGGCGTCTGGCGTAGCCGCTGACGCTGTGGATGAGGAGACGATTAGCAGCGCCCTCTACACCAACGGGATCCCGGACCCAGACCTACTTATCCGAACCGGTGGTGAAGAGCGACTCTCGAACTTCCTCCTATGGCAGGCGGCGTACACCGAGCTCGTCACATGGCCAGGCCTCTGGCCAGATTTCAGTGGCGCAGACCTTGAATCTGCAATGCGCGCATTTGCTGCACGGACACGGCGGTTCGGGCGATGAGCCTCCGCGGTGGCGGCCTCCCCGCGCGAGCTGTTGGAGCGCTCTTTATTGTGCCGTTTGGCGCCGGCCTCCTGATCTGGCCGTACGGCACCCTTCCCCTTACCGCACTTCTCATCATGCTCGCCGCACGCGAAGGGGCTCAGATCGTCGGTGCGATCTCGGGCGGCGCCTCAGCGGCATGGAGCGCAGCGCTCCTCGTTGTGCCACTCGCCACGCTAGTCGCCACAGATCCAGTTTTCGCCGTCGCACTCTGGGTACTCACGTTGCTCGCGCTTGTTGCAGTGCAGCTTCTCCGCGCACTTCGAGTTAAGCGAGGGAGCGTGGCGCCGCACGCGCGCGCGCTCTTTGGAACACTCGCCACGGCAACCTGGCTTTCACCGCTCCTCCTCCTTCCGCTCTTTGGGCTCCTTGACGGAGGCACGCCCTCACCATGGATCGCGTGGCTCCTTACAGTGGTCTGGAGTGCAGATACCGGCGCCTACCTGATCGGTCGGCGCTTCGGGAAGCGCAAGCTCGCCCCGCTGATCTCTCCGCGTAAGAGCGTTGAGGGACTGGCTGGCGGACTCCTCACTGCAACAGTGATTGGTTCAGCTGCCGCCGTTAACTGGCTCGACGCACCACTCATCTGGGCGCTCCCTACGAGCCTCGCCGTTGCCGCGGCCGCCGAAGCTGGAGACCTTGTTGAGTCACTCTTTAAGCGGGCCGCTGGCACCAAGAACTCAGCAACGCTCATCCCTGGACACGGCGGGGTGCTTGACCGCATTGACAGTCTCCTTCTTGCGGCGCCCGTCGCACTTCTCGCCGCCATCCTGTTGGAGCTCTCGCGGATGCTGATCTCCGGCGACTGATGATGCGGCAGCGCGTGGCCTTGATCGGTGCGACCGGATCGATTGGCGCGCAGACGCTCCAGGTGCTCAGCGATAACCGAGAGCGCTTTGACCTCGTCGCCCTCGCCGTTGGTCGTGAGAGTGATACGTCTCGCAAGCTTGCCGCTGATCATCCGAGCGCACGGCTCTTTGTTGGGCTGAGCGGGGAGAAGCTAAGCGACGCAATCCTTGATGCAGCGCCAGACATTGTCGTAGCCGCTGCAACGGGGCTCGTTGGTATCCACACCACGATCGCGGCCCTTGATGCTGGTGCCGCCGTCGCGATTGCCAACAAGGAGACGATTGTCGCTGGTGGCGAGATGGTGATTGGCGCGGCGCGGCGTGCGGCTGCACGGAGTGGAACGTCGCTCCTTGAGCGATTACGACCCGTAGATAGCGAGCACTCAGCGCTCTGGCAGTGCCTCGCCGGTGAGCCGGCAGAGCGCGTGGAGCGACTCTGGCTGACCGCAAGTGGTGGTCCCTTCCGCAGCTGGGATGCGTCGCGCATTGCCAGCGCAACAGTTGACGACGCGCTGAAGCATCCAACGTGGAAGATGGGTGGGAAGATCACTATTGACTCTGCCTCTCTCGTGAACAAGGGGCTCGAAGTGATTGAAGCACACCGGCTCTTTGAGACGCCGATGGAGCGCATCTCCATCCTTGTCCACCCCCAGAGCGTCGTGCATGGTGCGGTGAGCTTCACCGACGGTTCAATGAAGGCGCAGATGGGAGAGCCAGATATGCGTGGCCCGATCAGTTACGCGCTCAGCTATCCAGAACGAAGCGCGCACCCGGCGCGGAGCGTTGACCTTGCCGCGATGGGGGGGCTCACCTTTGAGGCTCCCGACCTCGTCCGCTTCCCCGGGCTCGCCGTGGCCCTTGCCGCGGGCGAGCGTGGCGGGACGGCCCCCGCCGCGCTGATCGTTGCCGATGATGTCGCCACAGCCCGCTTCCTCGCCGGAGAGATCAGCTTCGGCGCGATCCCGGCACTCCTCTCCGCAGCCGTTGAGCGATTCGGCGGGCTCCCTGAGGCGCGTGACCTCGCCGCCCTCTCCAACCTGGAGCGTGAGGTGCGGCACTTCGCCGAGCAGTGGCGCCCAGCATGAGTGCGCGTGCCAGCGTAGGCTGAGGTTATGGCTGAACTGTTCGGGCTCGTTGGTGGGGTCGTAGGGCCGCTCCTGGTCTTGATCCTTCTTGTGGTGCCGCTGATCGTGGTGCATGAACTCGGTCATCTGCTCGTCGCTCGGTGGCGGGGGATTGCGGTTGAAGAGTTCGGTATCGGTTTCCCACCGCGGATCGCCGTCTTGCACCGTGGCGCACGCACGCTGCTCACCTTGAACGCCCTCCCATTTGGCGGCTTTGTTCGCATGGCTGGAGCTACAGAGGGGAGCACGGAGAGAGACGGATGGGAGCGCGCATCACTCCTCTCGAAGACGCTGGTGATGCTCGCGGGCGTTCTCGTCAATCTTCTTCTCGCCTTTGCGCTGATGCTCCTTCTCGCCGGCCCACTTGCGGAGCGTGGTGAACTGACGCTTGACGCCGTGCAGCCCGGATCGCCCGCTGCAACGGCGGGGATTGTTGCAAGTGACAAGATCGCCGCGCTGAATGGCGTGCCATTTGACCGATTCGAAACGCCGCTCGCCAACATTCGTGCACTGGCTGGCGAGCAGGTCAGCCTGACGATCGTCTCCTCTTCAAACGTAACGCGAGAGATCTCCGTCCGCCTGCGCACACTGCAAGAGGCGGCGGACCAGGGTGTGCTTGGCATTCAGATCAGTGGGCTTGCCCCAGCCGGCTCTCTGACGCGACCGATAGATCAGGTCCTCACTGTTGCTGCAGCGCGCACAGCGGAGGCGGGCGGCGCCATCCTTGGTGGGCTAGCAGAGCTGGTGAGCGCACCGTTCCGCTCCGACAGCGAAGCGCCAACGCTCGCCGGTCCCGTTGGGATTGCCGTTGGAGTTGCTGGCGCAGCTGAACGGCTCGGGCTGAGCGGCCTGCTGCAGATCGCCGCGCTCCTCTCCGCTAATCTTGCGATCTTGAACCTGCTCCCTATCCCGCCGCTCGACGGTGGGCGGGTTGCCGTGCTCGTGCTACGGCGTGTGCTCGGTGGCGAGCGCGGTCGTCGTGCAGAGCAGGCGCTCGTTACCGGCGGCGCACTCGCGATGCTGTTGCTCTTTGTCTGGATCACGCTTGGGGACCTCGTCGGCATCTTCACTGGAGCGGCGCAGTGAGCCGCGATCTTCCTGTGGTGCCACGCCCAGCCGCGGATCGACCCGACCTGCTGCGTCCAACCCGACGTAGCACACCATCCGTGAGCATCGGCGGAGTACTCGTTGGCGCAGCGCACCCGATCGTCGTGCAGTCAATGACGAATACCGATACCGCCGACGCGGTCGGTACGGCGGCTCAGGTTGCACACCTTGCGCGCGGAGGGAGCCAGATCGTCCGCATTACGGTGAATCACGAAGCGGCGGCGGCGGCGGTCCCTGAGATCGTGCAGCGCGTTGCTGATGAAGGCTTGCAGGTGCCAATCGTTGGCGACTTCCACTACAACGGGCATAAGCTGCTTGCCGCCTTCCCGGAAGCCGCTGCAGCACTTGCCAAGTACCGCATCAATCCAGGGAATGTTGGGACGAAGCGACGCGACGAGAACTTTCAGACGATCGTCAAGATTGCGAATGACAACGCAAAGCCGGTGCGCATCGGTGTGAACTGGGGCTCGCTTGACCAAGATCTACTGACGCTACTGATGGAGGAGAATGCGAAGGCGCCGCAGCCAGCGAGCGCGCGCGCTGTGACGATGGAGGCGATTGTGCGCAGCGCGCTGCAGTCAGCGGAGCTCGCCGAATCGACTGGGATGCCACACGACCGCATCCTCCTCTCCGCCAAGACCTCTAATGTCCGCGACCTGATTGATGTCTATCGCGAACTCGGGTCGCGCTGTGACTACCCGTTGCACCTCGGTCTCACAGAGGCGGGGATGGGGATGAAGGGGATCGTGGCCACAACTGCGGCGCTTGCCAATCTGCTGAACGAGGGGATTGGCGACACGATCCGTGTCTCGCTCACCCCAGAGCCAGGTGCCGACCGTGCGCTTGAGGTGGAGGTTGCGCAGCAGATCCTCCAGTCGCTCGGCCTCCGCGCCTTTGCGCCGCAGGTCACCTCGTGCCCAGGGTGTGGCCGCACCACCAGCGTCTTCTTCCAGGAGATGGCACAAGAGATCCAGAACTACCTGAAGGCGCAGATGCCGAGCTGGCGTGAGCGCCACCCGGGCGTTGAGAGCATGGAGGTGGCGGTGATGGGCTGCGTGGTGAACGGACCTGGCGAGTCGAAGCACGCCAACCTTGGGATCAGCCTCCCCGGCACCTTTGAGGAGCCGGTCGCCCCCGTCTTCCAGGACGGCGCCCTCCTCACCACCCTACGCGGGGAGCGCATCGTGGCTGAGTTCACGGAGATCCTCGAGCGCTACGTGGAGGGGCACTACCCGAGCCGATAGCCCCTCTGGCGGGCGTGCTATGATCTTGGGGATAACGGCCGCCGAACGATAGACGTGGGTGACCCCCGCGTCTTTTTTTATCGGGGCTGCCAAGTGTGAAGGGAGGCCTGAAATGAGCAAGGAGCTTGTTGGCGCCCTCGTGCAGTTGGGGGCAGAGCGGGGGATCGACCGCGAGAGCGTGCTTCAGGCGGCTGAAGAGGCGTACGCCGTTGCCCTTAACCGCCGGCACAGTTCAGCTGATATCCACGTCCGCCTCGACCCTGAGACGGGATCGATGCGGGTCTTCCGCGCGCGTCGCGTCGTCGAAGAGGTGCTCGTCCCTGGTGCCGAATGGACCCTCGCAGAGGCGCAGGCTGAGCACCCTGAAGCGGCGGTCGGTGCTCTCATTGAGACCGAAGAGATGAACGGCGACATGGGGCGGATCGTGGCGGCGCAGGCGCGCCAGACGCTCCAAGCGCGACTGGTGCAGATCCAGCGCGACCAGGTGATGCGCTCCTTCGCCGAGCGCGAAGGGGAGATCCTCACCGGCGTGGTGATGCGCGTGGATCGACGCAACCTCGTCTTGGATGTAGGGCGCGCAGAGGCGTACCTCCCATCAACCGAGCTCTCACCGCTCGACACCTTCCGCATCGGCGAGAACGTCAAGGCGCTCCTCCTTGAGGTGCGCACTACCGTGCGTGGCCCAGAGATCCTCCTGACGCGCTCACATAAGAACTTCGTCAAGAAGCTCTTTGAGCTTGAGGTGCCAGAGATTGGCACAGGTCTCGTTGAGATCAGCTCGATTGCACGTGAACCAGGGCACCGCAGCAAGGTGATCGTCACCGCGCACCAGGTTGGACTTGATCCCGTTGGCACCGTTGTTGGACAGCGCGGCGCGCGCGTCCAGGCGGTGGTTGAAGAGCTTGGCGGCGAAAAGGTAGACATCATCGCCTTCGCAGATGATCCCGCCGAGATGATCGGCCGCGCCCTCTCGCCAGCACCGGTGATCTCTGTTGTGGTGGACGAAGCGGCCAAAGCTGCAGTCGTCACCGTCCCTGAGCATGCCCTCTCGTTGGCGATCGGCCGCGAGGGACAGAATGCACGACTCGCCGCTCGCCTCACCGGCTATCGCATTGATATTGCAAGCGACGGATCTGGAACTCCACCTGCCGCAGAGCCGATTGATGGTGAAGCGGTTGCAGTAGAGGGCGAGGCATAGCACGCGCACTCCGTCGGGGCGTACCTGTGCGCTCTGCAAGTGGCGGGGTGATTCGCGACTGATGTTGCGCATCAGCCGCCAGCCCTCAGGCGAGGTAGTCGTTGGAGGAGTTGGGGGTCGAGGCGTTTGGATCTGCGCAGCGCGGGACGCAGCGCATGAGACAGATCTCCGCGCCGCGGTGAGTCGTGGTCTGCGCGGTGAAGTGAAGCGTGAAGAGGTTGATCTGATTGAACAGGCGCGTCGCGCCTGGGTAGCGAAGTAGGAAGGAGGGGACATGACAAAGCAGCGAAAGAGCGTGCGCCCCGTACGTCCAGACCGCGCCGATCCTGCGCCGCGCCCACCGAAGCCACTGCAGGTGCATGAGACAGGAGTGCTCGTGCTCCCTCCATCAATGACCGTGGGGGAGCTCGCTCAGATCCTGAAGGTGAACCCGGCCGACATCATCAATCCGCTGATCCGGAGCGGTGTCTTCGCAACCATGAACCAAGGGATTGATCGCGAGACCGCATCACTGATCGCAACGGAACTCGGCTTCACCGTTGCTGAGCCTGAGCCAGAAGAGGCGGAGGCTGCGCCTGAGGAGGTCGTAGAGGCCCTCCCAGCGGCGACGAAGGAGATTCTCTTTGAGGAGCGCGTCGGCGCCAAGCTTGAGACACGTGCGCCGATCGTTACGGTGATGGGTCACGTTGACCATGGCAAGACGAGCCTGCTGGACGCACTGCGCAAGACGACGGTCGCCGCAGGTGAGCGCGGCGGCATCACGCAGCATCTTGGTGCAAGCCAGGTGAAGCGCGGCGATCGCAGCATCCTCTTCTTGGATACCCCTGGCCATGAGGCCTTCACCGCCATGCGTGCACGTGGTGCACGTGTCACGGACATCGCGATCATCGTGGTTGCTGCGGATGACGGCGTGATGCCCCAGACGAAAGAGGCGATCAGCCACGCTCGTGCCGCGAACGTCCCAATCATCATCGCCCTGAATAAGGTCGATAAGCCTGACGCCAACCCTGACCGCGTCAAGACGGAACTTGCTGAGTCGAACGTGGTGATCGAGGCGTACGGTGGCGACGTGCCGCTCGTTGCCGTCTCCGCCCGCACTGGCGCTGGGCTCGACGACCTTCTTGACATGATCCTCCTCGTCGCTGATCTTGGCGACTACAAGGCCGATCCAACGCGACCAGCGATCGGCACCGTCATCGAGGCGCAGCGCGACAAGGGTCGCGGTCCGATCGCCACAGTGATCGTCCAGACCGGCACCCTCCGCATCGGCGACGCGGTCGTTGCTGGGGCGATCTCTGGAAAGGTGCGCTCGCTTGAGACCACGGACGGGGCACGCGTGAAGGTATCAGGCCCCTCTACGGCAGTGGTGATCTCCGGCCTCCCTGAGGTGCCAGCAAGCGGCGATGTCTTCCGTGTGGCGGCAGATGAGCGTGAGGCACGCGACATGGCAGAGAGCGCGAAGAACGAAGCGACTGCGGCCCGAGATGGTGGCGGCCGCGCCACGATGGAAGAGTTGTATCGACGTATTCAATCCGGTGCCGGAAAAGAGGTTCGCGTCATCCTTAAGTCGGACGTTGCCGGTTCACTTGGCGCCATTGAGCATCAACTAGAAAAGCTGCAGAGCGATGAGGTGCGCATCAACGTCTTGATGTCTGCTGCGGGTGAGATCACCGAGAACGATATTCTCCTCGCCAGCGCATCGGATGCGATCGTGCTTGGCTTCACCACCACGCTGACTCCAGGTGCGCGCCGCATGGCGGATAATGAGAAGGTGGACGTGCGCCTCTACGAGATCATCTATGAGCTTGCCGACGATATGAAGGCGGCGATTGAAGGGATGCTCGATCCTGAGAAGTCCGAGACGATTGATGGCCGCGCCGAAGTGAAGCAGATCTTCCCAGGGAAGGGCTTCGTCATCGCCGGCTGCGTTGTCCGTGAGGGTCGCGTGACGCGCGGATCAAAGGTTCGACTGATGCGCGGTGGCAACGTTGTTGCAACAGATGTTGTGGAGTCGCTCCGACGCTTCCGCGACGATGTTCGCGAGGTGAAGGAGGGGCAGGAGTGCGGAATCGGACTCGGCCCAACGATCACCATTCAGGAGGGTGACATCCTGGAGATCCTCGGGGAGCAGTCCACGCGAAGGACGCTCTAATGAGCGAGCGCATGCCGCGCGTAGACGAGCTTCTTCGCGAGGAGATCAGCACGCACCTCTCGCGCTCCATTAGCGATCCACGACTAGGCTTTGTCACCGTCGTTGGAGTTGAGACATCACCAGATCTACGCCATGCGAAGGTCTACGTCAGCTTGATCGGAAACGATGAGCAGCGCGCGGCGTCACTCACAGCGCTACGCAGTGCAACGCCATACCTACGCACCGTGATTTCGAAGGGGCTCCGCATTCGTCGTGTGCCAGCACTCCACTTTGAGCTTGATGCGGCGGGGGAGCGTGGTACTCGCATTCAGCAGCTGCTCGGCAGCCTTGAGCAGGGGCGCAACCTACCCGATGAGGGCCTTGCACCACTCCCTAGCCCTGGTGCACCAAAGGAGGAGCCGGTATGAGCGCCGTTGAACGAGCTGCAGCGCTTCGTTCTGAAGCGAACGCCGCCGTCCCCGCAGCACTCCTTGCGCTGCTCCGCAGTGTCAAGAGGATCTGGGTTGTCCCTCACGAGCGACCTGACGGCGATGCGCTCGGTGCAGCACTCGGGCTTCAGGGGATCCTTGCGCAGCGTGGCGTTGAGGTTGCCGTTCTCTGCTCAGAGGTCCCGCCAAAGGTGTACGAGGTCATCCCAACACTTGATCGCGTGCTGCTCAGCCCGCCAGACTGGAGCCCAGATGCGGTGATCCTTGTTGACTGCGGGGATACCAAGCGAGCTGGGAGTGTTGGGGCTCTAGTCCAGGAGCTGCCGAGTAGCGTGCAGCGCGCAACGATTGACCACCACGTCTCTAACACCAGCACGAGCCCGCTTGAGTGGATCGACCCGAAGGCGGCGGCTACCTGCGAGATGGTTTCGCTGATCGGCGTTGCACTTGAGGCGGATCTTGCAGTTGATGGCGGGGCGCTCGCGACAACTCTCGCGACTGGGGTGATCATGGATACCGCCACCTTCCAGCACAACAACACCACTCCGCGAACGCTCCAGGTTGCGGGGCTCCTCCTCGCCGCAGGGGCGCCAATCAGCGAGATCTCCCGCCGTCTCTACCGCGCCAAGCCCTTCACACAGGTACAGCTTCATGCCCGCGTGCTTGACCGGGTGGAGCGTGCAGATAGCGGGAAGACTGTCTGGGCGGCGATGCTCCGCTCAGATCTCGCCGCTTCTGGGGCGACGGTAGAGGAGAGCGAAGGGATCGTGGACACGCTGGCTCAAATCAATGAAGCGGACGTTGCCCTCTTCTTCAAGGAGGAGAGCGCGAGCGAGACGCGTCTATCTATTCGCACAAAAGAGAGCGGTCTCGACGCAACGGCGATCGCTGCAGCCTTCTCTGGTGGTGGCCATGCGCGCGCCGCTGGGGCGAGCATCCCAAGTTCACTTGACACCGCGGTTGCGGCCGTCTTGCAATGTGTCGCCTCACTTCGCGCGGAGCGCGGCGAAGCGAGCTGATTCGTGGCACGGCGACGCCCGAGTACCCCAGGGATTGATGGCATCCTGCTCTTTGATAAGTCGAACGGCCCAACAAGTCACGATGTTGTCGCAAAAGTACGCCGGCTCGCCGGTCAGCCACGCATCGGGCATGGCGGAACGCTCGATCCGTTTGCAACTGGCCTTCTCGTCTTGGTCTTAGGGCGTGCCACGCGCCTCGCCGCGCTCCATCAAGGTGGTGCAAAGCGATATGAGGCGACCTTCTCCTTTGGTGGCGCAACAACAACAGATGACCTTGATGGAGAGAAGATCGTGAGCAACGGTCCCGCTGCAACCCGAGAGCGTGTTGAAGCACTCCTGCCGCGCTTCCGTGGTGCGCTTGAACAGGTGCCCCCGAGCCACTCAGCAAAGCGCACGGACGGTGTGCGCGCTTATGAGCGTGCGCGTGCAGGGGAGATCGTAGAGCTTGCGCCGCGCGCGGTTGAAGTGACGCGCTTTGAGATTACTTCGTGGGATGAGAGCCATCCGGAGGAGCCGCTGATGGGCGCCGTGCTTGATGTGAGCTCGGGAACCTACATTCGCGCGATTGCACGAGATCTCGGCGCGGCACTTGGTTGCGGCGCACACCTCGTTGCGCTGCGCCGTATCGGATCAGGTCCATTCAACGTTGCGCAGGCACACACGATGGATGCGGTTGCCGAAGCGGCACTTGGCGGATCGCTGACGCAACTACTCTTGCCGCTCGATGCTGGCATTGAAGCGATCCCAGCAATAACTCTTGGAGAGCCCGGTACAGATCTTCTCCGTGACGGTGCCGCAATCCCCGATGCACTCCTCGGCGAACATCTACTCGTATCTGTAGGAGAGCAGGTGCGACTGACCGCTGAGGGGGTGCTGGTGGCACTCGGTCGACGCACCGAGGCTGGTGTGCAGCCGGAGCGTGTCTTCATCACGCCGAATGCGTCACCGCCTGTGAAGGGCGCATGATGCAGCACGCTGCTGAGCGATCAAAGCGGTTGATCGGCTGGGAGGGGCTCGCAGGCGATGAACTTATCGCAGCGAGAGAGCGCGGTGCGGTGGTCACGATCGGCGTCTTCGATGGACTTCACCGTGGACATCTTCGCCTCCTCGCCGCGGCTGAGCGGCTGGCACTCTCCGCTGGCCTTACGCGTGTCCACCTAGGCTTTGATCCGCATCCAGATCTTCTCTTGCGCGGTTCGACACCGCTCCGACTTCTCGACCCGATTGAGTTTGAGATGCGACTCGCTGGTGCGGGCGTTGAGCACTGGTGCGATCTCCCATTCGACGAAACGATGCGCGACACGCCGTGGGAGGAGTTCCTTGAACGCGTCGTGGATCTGACTGGGGCGAAGAGCCTCGTCCTCTCCCCGGAGAGCGCCTTTGGGCGGAACCGCGAAGGGCGGCTCGATCGCGTTCGGGCCTGGGGGGCGGGACGGGGGATCCAGGTGCATCCGGTGAGTGAGGCGCGCACCGGTGGCGAGAAGATCAGCAGCACGAGCATTCGCGCGGCAATCGCCTCAGGGGAGCTCTCCACCGCCGCGCGGGCGCTGGGGCGACCCCACGCCATCGTGGCGCGCGCACGAGGGGAGAGTGGGACCAGTCCCGCGGGAGCCCTGACCCTTGAGGCTGAGGGGTTCGCCCTCCCCCCAGAGGGGGAGTACCAGCTCCGTGTTGGGTCCGCCGCCCACCTCAGCGGGCGTCTCCCGCTCACAGGGCGTCTGATGCGTGGCCTCCTTGACCCAGTGGCGGGGCGGCTCCAGATCGCCCCTGAGGGGCTCCAGCGCCTCCCTGAGGGGGGAGGGCGCCTCAGAATCGCCCTCCTTGGGCGCCTCGCTGGACGGAGTGGGCGCTGATTGCTACGCTTCACGCATCCAAGAGAGATGTAAGTAGATGACGGGGCGACCTTGGAGTCCCCCAGACAGGAGAGAGAACCCTTGCCACTAGACCGAACGACCACGGAGCGCATCGTTGCCGCAAACGGGCGACACGCTCAGGACACCGGCTCTGCCGAGGTTCAAATCGCACTCCTCACGGAGCGCATTGAGGGGCTCACAGGGCACCTCCAGACATTCAAGCAGGACAATCACTCGCGCCGTGGGCTCCTGAAGCTCGTCGGCCAGCGACGTCGCCTGCTGACCTTCCTACGACGCGAGGATGTGGCACGACACGCCGCACTCACCGAGAAGCTCGGCCTTCGTCGCTAACCCCCGCTCAGCACCGCTGAGCAACTAGATTGGCCGGGCGCCATATGGGCGCGGTCTGAAGAGGAGCAACATGGAAATCACAACCGTATCCGCCGAGTTTGGCGGTCAGACACTCACTATTGAGACGGGACGAATGGCACGCCTTGCTGGCGGCGCCGTAACGGTTCGCTACGGCGACACGGTCGTCCTCGGCACCGCAAATCGCAGCGACCCACGACCGGGTCTCGACTTCTTCCCACTGACGATTGAATTTGAAGAGCGCATGTATGCGGCGGGGAAGATCCCTGGCGGCTACATTAAGCGCGAAGGGAAGGCGTCAGAGAACGCAACGCTCTCTGCGCGACTCACCGACCGACCGATTCGCCCACTCTTTCCTGAGGGCTACAAGGACGACGTCCAGGTGGTCATCACGGTACTCAGCGCGGATCAGGAGAACGACCCGGATATCCTTGGAACGATCGCTGCATCAGCGGCGCTCACGATCTCGGAGATCCCATTCCTTGGGCCAATCGGTGCCGTTCGCGTTGGACTTGTCGACGACAAGTTCATCTTGAACCCAACGTTTGAGCAGCTTGAGACAAGCGACCTTGACCTTGTGGTCTCCGGCACAGCAGACGCCATCATGATGGTTGAGGCTGGTGCGAATCTGATCAACGAAGCGAAGATGGCAGAGGCGATTGAGTTCGGCCACGACGCCATCAAGGCGCTGATCTCCCTGCAGGAGCAGCTGCGCGCAAAGGTAGGGAAGACGAAGCGCGTTCCGTACATTGAGCCTGGCGTTGACAGCGTCCTCACCTTCGCAGAGGCTGCCGCAAACGGCGCCGCCTTTGTTGTGGTGGACACTGAGACCACTGGCCTCGACGCGAAGCTCTCCGACCTCGTTGAGGTTGCCGCCGTAAAGATCAAGGGCGGCAAGATCACCGACCGTTGGAGCACGCTCGTTAATGCCGGCAACCCAATCGTGGGTGCACAGATGCACGGCATCACCACGGCTGACCTGAAGAAGGGGATCGCGCCAAAGGAGGCGGCCGAGAAGTTCGCCGACTTCGCGAAGGGGGCAATCATCGTTGGCCATAACCTTGGCTTTGACGTCTCCTTCCTTGACGAAGCGCTCGGCAAGGGCCGCAGCTTCGCCACGGAGCAGGGGCAGTACCTCGATACGTTTGTCCTCTTCCGTGAGGCGTACCCAGAGAGCGAGTCGTTCAAGCTCGGCGACCTGGCGCGCATCTACGGCGTAGCAACGGCCCCAACGCACCGCGCAGGGAGCGACGCAGAGGCAACTGCAGAGCTGCTCCTACTTCTCGCAGCAGAGCTGCCAGAGCGACTCGCCACCCTCAAGGAGGGGATCAGCGACTCGATCCGTGCAGCCCGTAGCGGGAAGGGTGAACCGAAGGCGCTCCTCGAAGCGGCACGTCGCAAGGCGCGCCTCGGGAAGAACCTCTTCGGCTACATGCATAAGAAGACCGGTCGCGCCCTCACGATGAAGGAGGGGATCCGCATTGACGGCCGAAAGGTGGATCAGATCCGCCCGATCACCGTTGAGGTTGGACTCTTGCCACGTGCTCACGGTACGGGGCTCTTCACGCGCGGCGAGACGCAGGCGCTCAGCATTGCAACACTCGGTCCGATCGCCCAGGCACAGCGCCTGGATACGATCTCGCCAGTTGCAACGAAGCGCTACCTGCATCACTACAACATGCCGCCATACAGCACCGGTGAGAACAAGCCGATGCGCGGACCTGGTCGCCGAGAGATCGGACACGGTGCACTCGCAGAGCGAGCGCTCCTGCCGGTTCTTCCGTCGGCGGAAGAGTTCCCGTACACAATTCGCGTCGTCTCCGAGTGCGTGACGTCAAACGGCTCCACCTCGATGGCCTCCACGTGTGGCTCGAGCTTGGCGCTTCTTGATGCAGGCGTACCGATCAAGGCCTCAGTCGCCGGTGCGGCAATGGGCCTGATGTCTGAACCAGACGGCGAGTTCGTTGTCCTTACCGACATTCTCGGCAAGGAAGACGCATTCGGCGACATGGACTTCAAGGTGACCGGCACCCGCGAGGGAATCTCGGCACTGCAGATGGACATCAAGATTCAGGGGATTACCGGGAAGATCATTCGAACAGGACTGAAGGACGCGCTAGCTGCGCGACTTGAGATTCTCGACAAGATGGATGCGGTGATCTCAACGGCGCGACCTGAACTTTCAGACTTCGCACCGCGAATCACCACTATCAAGATCAATCCGGAGAAGATCCGCGACATCATCGGCAAGGGCGGAGCAGTCATCCGCAAGCTGCAAGATGACTTCCAGGTCAATATCAACGTGGAAGATGACGGAACCGTACAGATCGCGTCGAGCGACCCTGAGCGCACGAAGCGTGCACTTGATGCCATCAACGGCATCACCAAGGAGGTCGAGGTCGGCACGCTGTACATGGGTAAGGTCACCCGCATCATGGGCTTCGGCTGCTTCGTTGAGATCCTTCCTGGCAAGGAGGGACTCGTCCGAATCAGTGAGCTCGCCGATTACCGTGTGAACACGGTTGAGGATGAGGTTGCCGTTGGCGACGAGATCATGGTGGTCGTCCTTGAGGTCGACCGCCAAGGTCGCGTCAACCTTTCGCGCCGAGCCGCAATGCAGCGCCATAAGGCGGCTCCACGCGAATAGCACTCGTCCGGTTCACCTGAGCGCTTACGAGCGACCCGCCGACAGTTCGGTGGGTCGCTCGTTTATACTTGCCGCATGAGCAGTACAGCGAGCGAGCCAACGAAGAGCGGCGCGGACGGCTACGTCGTCGCCGTTGTCGGCGCGACCGGCCTCGTCGGACGCACCATGATCAGCGTTCTTGAAGAGCGCAACTTCCCCGTGCGCAAGCTCGTGCCGCTCGCCGCCTCTGCCGCTGGCCGGAGCGTGACCTTCCGCGGCGAACAGGTCCCCGTAGCTGAAGCTACGCCTGACGCCTTCAGTGGCGTTGATATCGCACTCTTCAGCGCCGGCGCTGATGTGAGTCTCCTCCTCGCACCAGAGGCTGCGGCGCGCGGATGTGCGGTGGTGGACAACTCGAGCGCCTGGCGGATGGACCCAACCGTGCCGCTGGTCGTCTCACAGGTGAATGCAGAAGCGCTCAAGGGACATCGCGGCATCATTGCGAATCCGAACTGCTCCACCATGCAGCTCGCGCCGCTCCTGCAGGCACTGCATGCAGAGGCCGGCCTTCGACGCGTCGTTGTTGCCACATACCAAGCGGTCTCTGGTGCTGGCGCGGATTCAGTGAGCGATCTGATCCAGCAGCGAGCAGCCGTTGTGGCGGGGGAGAAGCCCGTCTCGACCATCTATCCGCACCCCGTAGTCCTCAGCCCAATCCCCGCAATTGATGTCTTCCTGGAAAACGGATCGACGAAAGAGGAGGAGAAGGTGGTGCGCGAGAGCCGCAAGATCTTGAGCCTGCCAAAGCTGCGGATCAGCGCAACCGCTGTACGCATTCCTGTGGAGGTAAGTCATTCGGAAGCTGTGCACGTAGAGTTGGAGCGACCGATCTCACCTGTCCGTGCACGGACAGTCTTTGCACAGACAGATGGTGTCTTTGTGCAAGATGATCCATCGACGCATACGTACCCGCTTGCTGAGACCTCAACCGGCAGTGATGGAATCTTTGTCGGCCGCATCCGTGTTGATGCGAGTGTTGAACACGGCATCGCCTTCTGGGTGGTCAGCGACAACGTGCGCAAGGGTGCAGCAACAAATGCGGTGCAGATCGCCGAGCTGCTCGTACGGGACCAACTCCTCTGGGGAAGCGCGACGCGTGCCTGACGAGCGAGCTGCGGCGCTCGCCGCGCTTGCCGTAGAGATTGAGGCCTGTCGCGCCTGTCCGCTCGGGAGTCAGCGAACGCAGAGCGTCCCAGGCGAGGGGAGTCCCAACGCCGAGCTCCTGCTTGTTGGTGAGGCGCCAGGGGCGCACGAGGACGCCGCCGGACGCCCCTTTGTCGGCGCCGCTGGCAAGCTGCTCGACCTCCTCTTGAACCTCATCGGCCTTCAGCGACCGCAGGTCTATGTCCTCAATGTCGTCAAGTGTCGCCCTCCAGAGAACCGTGACCCGGAGCCCACGGAGATCGCCGCCTGTGCAGGGTTCCTTGAGCGCCAACTCGCCCTCCTGCAGCCAGTCATCATCGCGCCGCTCGGGCGGCACGCACTCCGCGCATTCGCCCCGGAGGCGAAGATTTCGGAGACTCACGGCGCACCGTTCCAGGGGGAGACGCGGCAGACGCCGGCGGGAACAACGCTCTTTCCGCTCTATCACCCGGCGGCGGCGCTCCACAACGGGGCGCTCCGCCCAACCCTCGAGCGGGACATGGGAGCGCTCGCGCGCGCCCTGCCAGCGGCACGCTCCACATGGCGAGTTGCTCGCGGAGGGGCAGGGGAGGCTAGTCTGTCTGAGATAGAAGCGGCGGCGGAGCGAGATCAGCTTCGCCTCTTTGAAAGTGAGGCTCAGTGAATCAACGTGGTCAGCGTCCACCTGCACGCTCGCAGGGTCAAGGTCAGGGTCGGGGCCCAGCTCAGGGTGGCGGGCGGAGCCAAGGGCGACCGCAGCCTCGTGCCGCAGCCCCCGCGCGTCCCACAGGGCAGCGCGCCCCAGTCGGTCGACGCCCTGATCGAGCGGCTCCGAGCGGACCACCACTCCGCCTGATTCCGCTCGGCGGGATGGGCGAGATCGGAAAGAACCTCTATCTCTATGAGTATCAGGAGACGATCATCCTGGTTGACTGTGGACTCGCCTTTCCGGATGAGACCACGCTCGGCGTCGACATCATCATTCCGGACATCACCTACCTGCGAGAGCGGAAGAGCGCGGTCAAGGCGGTGCTGATCACCCACGGCCACGAAGATCATGTTGGCGCGCTCCCGCACATCCTCCCAGAGCTTCCTGGCGTCCCTGTCTACGCGAGCACCCTCGCACGCGGACTTCTAGCGAACAAGCTGAAGGAGTACAAGGTCACGGCGAATCCGCTGCGTCCACTCGACCCTGGCGATCAGATCGAGATCGGGCCGTTCGTGATCGAGCCGTTCCGTGTTGGACACTCTATCCCGGATGCGATGGGCTATGCGATCCACACGCCAGTCGGCACCGTGGTGCACACGGGCGACTTTAAGTTTGACCAGACGCCGGCGGACGGGAAGGCGGCCGACTTTGCGATCCTTGCCCGTCTCGGCGCGCAGGGAGTCCTTGCGCTCGTCTCTGACAGCACACGCGCAGAGGCACCCGGATATACGCCGAGCGAGCAGGTGGTTGGGCAGGCCTTCCGCTCCATCATCAGCGATGCACCTGGACGCGTGATCGTTGCCACATTCGCATCGAACATCGCGCGCATTCAGCAGGTGCTTGATGCGGCGGGGGAGTTCCACCGCAAGGTTGCGGTGGTCGGTCGCTCCATGGAGCAGAACGTGAAGATTGCGCGCGACCTCGGCTATCTCACCTTCCCAACGCCACTGATCGCCAAAGAAGAGATCGGACGACGCAGCAAGGAGCCGCTCGTGATCGCTACGACTGGAGCGCAAGGCGAGCCGATGGCGGGCCTTGCGAAGATGGCGAACGGCGAACATCGCAACGTAGAGATCCAGAACGGCGATACGGTAATCGTCTCGGCGTCACCGATTCCAGGGAACGAAGAAGCGGTCGGTCGCACGATCGACAACCTCTTCAAGTCCGGCGCAAATGTGATCTACCACTCCATTGCACAGGTCCACGTCTCTGGGCATGCGTCGCAAGAGGAGCTGAAGATGATGCTGGCGCTGACCAAACCAAAGCACTTTGTCCCAATGCACGGCGAGATGCGCATGCAGGTTGCGCACGGCCGCCTCGCAACGCAGATGGGCGTAAGTCCGTCGAACGTCTTCATCATTGATAACGGCACGCCGATTGAGTTCTACGCCGATGGGAGTGCGCGACGCACCACACCGGTTGCCCACGGAGCCGTCTTTGTTGATGGCTCGTCGGTGGGAGAGATCAGCGAGATCGTCTTGCGCGATCGTCGCACCCTTGCAGATGACGGGATCGTGGTGATCTTCGCCACGGTGGACGCACAGTCCGGGAAGCCGATCGGTCGCCCAGTCCTTGTCACGCGTGGCTTCCTGAACGGCGATGAAGATAACAAGCTCGTT
The DNA here is from genome assembly GCA_026389555.1 of Chloroflexota bacterium. GTDB lineage: Bacteria > Chloroflexota > Limnocylindria > Limnocylindrales > Limnocylindraceae > Limnocylindrus. The sequence continues at coordinate 26,897 of JAPLHQ010000072.1, forward strand.
GAGGCGACGATCGACATCGCGCTGAAGTCAATCCAGCATAAGGGCGACCGGAGCGCGGAGACTGGCCTGATCAAGGCGCAGTTGAGCGAATCGGTCTCGCGCTTCTTGAACCGTGAGACAAGGCGACGACCACTCGTCGTACCGGTTGTCGTAGAGGTCTAACGTGGCACGACGAAGTCGTACCCCTCGAAGCCGTGACGGCGGCGGCTCACGCGCTGTGAGTGGCGCCGCCGCGCGCACGCTCGTCTTCCTCGCCTTCGCCGTAACGGGTGTGGTACTCGCGGTTGGTTTGATCCTTCCTGGTCGTGGTCTTCTTGCTGATGCGCTGCGCGACATCCTCGCCCCCTGGTTCGGTGCGGGCCGCTGGCTCCTTCCACCAGCACTGATCGCCTTCGGCGTCTGGTTCGAGCGACGGGCAGAGAAGAGCAGAGCGTCGATCCTGCGCGCCGCACTCGCTGCTGCTGCGCTCCCAGCGCTCCTTGCAATCATCGAGATCCTCTTCCCTGGACACGGTGGACTGATCGGATCAATCGCAGGGAACGGCGTAGCAAGCCTCCTGACGCCGATCGGCGCACTCGCAGCCTGGATCGCCGTCCTTACCGGCATTGGGCTGGTGCTCGCAGAGGGACCGGTGCGCAGAGGCTTTGCAGCACTCTTCGGCGGGGCGAAGGCTGGCGCGATCGCAAGTGCCGAGGTGATCGCGCGCGGCGTAGAGGAGCTTGCCGAGCGACGCGAACAGGCGCAACGCGAACGTGATGCACGTGCGGCAGAGGCCTCTGACGATGATGAGGTAGATAAACCAATAGAGGAGGATGTTGCGCAGATTACTGAGGATGCGGTAGCTGCGCCACTGCGTGTTCCTGATGCTGCTCCTGTGCCTCTCTCTGCAACCTTTGCGCCAGCACGGACGCCAGGTGCCTCTGTCCGTGACGGCGCATCAGTGAGAGGCGGCGGGGGAGCGCGCCGCGAAGAGGGTGATCGAACGTATACGCTCCCGGACCTCGCCATCCTTGAATCGCGTGCCCCTGCGAAATCTGGCGCAGGGATGGATCACGATGCGAATAGCAAGATCATTGTTGCGAAGCTCGCAAGCTTCGGCATCCCAACGCAAGTGGTTGGGATCAACGCTGGCCCAGTTGTCACACAGTACGAACTAGAGCCTGACGCATCTGTCCGTGTCAGCCGAATCGAAGCGCTCTCTGACGACCTCGCGATGGCGCTCTCCGCGCGATCGATTCGAATTGAGGCGCCGATTCCTGGCCGATCGGTTGTTGGCATTGAAATTCCGAACCGTGATAGCCACGTTGTTGGACTGAAGAGCATCTTTGAAGAGGTGGAGTTCAAGGAGTCAACAGATAGCCTCGTCTTCGCCCTCGGCCGCGATGTTGCAGGCGCCGCACGCGCGACCGATCTCACCAAGATGCCGCACCTGCTTATTGCTGGCGCAACCGGCTCAGGGAAGAGCGTGATGGTCAACGCGCTCATTGCGTCGCTCCTCTTCCGCGCACGACCACAAGATCTACGCCTCATCCTTGTTGACCCGAAGCGCGTTGAGCTCTCCGGATATAACGGTCTGCCGCATCTTCTCGTTCCTGTCATCACGGAATCGGAGAAGGCGGCCGCCGCGCTCCGCTGGACGGTATTCGAAATGGAGAACCGCTACCGCCTCTTCGCCGAAGCTGGCGCCCGAAACCTTGCCGCATACAATGAGAGCCGCGTAGACGAGAACGATCGCCTGCCGTTCATTGTGATCATCATTGACGAGCTCGCCGATCTGATGATGCAGGATGGTCGATCTACAGAAGAGCCGATCGTGCGGATTGCGCAGAAGGCGCGTGCGACGGGCATCCACATGGTTCTCGCAACGCAGCGCCCATCTGTGAACGTAGTGACAGGCCTGATCAAGGCGAACATTCCGAGTCGCATTGCGTTCTCTATGGCGAGCCAGATTGATTCTCGTACTGTGCTGGATGCTCCGGGCGCGGAGGATCTGATCGGGCGCGGCGACATGCTCTTTCAACCATCTGACGCCCCGAAACCGATCCGACTCCAGGGCGTCTTCGTCTCCGACAAGGAGATTGAGGCGGTCGTTGATCACTGGCGCGCACAGGGCGTTCCGGACTATCAGCTGGAGATCGTTGAGTCTGCACCGAACGCTGGCGGCGCTGGATCATCAAGTGCGGATGACGGTGACCGCGACCGACTCTTTGACGAGGCGGCCGCGGTGATCCAAGAGCACGACCGCGCCTCCGCCTCGCTGCTGCAACGACGGCTGCGAATTGGATATGCACGTGCGGCACGCATCATTGATCAACTTGAAGCGGCAGGCTACATCGGCGCATTCGATGGATCAAACGCACGTACAGTAAACCGCGGCGCAGGATCCCCTCCGCCAGCGGGGGGCGAGAGCGATGACAGCCAGCAATGACCCGCTGCAGAGCACCGCGCCTGGGATAGGGGAGCGACTCCGCGCCGCGCGTGAAGCGCGCGGGCTCAGCCTTGAAGCGGTTGCCGCAGAGTTGCGCATCCGCAGCGTCATCCTCGCCGCAATGGAACGTGAAGACCATGCCGCCTTGCCGGAGCGCGTCTACCTCCTTGGACTCCTTCGGACCTACGCGCGCTTTCTCGGACTCGATCCGGCGAACGTTGCTGCGAGCTGGGCGGGAGTACCGAGTGCGCCTGCACCGGAGCCGCAAGCGAAGTGGGGTGATGGGAAGGCTGGGGCGCGAATAGAGAGCGGTCTTCGCCAGTCACTCCGCAACCTCCTCAGCCTCGGTCTGGTCGGTCTCGTTGTGGTCGGAGCGGTCGGGTTCCTCGCCGCACAAGCGATCCGCTTCGCTAGTCCGCCAGTGATCAGCGTGACGAGCCCAGCGGAAGAGGTGCTCTCCCTTGTGGCTGGTACGCCAGCAACAACAGTGCGGGGGACAGCGGGGGCTGGAACACAAGTGTTGATCCAGAACGCGATCGGGGACTCAGTCACGACGCAAGCGGACACCTCTGGCATATGGAGCATTGAGGTTCCCTTGAGCGGTGGGCGCAACGAATTCGACATCAGCGCAGCGGATCCTGCTACCGGTTCGGCAAGCGGCGCTGCGACACGCCGAGTCTTCATCGTCGAACTCCCCGCGAACGATGCGCCGCAACTTGACGTGTTGACCCCCACAGCCGGCCTTCGTGTCAGTGGCGGGCCGGTTCCGATCTCACTGACCACCGTGCCGAGTGGGCAGGTCATGATCGTGGCAACAAGTACCGCCGGCGAAGTGGTCAACAGCTCACTCCCTGCTCAGCCTGATGGCAAGGTGCAGGGCGACCTCCTCCTCCCCGAAGGGACGTGGCGCATCAGCCTCCAGGTGAGCAGCCCAAGTGGGACGATCAGTGAGGCCCTACGCGATGTTGAGGTTGTCTTTGCGGGAGTGACAGTGGTTCTCATAGGGAGCGACACTGGCACCTGGGTACGCGTCTGGATTGATGGCGCAGTTGACCCGAACACGGGACCGAGTGGGATCACCCTTGCGAAGGGGGAGACTCGAACGATCCGCGGGCTCAGCACGGTAGAGATGCGATTCGGGAACCCACGCGGTGTACTTGTCGCACTCAACGGTCGTATGCTTGGCGAGCGAGGGACGGCTGGCGTTCCTGAGAGCTGGAGCTTCCGTGCCGATGGGCGCGTGCTCAGCTCAAACCGAAAGTAGGAGGTTGCATGGCGACAGACAACTCGTTTGATGTGGTATCCGATTTTGATCGCCAGGAGATGAAGAATGCCCTCGATCAGACCCGTCGGGAGATCGCCACACGCTATGACTTCCGTTGCGCAACCGCCGAGATTGAGGAGGAGAAAGCTGAACTCGTCATCCGCGTGGATGGCGAGCTCCGGCTGAAGGCGCTCCGCGACATCTTGGAGTCGAAGGCGGTCAAGCGCGGCATTGACCTGCGCACCTTCGGCTGGGGGAAGCCAGAGGCGGCTGGGAGTGAGACGCTTCGGATTCACGTGAAACTTCGTAGCGGCCTTGACGACCCAACGGCGAAGAAGGTGGTGAAGGCGATCCGCGACGCTTTCCCGAAGGTAAAGACACAGATTCAAGGCGAAACTGTCCGTGTGACTGGCAAGTCACGCGATGAGCTGCAAGCGGTGATCGACTTCCTTCGCGCTATGGAGCTGGACCGACCCCTGCAGTTTGAAAACTATCGCTGAGGCGAGGCGGGTGACGCGTTCGATCAACGAGATCGGAGCCGGGCTCGCCCCATCGCGCCCAGGCTCACCGCTCGTCCTCCCGCTCACCCTTCATATCGTTGGCATCGGCGGCACTGCGGCAACGGGAGCCGCGCTCCACGCAGCGGCGCTTGGCGCGCTGGTGACCGGGTGTGACAGTCACCTAAGTCGTGAGACCGCTCTCATCCTTGAGGCAGCGGGGGTGAAGGTGAGCGATGAGAGCGACCTCGCCCCGGCGAGTCGGGCCACCCTTGTTGCGGTCTCAAAGGCGATCACCAGTACACAGCCGGATCACCCGCAACTCCACGCCGCACGGGCGGCCGGTGTCCCGATCGTCTCACTGCAGCAGGTGATCGCGGATGCCGCTGCGAGCCGCGGAGGGGCACTCCTGGGGGTTGCAGGGACGCATGGGAAGACAACCTCCACCGGTTGGCTCCTCGCCGCGCTCCGCGCGTCAGGGCGAGACCCTTCTGCGTTCGTAGGTGGACCACTCCCAGCGGGGCAGGGGAGCCCAGCAGGCTCACCAGTCCACCTCGGGGGAGAGCAAGGCTTCATCGTGGAGGCAGACGAATACGGAGGAAACTTTGACCCGTACGCCGCAGACGCGGCCCTGATCCTCAACGTTGACTGGGATCACCCCGACATTTTCGCCGACCGTGCCGCCGCCGTCGCCACATTCGTTGCCTGGGGGGCGCCAGTTCTTCAACACGGCGCGCTCGTAGTGAATGTTGGAGATGCTGGTGGTGCCGAGGCGGCCGCGGCGCTTGAGCAGCACGACCGGGGGAACCTCATTCGTTACGCCGTCCGTTCGCACGGACGCACAGAGACAGTCGCAGATGTCACTGCCGATCTTGAACTCGCCCCTGCGGGAGCGGTGCAACTCAGCAACCTGACGCTGAGTGAGCGAGCAGGCCAACTCGCCCCTGCGCTGGTTGAGCTGCAGGGGAAGACACTAACGATCGGCCTCCTTGGGGCGCACAACGCGGCGAATGCGCTCGGTGTGGCGACCCTTGCCGCGACTTCAGGGGGAACGGGGGTGGGGATCACCGCGGCGCTCGCCGGCTACCCAGGGGTGGGGCGGCGAATGGAGGTGCGCTATGACCAGAACGGGTTCACGGTGCTCGACGATTACGGCCACCACCCCACGGCGATTGACGCCACGATCTCCACGGTGCGCCTCCGCTACCCGGGGCGACCCCTCATTCTCGCTATTGAACCGCTGACCTATCACCGCACCGCAGCACTCCTCCCTGCGCTCGCGCGCTCATGTGCCGCCGCAGACCGGGTCGCAGTTGCCGAGATCTTTGCCGTCCGCGACACCGACCTGACGATCACGAGTGCTGCGAAGCTTGCCGCCGCGATCAGCGCATTCGGGACCCAGGCGGACGCACCAGGCTCGGTTGAGTCCACTGCGGACGCGATCTACGCCGCACTCCCGGAGGGGGCAGTTGTCCTCGTGATGGGTGGGGGGCGCTCTACCGACCTTGCCACTCGACTCGCTGCGGCACTCTCCGCGCGCTAGCTCCCTTCAGGCCCGCCTGAATACTGATCTGGGCGTGGCGGCTCGCTCCCTGCAACGCGTGCGGCGTGCTCCTGCGCAGCCGGGCTGACCGGACGGGCGAAGAGTGGGTGCCCCTCTGAGGTGAGACATCGGCCACTCGCAAGATCCCACTGCCAGCCGTGGATGCTGCAGGTGAGGGTCTCGCCATCTTCCGTGCCGAAGCGTGTTAGGTCCGCCTTCATATGTGGGCAGCGCCGCTGCACCTGCCAGCCGTTCAGGTCGAAGGTCCCCTCGGTGGGGCCATTCTCGGCGTAGAAGCCCTCTGCGTACTGGATCCGCGCCACGGAGAGGCACTTGAACCAGGTGTAGAGGTAGTCGTTGTAAGAACCGCGCCTCCAGGCGCTGAAGCGCAGCGAGAGGAAGAGTGAGTTGACCCAGTCATCGGTCCGCGTCCGGACGAGATGATCGAGGAGAAGGCGGGGGATCGTGAATCGGAAGTCAACGTCGCGTCCGTCATCAGCGATCACGGCGCGCTCAGGGAAGTCGAGCAGAAGGCTGGTGTCGTCCGTCTGGATGCGGACCGGTCCGCCGATTCCATCGCAAACACGCGGCCCGAGCGCCATCAGCGGTTCAAACCACGCTTTCATGTCAGGCAGGAGATCCGTGCGGGAACCCGCCCACGACGCCTTCTCCGCGGCGATGCGTGGCGCCACGTCCTTTGCGTACGTGCGCAAGTACGCCTCCTTATCGGCAAAGACGCTCTGCACAGACAGTTCGCCCTCTAGATGCTGCACGTCAAACCTTCCGCTCGCATCGAACGCACCGATGCTCCCAGGGAGCATCAGAACCGCCTGTTGACCTGCCTGTTGCAGATAGTCAACCATCAGGCGCTGATCCGGGAAGATTGAGTCCTCGGCGTTGTTGACGTCGTTCCACTGGAAGAGCTCGTCATCCAAAAAGCAGGGGGGTCCTGCGGAGGGGATCACGACGCGTGGGCTGATGATCTCCACGTAGCGAGCGGCACGGGCGAACTGTGCGGTGCGCTTCTTCTTTGCGAGCGCCTCCTTGGCGCGTTCAGGTAGCTCGTAGACCATCGGGTACCAGATGGCACCGCTGAACTGCAACAGACAGATATCAATCGCCCCCTGGACCAAGAGGCGATCGGGGTCGATCGGCCGGCTGTCGTTCAGGTTGAGCAGGCGCTCTACGCCGTCGTCCACCAGGAGGGCAGAGTCACCGATCGGCCCATCCGTTGGCGCTGTGAGCGCCTCCACGACCAGCGTGAGGCCGCCGTGTTGCACCGGAACGCCTGAGACCGTCTCAATAAAGCTGCTGAAGCCGAGTCCAGTGAGCGCCTCACGCAGCTCCGGAAGCGGGTAGGCGGGGAGGATGACTGTGGCCTCCTTGCTGCACCAGCGGGCGAGCCACTCAGGGTCAAAATGATCTCGGTGGAGGTGGCTGATATAGAGATAGTCCGTGGCGCCTAACGCGGCATGATCCAGGCCGTCGTTCCGCGGGTACGGAAACCAGCCTGCGTAGTACGCCGGGTTGAACCAGGGGTCGCAGAGGATGGAGCCGTGGGCGGTATGAATCTTCACGCCAGCCTGAGCGATGAATTCGATCCGCATGGGGAGAGGATACGCCCTCAGGGGGGGTTTCGTGCTCAGCCGTCCGATATCTTCGTCACATAACTATCATTATCGGAACCAAGAGAGGGGGTGTTGGCGCCACCCCCTGAGCCCGTTACAGCACCCGGCCGATCGCCCGCCGTTTCAACTGCTGCAGTTCTGCCGCAACATCTGTTGGCGCAAACCCCGTCACATGCAGCGCCGCATCTTCATATGCCACCTGAATCCCGGTCCGGGCTCGGAGCGCCTCAACTTCGCCAACCACCCCATACGGGAGCTCCAGGTCGATCGCCACCCCCTGCCGCTGCAGGACCTCCTCTAGGTGATCCCTAAGCTCTGGCAGTCCATCCCCTGTTGCTGCGGCCACCCGGAGCGACCCTTCAATGAGGGCACCAGCATTCGGGCGATCGCACTTATTGGCGACCGCGATTCGCGGCTTCTCATCCACGCCGAGCTCCTCGAGTACTTCCTGCACCGTGGCGCGGTGCTCCGCCCAGTGACGGTCTGAGGCGTCGACGACCTCAAGGAGAAGGTCGGCGCGTGCAACCTCCTCAAGCGTGGCGCGGAAGGCGTCCACGAGCTGGTGCGGCAGCTTGTGAATGAAGCCCACCGTATCGGTGACAATCGCATGTGCGCCACTTGGAAGGCGTAAGCGTCGACTCGTTGGATCAAGCGTAGCGAAGAGTCGATCCTCTGCAAGTACTGCGTTGCTCCCAACAAGACTGTTCAGTAGCGTTGACTTGCCGGCGTTGGTGTACCCAACGATTGCCACCGTTGGCACGCCACCGTCTGAGCGCGCACGTGCGCCAGTCTCCCGGCTGCGACGCACCTGGTCAACACGCGCCTTCATCAGTGAGATGCGGTCGCGGATCAGGCGGCGGTCAGTCTCGAGCTGTGACTCGCCAGGTCCACGCGTCCCGATGCCACCGCCGGTGCGTGAAAGGTGCGTCCAGAGCTTTGTCAGCCGCGGCAGTTGATATTCGAGTTGCGCGAGCTCAACCTGCAGTCGCCCCTCATGTGTCCGCGCATGCATCGCAAAGATGTCGAGGATGAGACGGCTCCGGTCAATCACCTTCACTTCAAGGACCTCTTCAAGGCCGCGCTGCTGTGTAGGCGAAAGCTCATCATCAGCGATGAGGAGCGTGAACCCGGTCTCAGCCTTTGCAGCGAGTAGTTCGCGCGCCTTACCAGCGCCGATGTAGGTATCTGGATCGGCGTGACGTCGCTGTTGCCACTCGGCGCCAACAATCTCAGCGCCAGCGGTACGCGCGAGGCTTGCCAACTCTTCGAGGCTATCCACTGCCGGCCAACCAGGATCGTTCCCAGTATCTACCGCAATCAAGAATGCACGCTCAACTGGTGGGGCAATCTCAATCGGTGCTCGTCGCTGGCGCACTGCGCGCTCCCCCACCCTACGCTCCAGTCTGCTCGATCAGCGTCCGTGCAAGTGTATGAAGATCGGCGGCAACACGCGCTGTCGTCTGGCTGCTGCCAGCGTTAATTGTGGCGCTGATTGGTTCTCCGCGGTACCAGGTGCGCTGTCGGCGCGCATAGGCCCAACTCCTTCCGCTCGAGTGCGTGATCGCCTTCTCTTCACTGATCTCACCGAGACGATACTGCAGCGCTTCGCGGTAGCCAATACCCGAGAGGGCTGGCGTCTCGGCTGGAAGACGTGCTGCAAGCGCCTCTGTCTCTGCAACAAGACCGTTCGCAAACTGTGCGGCGGCTCGCTCAGCGATCGCCGTGCGGTGGGCGGCGCTATCTGGTTCATCAAGGAGGACGTACGCGTTGGGGCCACCCCACGGCTCCTCCTCTGTGGTGGTGGGGTCTCCTCCGAGTTGCGCGATCTCTAGCGCGCGCAGAAGTCGCCGTGGGCTCGCGGTCGCCACCGCATCTGCCGCAGCGGCATTCAGCCCACGCAGCTGCACCTCAATATGCTCGCGACCCTCTTCGGCGAGTTCACGCTCAAGGCGCGTTCGAAGTTCTGGGTCGTGTGGTCGTGCCCCTCCGGTCAGGAAGCCACGCAGTAGCCCGCGGTGATAGAGGCCGGTCCCGCCAACCACGATGGCGATCTGCGGCGCACCGCTCGCTGCCGGAGCGCTAATCGCCTCGCGTGCAATCGCAAGCCAGTCGTAGAGGGTGAATGGTTGGTCGGCCTCCGCAACATCGATCCCTGCGTGAGGGCGCCGCGCAAGTACCTCAGCTGAGAGCTTATCCGTGCCGATATCGAACCCGCGAAAGACCTGTCGTGAATCGGCAGAGACGAGCGTGAAGCGCACGCCATCGCGATCAAGCAGATCGGCGAGGGCGAGCACCGCAGCACTCTTCCCTACCGCCGTGGGGCCGGCGACGGCGAGGAGGGGCGTTGCCCGCTCAGCGGGCGTAATCAACCGCCCGCGTCTCACGAATCACGGTGACACGAATCTGCCCCGGATAGGAGAGCTGCTCCTCAATGCGCTTCACAACGTCACGTGCGATCTCTCGCGCGCGTTCGTCGTCAACGTGATCTGGTCGAACGAGGATACGCACTTCACGTCCAGCCTGGACGGCGTAGACCTTCTCTACCCCCTCAAAGCTCATCGCGATGTTCTGCAGATCCTCAAGGCGACGCAGGTGTGCCTCGGCCTGATTACCGCGAGCGCCTGGTCGTGCGGCGCTGATCGCATCAGCAACCTGCACGATTGGTGCCTCGCGCGCCGTGCACTCCACCTCCTGGTGGTGCGCGGCGATCGCGTTGACGATCCCCTCAGGCATGCCGTGACGGCGTGCCAAGTCGGCACCGATTGCGGCGTGCGTCCCCTCAATCTCGTGATCGAGTGCCTTCCCGATGTCATGCAGAAGTCCGCCAACCTTGGCGGCGCGAATATCCATGCCGAGCTCACCAGCAACGGCACCGGCAACCTGCGCCGTCTCAATCGAGTGCAGCAGGACATTCTGTCCATATGACGTGCGCCACTGCAGTCGGCCAAGGATGCGGAGTAGCTCAGTTGGAATGCCGGTGACACCAACCTCGAGTGCCGCCTCTTCACCATTCTTCAGTGCGGTGGCGTCAACCTCACCCTGTGCCTTTGCAACAACCTCTTCGATGCGCACGGGATGAATGCGGCCATCCTGCATCAGTCGATCAATCGTGACGCGCGCAACCTCTCGTCGCACCGGATCAAAGGATGAGAGCGTCACCTGCATCGGCGTTTCGTCAATGAGCAGCTCAACTCCCGTTGCAGCCTCCAGTGCACGAATATTGCGCCCTTCGCGACCGATCAGTCGCCCCTTCATCTCTTCGCTGGCTAGTTTGATGTGTGTAACGGAGTGTTCGGTGCTGTGATCGGCGGCAACGCGCTGCATTGCGGTCAAGATCATGTCGCGGGCGCGATCACCCGCCTCTTCAGCGGCGCGGCGCTCCAGCGTTGCGCGAAGTCGGTTCGCCTCAGTCTCGGCATCTTCGGTGAGTCGGGCAAGGACCTCCTTGCGGGCCGCCTCTGCATCAAGGCCGGCGACCTCAGCGAGGCGCGCGTTGACCGAGGCACGAGCCGCCTCTAGGGTGGCCGCCTCCTCGAGTAGTCCGCGCTCGCGTTCAGCAATAGAGACCTCACGCTCGGCAAAGAAGGTTTCACGCTCGCCGAGTGTGACTTCGCGGAGACGGAAACGCTCGCCTTCTGCAGTGATCTGCTCGCGCTCCTGGCGGAGCCCGTCCTCAGCGGCGAGCCGCATGCGGGAGATCTCCCCCTTCGCGGTAATGATCAGTGCGCTCTGCTGCTGACGCGCCTCTTCCACGATGCTGCGCGCACGAACGGTGGCGGCACGAATGCCTGCAGCGGCAATGAACTGTCGAATAAGGATGCCTGCAACGAGACCGAATACGACGGCAACTACGGGGAGGACCCCGCCAAGGTTTTCCATAGGTTCCCTTTGCCAGTCGTGCTCCGCGGGCTGGCGCGCGGTAATAGGTCAGTTTTCCAGCCAGGTGGCTGGGGGTTGAAGGCTACGACCTCTAGGGGGAGCGGTCAAACGCCTCGTGGAGGGGTGCCTAAAGCCTCCTAGCAGGGCCTACGCCTCGTCTACAGGTCCACCAGGGTCGACCCCCTCCCCCACCTCTGAGAGCCGCTCGCGCGCAATGCGCCAGGAGAGACCAGACGGAAATCCGCGTCGTGCCAGTGCTTGCGCAACCCGTTGCACCTCTGCGCGGGTATCGCCACCACGGAGGCGAACCTTCGCCGCTGCGGCCTGCGCCGCGCGCTCCTCTGCGCCCGTGGCCTCAGGCTCTCCAGGCGCCGACTCCGGCAGCTCCGCCCGCTCGGCGAGCAGGCGCGTTGCGATCTCATCCGGCACTCCACGACGCCGCAGCTCTTGCACCAGCGCCCGATCGCCACGCTGCCGTGAACGGTCACGCGACTCAATCAGGGAGCGCGCGAGCCGCTCGTCATCGATGATGCCGATCGCCTCAAGGCGATCCGTTGCGGTGGCGACGTGCTCTTCTGGATAGCCCGCGGCGATGAGTCGCTCGACGAGCGAACGCTTACTCCGTGGGGCGCCAGAGAGCGAACGCGCAGCGGCCTCTAAGACCGCTGCGGCGTCTGCTGCTGCATGGCGCTCCTTGATGAGCGCCGGATCCTTGCGGCGTCTCACCGCGCGCCGCGACTACTCCCCGTCGCCAGGAGGTGCAACCGGCACGTCGAGCGTGGCGGTTGCGGCGCGAATCTTCGCGTCAATCTCTGCGGCAACCGTTGGGTTCGCCTTGAGGAACTCCTTCGACTGCTCGCGACCCTGACCGAGTCGCACCTCACCGAAGTTGAACCAGGCGCCAGTCTTGGAGACGATATCTCCCGCAACACCAACGTCAAGGAGGCCACCCTCCATGCTGATCCCTTCGCCGTACATGATGTCGAATTCGGCGATGCGGAACGGTGCCGCGACCTTGTTCTTCACCACCTTCACGCGCACGCGTGATCCAACTGACTCTGTGCCGGTCTTGATCGTCTCAATGCGACGAATGTCGAGTCGGACTGATGCATAAAACTTCAGCGCGCGACCACCTGGTGTGGTCTCCGGACTGCCGTACATCACACCGATCTTCTCGCGCAACTGGTTGGTGAAGAGGAGCGTTGTATTCGAACGCGCCACCGCACCGGTCAACTTACGCAACGCCTGGCTCATCAGGCGCGCCTGAATGCCGACGAATGAGTCGCCCATCTCGCCTTCAATTTCCGCGCGTGGCACGAGTGCCGCCACGGAGTCGATCACGACGATATCCACGCCGCCCGATCGGATCAGCGTTTCGGCGATCTCTAGCGCCTGCTCGCCAGTATCTGGCTGCGAGACGAGGAGCTCATCAACATTCACGCCAGTCGCCGCCGCATAGGCAGAGTCGAGCGCATGCTCAACGTCAATGAAGGCGGCAACGCCGCCCCGACGCTGTGCCTCAGCGATGATGTGCTGACAGATCGTGGTCTTACCAGAAGACTCTGGTCCAAAGATCTCGCTGATGCGCCCGCGTGGCAAGCCGCCAACGCCGAGCGCCAGGTCCAACGAGATCGCACCGGTTGGAATGGTGTCAACCTCAAGTCGCTCACGCGACCCGAGCTTCATGATCGCACCGCGACCGAACTGCTTCTCAATGGTGAGGATTGCGGCATCTACCGCACGACTGCGCTCCGTCGACGCCTTCGCGTCAACCTTCGCGTCAGCTTTCGCTTCAGACTTGTCGGGCGTCGCCGACTTCGGGCTCTTGCTTTCGCTCTTCTCGGCCATCTCTATTCCCTGCCTTCTCTTGCTGTTGCCCTCTGTCGATTGACTCCGCGAAGCCTGCCATCCTCGGCGTACCGTGGACGCATCGCGCCGCGAGCGGGCTCTTCGGAGGGCTCATCGCCGACTCCTAAGCGAGGGGTCCCCGGCCCCCCAGCCGCGGCACGAAGCCGTGGCAGCTCGGCTGCGAGTGTACCCGAGCGGAGTGCCAACCGAATGGCACGCATGAAGGCGCTGAGGTGCCGCAGGTTGTGGATCGTGAGGAGGCGGTAGGCCAGCAGCTCTTCCGCACGGAAGAGGTGGGCCAGGTAAGCCCGGCTGAACCTACGGCAGGTTGAGCAGTCGCAGAGCGCGTCAAGGGGCTGATCCTCGTCCAGGTGTCGCGCGTTCCGCAAGTTCATCCTCCCGCCGGTCACCCAGGCCTGGCCGTTGCGCGCGACTCGCGCTGGGAGGACGGAATCAAAGAGGTCAACTCCGCGCAGTACCGCTTCCAGCAGATCAACTGGGGATCCGAGCCCCATCAGGTAGCGCACGCGGTGATCGCCCTGAAGTGCCGCGATCGTTGCCTCAACCGCCGTGTTGCGCTCCTCTGGTGTCTCGTCACCAGCGAGGCCGCCAAGATTGATCCCCTCAAACGGGAGTGAACGGATGTAGGTCGCCGACTCAGCGCGCAGTTCAGGATCAATGCCCCCCTGCGCAATGCCGAAGAGCGCCTGCTCCTCCAGCGCGTGCGCACGAAGTGAGCGCACCGCCCAACGGTGGGTGCGCTGCATCGCTCGCAGCACATCGCGACGCTCGCTTGAACCCGGCATCACCGGTTGATCAAACGCTACGGCAATGTCTGGACCGAGCGCCTCCTGGATCTCAATCGAACGCTCCGGTGTGAAGAGGTGCTGGCTCCCGTCAAGGTGGCTGTGAAATCGCGCCCCCTCCTCACGGATACGCATCAGTGGACCGAGCGAAACCACCTGAAATCCGCCTGAGTCGGTAAGGATCGGTTTACTCCACGCCGAGAACTTGTTCAGACCACCGAGTCGTTTGATCCGCTCATGTCCCGGCCGCAGATAGAGGTGATACGTGTTCGCCAAGATAATCTGCGCGCCAATGCTGTGCAGATCATCTGGGTCGAGTGACTTCACGGTGGCATTAGTACCGACGGGCATAAAATCTGGGGTCTCAACAGCACCGTGCGGCAGCGTGAGCGTGCCAGCGCGAGCGTTAGAGGCGGGATCTGTTGCGGTGACGCTAAAGCGCAGCGAACGTTCTGCGCGCGCTGGAAGTGTCCCTGGGTCAGAGAGTGCGGCGAGCCGCGCGCTCTCGCTCAGCTCCCACTCCAGAGTGAGGCGCTTCCGCGACCGAGATGCGCCCGACCGCGCTCAGTCACCACGCGACCCTGAGGTGTGCGATCAAGGAAGCCGATGCGCAACAGGAAGGGTTCAAACACATCCTCAAGTGTGTCTGGCGACTCACCAAGGAGCGCCGCCATGGCGGCAACGCCGACCGGTCCCCCATCAAACTTGTCGAGCATCATCTGCAGCAGTTTTCGATCGGTGGCATCAAGGCCAGCATCATCAATCTGCAAGCCGGCAAGCGCCTTCGCGGCGCGCTCCAGCGTGATCTCGCTTGACCCCGCAACCTGCACCTCGTCGCGGACACGCCGCAGGAGACGGTTCGCAATCCGTGGCGTGCCACGACTTCGTGCCGCAATAAGCGCCGCCGCTTCGCCTGTGATGCTGACGTCGAGGATTCCGGCGGAGCGTTGCACGATCGCGGTGAGCTCGTCATCAGCATAGAAGTCGAGTCGCTGCACTGCACCGAATCGGTCACGTAGTGGCGCTGAGAGCATGCCGATGCGTGTGGTTGCACCGATGAGCGTGAACGGGGGCACCTCAAGTCGGAGCGGCTGCGCGGAGGGGCCCTTCCCGATCACGATATCAATGGAGCGATCCTCCATCGCCGGATAGAGCACCTCCTCCACGGCGCGACCGAGGCGATGAATCTCGTCAATAAAGAGCACCTGTCGCGGCACAAGGTTCGTCAGGATCGCGGCAAGATCTCCGCCATGATCAATGGCGGTGCCAGAGGTGAAGCGAATCTGCACGCCAAGTTCGTGCGCAACGATTGCAGCAAGCGTCGTCTTCCCGAGGCCGGGTGGCCCGTGCAAGAGAAGGTGGTCGGCCGCCTCACCACGCTCGCGCGCCGCCTGTAGCAGGGTGGTCAGTGAACGCTTCGCCTCGCCCTGTCCGATGTACTCGCCGAGCGAGGCGGGACGCAGCGTCGCCTCGAGGCTTCGCTCTTCCCCATCGTTGATCTGCGGCTCACTCATGCGGCCCCTCCCCCGCCACCTTACGCGCGCTCGCGGAGCGCGGCGCGGAGTCGTTCATCTAGTGGTGCGCTACGCAACGAAGCATCCGCCTCAACCAGTGCGGCGAGTTCACGCGCGTCGCGCGGCGGGAAGCCGAGGCTGCGGAGCGCAGCGGCAAGGTCAGAGCCGCCAGCACTGCGGGGGGCGTCAGGAGTGCCGTCTACTTCGGCGGCATCACGGGCGATGCGATCACGCAACTCAAGGATGATGCGTGCGGCGAGTCGGCGACCAACACCCGGTGCAGTTGCGAGCAGCTTCTCGTCGCCGTCCACGAGTCCGCGACGGAGCGCCTCCGCTCCATGTGTTCCGAGTAGTGCGAGGGCCACCTTCGGTCCAACCCCGCTCACATCAAGGAGTGTGGCGAAGAGACGCTCCTGGTCACGGCTGGTGAACCCGACAAGTGCCTCGCTGTCTTCTCGGACAAGATGATGGAGATAGAGCTCAACCTTCGCACCCTCTGTGAGCGAGCTAATCAGCTGTGGCAAGACGCGGATGCGCAGGCCGAGCCCGCTGCTTTGCACGATCACGGCATCATCCTCAATCCAGCTAACGCTTCCAGCAATGAACGCGTACATCGCTACGCTCGCTCCCCGCGGAGCGCCTTACGCACTGCACGATCAAAGCCACTCTCCACCGCGGCGCCGGAGGCGGCCGAACGATCGAGTCGTGCAGAGCCAGAGCCAGTCAGCGCATGTGCGGCGCCGCCACCCCAGATTGCGAGCGCCAACGCATCGGAGGCGTCATCCGGAGTCGGCGCGCGCTCCAGGGCGAGAAGTCGTGTCACGGCACGCGTCACCGCACCCTTCGCCGCGCGACCATCTCCTGCGATCGCCCGCTTCATCTCCGAAGGGGTTGCCTCAACAAGATCAATCTTCAGTTCGGCAGCAATCATGAGCGCAACGCCACGCGCCGCAGCAACGGCAACCGCCGATTGCACGTTCCCCTGACTGAAGATGCGCTCAATTGCGATGCGATCGGGCTTCTCGCTGCGCGCAATCTGTCGCAGTTCGGTGTGAATCTGAAGAAGTCGTTCGCCAAGCCCAAGTGAAGCTGGAGTGGTGATGACGCCGTGGCTGAGGTGCTTCGGCCGATCGCCGCCACTCTCCACCAGACCCCAACCGAAGGTTGCGGTTCCGGGGTCCAGGCCGAGGACCCGTAGCTTCATCGCGTCAGCTCAGCAAATAGTTCAGGTGAGAGCTCAAAGTTGGCGGTGACGCGCTGAACATCGTCTAGCTCTTCCAGCGCATCGATCAGCTTCATATTCTTCCGAGCGTCATCGGCATCTACGTCAATGGTGGACTTAGCCACGATGCTTGCTTCAGCGGACTTCACCGAGACGCCGGCCGCCTCAAGTCCAGCGCGAACCGTCTCAATGGATGCTGGGTCGGCATAGACGAAGACGCTGCCGCTATCTTCATCAACGTCGTCTGCACCAGCTTCAATCGCCGCTTCGCCCACCGTCGCAAGCGCGCCGCTGCACTCAATAATGCCGCGTGCCTCAAACTGCCAGGCCACCGCGCCGCTGCTCGCGAGTGATCCGCCCGCCTTGGTGAAGAGGCTGCGCACATCCGATGCGGTGCGATTGCGATTATCTGTGGCCGCCTCTACAAGAACCGCAACGCCCCCTGGGCCGTAGCCCTCATAGGTGATCTCTTCATAGGCGTCGCTCTGCCCAAGTCCTGCGGCACGCTCAATGGCGCGCTTGATGTTGTCGTTCGGCATGTTGAGCGACCGCCCCTTATCCATGGCAAGTCGGAGGCGCGGATTGGACGCCGGATCAGGGCCGCCGATACGTGCGGCAATGGTGATCTCGCGTGAGACCTTGGTGAACTGGGCGGCACGCTTTGCGTCGGTTGCCCCCTTGGCGCGCTTGATCGTTGACCATTTTGAATGTCCAGACATGCTCGGAGTATAGGCGAGCGGCTCAGCCGGCTCGCAGCATCCTGTAGTCGCGCCGACCCTTCCGTAGGAGGAGCGAGCCATCTGCGAGCCGAGCGAAGCTGCTGGCGCTGGCCGCCGGATCTCCGGCCGCTTCACCGTTGACGCTGATACCCCCCTGCTCCACCAACCGTCGCGCCTCGCTCTTGGAAGTGGCGAAGCCAGCTGCAGCCACCAGATCGAGCAGGGTTGTATCTGCGCCTGCTGGGAGCGGTGCCGTTGGAATCTCGGAGGCGAGCGCTGCAAGGCCTGCGGCATCAAGCGCACGCGGATCGGAGCCGCGACCCTCCGGGCCGCCGAAGAGCGTTTCAGCTACCGCCCGCGCACGTAGCTCTTCACTCTCACCGTGCACCAGCGTGGTGACCGCAGTAGCAAGTCGGCGCTGGCCGATTCGTGCACCAGGGTTCTTTGCATGTTCTGTGAGTAGTTCGTTGATTGATTCGGCGGAATCAAGCGTGAGGCGGTGGAGCAGCTGCTCCAACTGCTCGTCTGGCTGGTCCATGAAGAACTGGCGGAAGGCGAAAGGGCTGGTGCGTTCTGCGCTGAGCCATACGGCCCCCTCCGCCGTCTTGCCGAACTTCTCACCGCTCTTTGCGAGCAACAGCGGATAGCAGAGTCCGAAGGCGAGCGGCGCACCTTCACGTCCGTCGCCATCAACGCGGCGGATCAGCTCTGAGCCAGCGGTGATGTTCCCCCACTGGTCACTTCCTCCCATTTGGAGTTCAACACCGTGCAGCTTCCGTAGCATCAGGAAGTCATAGCTCTGCAACAGCATGTAGCTGAACTCGGTGAAGGAGAGACCGCCCTCGAGCCGACTCTTAACCGAGTCTTTCGCCAGCATGTAGCTGATGGTGAGGTGCTTCCCAGTGTCGCGAAGGAAATCGATCATTCCGAGGTCGCCGAGCCACTCAAGATTATCCAGGAGGAGTGCGCCGGAGGCCCCAGAGAAGTCAAGGAGCCTACCGAGCTGCCCGCCGATCGAAGCGCGATTCGCATCAAGGGTGGCGCGATCGAGAAGGTTCCGTTCGGCTGATCGCCCAGATGGGTCACCGATCATCCCGGTGCCGCCCCCAACAAGCGCAATCGGTCGGCCGCCATGTAGCTGCAGCCGACGCAACGCCAGCACTCCCATCAGATGACCAACATGGAGTGAATCGGCACTCGGGTCAAAGCCGATATACGCAGCGATGGATGGTGACGCGACGAGGCGCTCATCTAAGCCCGCACTCACCTCATGGATGAGACCGCGCTGAGCGAAGTCGGCGAGGAGCTTGGAGCGATAAGAATCGACCACGACCCTATGCTACCGTCAGAGTGATGAGCATGGCTGGTTCGCACCGCCCCGAGGGTTCCCCACGAGCGCGTCGCCGCAGCGGCGGGCTGGCGGTACTCCTCCCCCTGGCACTCTTCGCAATCAGCCTCTTTATCGCCCTCATCGCATACGTGGGCACGATCAGGGTCTACGACCGCGCGATTAGCGACCTCCCCGACCCCCGCGACCTCGACTCCATCGTCCTCGGCGAGAACTCCGGCGTCTTTGATCGCACCGGGACCGTAAAGCTCGCAGACTTTGGCACCGACCTGCGCGAGACCATCGGATTTAGCGAAATCCCTAGCATCGTCATCGACACCACGACGGTTATTGAAGATAAGACCTTCTGGCAGAACTCTGGCTTTGACCCCCTCGGCTTTATCGCAGCTGCGCTAGACACGCTTGGAGGATCTGGTCGCGGAGGCTCCACCATCACACAGCAACTCGTGCGCGGCATTCTCCTTCCAGATACCGCCTTCCAAGGGAGCGTCTACGAGCGCAAGGTGAAGGAGATCATCCAGGCGATCCGCCTCACCCAGGAGTTCCCAGGACGCGATGGGAAAGAACAGATCATCACCGCCTACATGAACAACAACTACTACGGCTCACGTGCCTACGGCATCCGTGCAGCGGCAACGGAATATTTCGGCATCTCTGACCTCTCCCTGCTCACGCTGGGCCAGGCGGCGCTCCTCGCCGCCATCCCCCAGGCACCCAGCGAATACGATTTGCGCATCGCCGCAGTACGCGGGGAAGATGGACTACTCCGCGTCCCGCTCGATAGTGCGGTGGCCCAGCGGCGCACAACGGTGCTCAACCTGTTGCGCAACGCCAAGGACGATGGCATCGCGCTCGAGACGGCTGACTTCACTGACGAAGAGATTGATGCCGCCGCAACGGAGAGCATCACCCTGATTGAGCCGCCCCTCCGCAAGGTGCGTGCACCACACTTCATCAACATCGTCCGCGAAGTGGCGGCTGGGGTTGTATGCCCAGATGATCCAACCGTCTGCACCAAGCTCGACACGGATGGCTACAAGATCATCACCACGCTCGATTGGTCGATGCAGCAGAGCGCAGATAAGTGGGCTGCCGCCGTCCTCTCCGCTGAGATGTCCAAGCCAAAGGAGTACCTCGTCTCGCTAGGCATCACAAAGACAACTGACTGGCTGAAGAAGATGCGTGGTTCCAATATCCATAACGCGGCGATCGTCACGATGGATGGACGCACCGGGGACATGCTCGCCTACACCGGTTCGGCCGACTACTACGCCACATCTGTCTCTTCAGCCTTCCAGCCGCAGTACGACGTGCTGAAGGCGTATCGACAGCCTGGTTCAGCAATCAAGCCGATCATCTACGGCTATGCGCTCCAGGAGCGCGCGGTGACACCTGCAACCATCTTCATGGATGTTCCGGTCGACTTTGGTGAAGGTTGGACCCCAGGAGAGTGGGACAACCTTGAGCGCGGCCCAGTGACCATGCGACACGCCCTGCAGGGTTCGCTCAACATCCCGGCGATCAAGACGGCGATCCGCACCGGTGCCGACCAGATCTGGCGCGACATGCGCGACGGCGTCTTCAAATTCCTCGGTGAAGACAACTATGCTGGCGCCTCCATTGCAATCGGCACGCTAGAGGCACGTTACGTGGACCTTCTCTCCGCATACGGTGCCCTCGCCAGTCAAGGCGACACGGTGCCCCGACGCTACGTGCTCAGCATTGAAGACCGCAACGGCGATGTCATCTGGAAGGCGGCCTCGCCGTCAAGCGAACGACGCAGCGTCATGGAGCCAGCGGTTGCCGACCTTGTGACCAACATCATTGCCGCGAATACCGACCCGTCGCAGAACCCAGTCTGGGCCTCACGCCGCCTCATCGCTGCGAACGGGAAGCGTCGCCCCGCAACCTTTAAGACTGGAACGACCGACCAGGCGAAGGATCTCGCCGCCTTCGGCTACCTCGCCCCCCCGACTAACCCCGATGAACAGCACCTGATCACAGGGGTCTGGACGGGAAACTCTGATGCAACTCCAGCCACCGTGCTCTCGCTCTCCGCCGCTGGCGGTCTCTGGCAGTCGTACTTCACCGAGATCTCACGTAACCTTCCGATCGCTCAGTTTAAAGATCCAGAGGGGCTCGAGCAGGTAGTCATTGACGCCAACACAGGGGAGCTCCCTGGTCCATGCACCATTTCAACAATCTCTGAGTACTTCCTTCCAGGGACTGCACCTACAACATCGTGCAGCAGCTTCCGCACGCTCGCCGTTGATCAGGCCAGCGGCCTCCTTTGGGATAGCTCCTGCACTGGCGCGCGCATTGAGAAAGTCTTCATGGATCTCAGCTTATTGGAAACTGAATGGCCAACCTGGCAGGCGGCAAACATTGAGTGGGCAGAGCGAGCGCGACAAGGGCTCAATATTGTGGGTGGTGCACGACTCGGGAAGACCGCCTACTTCTACGAGTCGTACTGGCGACCGAACGGGAACACATGGGGCGGTGAGATTGGACCAACCCGCTCCTGCAGTTCGCCCGCGCCAACACCAGCGCCAATCCCATAAGGGACGGAGCACCTAAAGGAGCGCGATCGTTACCCCGTCACGTCCAGGGGAATCTGCATCTCTCACCTCGTGCACCTCCGGGAGTTCACGGAGACGGCGGCGAACCGCGTCACGCAGTGCGCCAGTCCCCACGCCATGAATGATCTCCAGGCGTTCCCCGCCAGCGAGAAGGAGCGCGTCGATCCTCGCCTCGAGTGCAGCGAGCGCATCCTCAACGCGCGCTCCGCGTAGATCCAGTCGTGCAACGGCATCTGCTGGAGCACTCGGTCGACCAACTGGGACTGCGCTCTGCTTGATTCGACCAATAACCCTTGCGACCTCGTTCCGCGCGACCTCTAGTCGCATCCCACCGAGCGCAACACTGATCCGATCTTCGCCGTCAAGGGCGAGCACCTCACCGCGCGCACCGCTTCGGAGCTGCACCTCATCGCCAATCGCCACGGTGCCAGCCTCGGTCTCCCCCGCCAGCACCTCTTCGCGCATGCGCTCTTCATTGAGTGCAAGTGCCGACCGCACTGCATCTGCCGCAGAGGCGACGGTCGGCGTGAGGCTCCCGTCAGCCAAGGTTGCGCGCAGCTGCTCAACCTGCGCAAGCAGCAGTTCCGCGGCCGCCGCCGCCTGTGCGCTCGCTGTGCGACGAGCCTCGTGCAGTTCATCCTTGGCGAGACGGCGCGTAGCAACCGCCTCTTGCAGCGCTTCGTCGGCGCGACGCTGCAAGCCTTCCGCAACGCGCTCCGCCTCCAGAGCTGACTGGCGCGCCTCAGCAGCGGCGGTCAGCGAGGCATCAAGCGCCACGCCCTGATCGCTCCGTCGCGCTTGACCCGCGGTAAGGAGCGATGCTGGGAGCCCGAGCCGCTCAGCGATCGCGAAGGCCTGTGAGCCGCCAGGAGTTCCAATGATGAGTCGATACGTTGGTCGCAGCGTGGCGAGATCAAACTCCACTGCGCCGTTCACGACTCCTGGAGTGACGTGCGCATACTGCTTCAACTCGGCGAAGTGACTCGTAGCAAGAAGGCGCATGCCACGAGCGCGGAAGTCATCAATGATTGCAGCGGCGAGTGCCGCCCCTTCGGCGGGATCAGTCCCCGCCCCTGCCTCATCAAGAAGGATCAGATCACCGCGCTCCGCCCCCGTGTGAATCCGCAGGATGGAGGTGAGGTGTCCGGAGAAGGTTGAGAGGCTCTGGGCGATTGATTGATCATCACCAATGTCTGCCCAGACACCACCCGTCGGTGGCATCCCCGAGCCAGAATCTGCAGGGATCGGAAGCCCAGCATGGTGCATCGCTGTCAGAAGTCCGACCGTCTTGAGCGCCACCGTCTTGCCACCCGTATTCGGTCCCGTGATCAGCAGCACGCGCTGCGTGGTACTGAGCTCTAGGTCAATTGGGATAACGGTGCCGAGCAGGAGTGGGTGTCGGGCACGGCGCAGCGCCAGCAGGTCATCGCTCCGTGAGTCGGCAAAGTTCCAGTCCCCCTCCGCCGCAGCGTCAGCTGTTGCACGCGCAAGATCAATCTCGGTCAGTCGTTCAAGGTTCATGCGAAGTGCGGGCGCCTCTGCAGCAACCAGCGCCGTCAACGCGGCGTAGATGCGCGCCTCCTCTGCAGCGACGGCGCTCTCCGCTTCGCGGGCCGCATTGCCGAGCTCAACGACCGCAAGTGGCTCAATCCAGATCGTCTGCCCCGTCGCGCTTGCATCGTGCACAATCCCGGGCACCTTTGACTTTGCCTCGGCGCGCACTGGAAGGACATATCGCCCATTGCGCAGCGTCACGATCGGCTCTTGCAGGTAGGGGCTGTACTCCTTGGCATGCGCGAGGCCCTCCAAGCGAGTCCTCAGGCGCTCTAACGCAACGCGATGGTTCGCCCGCAAGCCGCCGAGCAGAGGGGAGGCGGCATCGCTCAGCGTCCCGTCAGGTGCGAGTGAGCGATCGAGTTGACCGCGCAACGTTCGGATTGGTGCGATCTCTTCAGCAACGCGCTGTAAGAGCG
Organism: Chloroflexota bacterium; assembly: GCA_026389555.1. Lineage (GTDB taxonomy): Bacteria > Chloroflexota > Limnocylindria > Limnocylindrales > Limnocylindraceae > Limnocylindrus. The sequence goes on from JAPLHQ010000072.1 coordinate 50,145, forward strand.
GCCCACCAGCGGCGAGCTCCCCGCGCAAGCGATCCCCTACGCGCAACGTCTCAGCAACGGCGAAGAGCGCGCCGCCATCAAGGGTGCCCCCCTTCTCCGCGCGATCAAGTGCCGGACGAAGGTCCGCCGCTCCACCGATATGTGGGTCGGCGCCATCGCGCCGCAATGCGGTGATCTCCACTGTCATCGTGCGCCGCCGATCAGCCGCTGGATCAGCAAGTGCCGGTCGAATCGCCAGGGCCACCTCACGGGACGGGGCGAAGCCGCAGCGCACGGCGATCAGTGAGAGGACGCGGCTCCACTCGAGTCGCGCAAGAGAGCGTTCATCGTAGTGACGAAGTGTGCGCGCCATCGGGCCGCTACGGGCGCAAGATCTGCTGCAACTCAGACGGGAGTGAGGAACCGATCAGCGTCCAGATGAACGGATACACGATCCCATGCAAGAGGCCGGCCGATTGCGACGCAGCGCTCGCGACGGCGAGTGATCTGATCGGCTCTGGCGCTGGGACGAGAAAGGTCCCTGTCGCTTCAAGAAGGAAGAGGATCGCACTACAGAGGAGGAGTGCCTGCGCCAGTCCCAGTACTGCACCAACAAGCGAGTCAAACAGTCCGAGGCGTAGCGCTTGCAAGAGTGTGCGCAGTGCGTTGCCAAGCAACCAGGCTGCAATCCCAAGAAGGATCCATGCCGCCCCGACCAAGATCAACAGGCTCACGAGTCGCGCATCAACATCTGGAAGGAGCGCTGTGACAACCTCCGTAATCGGAGCGCGCCCCTGTGCTGCAAGGAAGAGTCCAGCAACCGTTGCGAGGGTTGAGATGATCATCCGTGAAGCGCCCCTCCCCCAGCCCCACCAGGTGCCAAGGACGGCTGAGATCAGGACGACCGCATCAACGGCGACGCTGAGGCTCATTGCGTTTCGGCGCCGCGCACCTTTGTTCCGTAGCGCTTCGCGGCACTTGTAGTGAAGGCGTCAACCTCAGCGGTGATCGCGTCGTCGAGCGCAGCAGCGGCATCTGGTTGGAAGGTGAAACGGAGTCCGACAGAACGTTCACCAGGTGCCATTCCGCCCCCTGCAAAGAGGTCGAAGAGCTCCACTGATTGAGCCGATTTCACCGACTCCTTCGCCAAGGCCACCAGATCGCCAATCAGGACGGCAGCGGGGGCGGCAAGCGCAACGTCACGCTGGATTGGTGGTGTGCCTGGCGGGAGGAGCACACGTCGAACAGCTGGCTGCCCACTGCTGAGACCGTGGAGCGCAAGCTCCGCCATCAGGATGCGTGGAGATGGACGCCACTCGGGCGCCGCTGGATGTAGCTCTCCGATCAGCCCCGCGATGCCTTCACCGGTAGCGCGCGCCGAACGTCCTGGATGCAGCAGCGTTGTATCGCCCGTTTCGAGTGGGAGGTAGCGCGGCGCTGCGTTGCAGAGTGAGGCGACCGAAGCGATCAGTCGCTTCAGTTCATCAAGGTCCCAGAGGCGTGGTGTGCCACCTGGCGCAGCGGCGGCGATCTCACCCCAGACCACGATTCCGAGGCGCGTCCACTCCGTTGGCCCGCCCTTCGTTCCACCGTATCCACGGCCGATCTCAAAGAGCGCGCCACTGAGTGCGCCGTATCGAAGGTTTGCCTCGGCGCGGTCGAGCAGGCTCGGCAAGAGCGAGCGACGAAGTTTATCGTGGTCGGCAGAGAGCGGATTGCTTAGGAGGAGCGTCTCGCTCGCCGCTGCACCTTCGCGCTCGGCGAGTAGACCTGTGACAAGAGCAACAGGCTCAGCGTGTCGATTACTTAGCGCCGGGGAGACCAGTGCATGCGTCACCGCTTCGCTCAACCCCTGCGCGGCAAGCGAAGCGCGCACCTGATCGCGCAGTGCGGTTGGCTGCGGAAGGTAGCCAGGGAGGTCGCGTCCGGGCAGCGTTGGCGTGATGCGGTCGTATCCGTAGAGACGCGCCACCTCTTCAGTAATGTCGGCCTCAAGCTCCAGATCGCGCCGCCATGGCGGGACCACTGCGACCAGGCTCTCCCCCTTCGCAGCGCTCACCGTTCGCTTGCTCGTGACTGGAACACTCGTCGCCCCCTTTGCCTCGGTCACGCTGATCGCAATGCCCGCGAGAAGCTTCGTCTGCTCGGCGTCAGGAATGCTCACACCGATCAGCTGGCGTACACGCTCAGGACGGAAGGTGAGGTCACGCGTCTGACCGACCGCCTTCGGATCGCTGTCGAGCTGACCGCGACGGACCGTGCCGCCCGCCCATGTCGTGATAAGAGCCGCAACCTGATCCGCTGCGAGTGGCGCAAGATCGAGCTCCTGGCCGCGCTCAAAGCGGTGCGACGCCTCCGAGCGGAGACTGTGTCGCTGTGCGCTGCGTCGAATCGTTGTTGGGGCGAAGACCGCGCTCTCAATGACCACGCTCTTCGTGGTGGCGGAAACCTCACTCGAGGCGCCTCCCATCACGCCAGCGAGGGCGAGCGCGGCACGCTCATCGGCAACCACAAGGTCGCTCGCATCAAGGCTCCGCTGCACGTGATCGAGCGTCTCAAGCTGCTCCTTCGCCTTCGCCAGGCGAATCTGGATCCCAGAGCCAACTCCGGCTCGATCAAACGCGTGGGTCGGCTTCCCGAGTTCGAGCATGATGTAGTTGGTCGCGTCCACCACGTTGGAGATGGAGCGGAGACCCGCCGCCTTCAGGCGCATCTGGATCGCATCTGGGGCTGCGGCAACGGTGACGCCATCCACAACGCGCAGCACCACGCGTGGTGCAAGGGCAGGGTCGGCAACGGTGAGTTTCAGGCCATCCCCCACCTCACTTGAACCTTCAGTAATCTTTCGCGCGGCGTACTTCACTGGTGAGCCGGTGATCGCCCCCACTTCACGTGCCAAGCCAAGCAGTGAGAGGAGGTCGCCGCGATTCGGCTTCACATCAACGTCAATGACGTCTTCACCAAGGTAGTCACTGATCGGCGTGCCGAGCGGCGCCTTCGCGTCAAGGATCAGGATGCCGTCACCATCATCGGTTGCGTCAAGCTCTGCACCAGAGCAGAGCATCCCCTCCGATGCAACTCCCATCTTCTCTGCACGCTCAATAAGTCGGCCATCTGGCATCAGCGCACCGACAAGCGCAACAGGGACGCGTTGCCCAGCCGCGATATTGCGCGCGCCACAGACCACTTCGAGCACTTGATCTTTGCCGATGCGCACCTTGGTCAGCTGCAGACGATCGGCGCGAGGGTGCGGCGAAACCTCAAGGAGCTCGCCTACGACCATCTTCCCCCAGTTGCCACCCCATCGCTCAAGACCGCGAACCTCAAGCCCGCGCAAGGTGAGCGCATCGGCGAGCTGCTCGGGGGTGAGCTGCACATCAACAAACTCGCGAAGCCAGGAGAGCGGCACCCTCATCGCAGACCTCGCAGCATGCGCAGGTCGTTCTCAAGGAAGGCACGCAGATCAGGGATCTCGTGTCGGAGCATCGCAATTCGCTCAACACCAAGTCCGAACGCAAAGCCCTGATGTGTCTCCGGATCAATGCCGCCATTCTCTAGAACGATCGGGTGCACCATGCCAGCGCCGAGAATCGTCATCCAACCATCCTTTGCGCCGCCCCACGAAACATCAACGGCAACAGATGGTTCGGTGAACGGGTAGTAGCCAGGTCGGAAGCGTGTCCGTGTGCTCGGGCCGAAGAGGCCGCGCGCCAACTCGTCAAGGATTCCCTTGAGGTCGGCGAGTGTTGTGCCGCGATCAACGAGGAGCCCCTCCACCTGGTGGAACTCAAAACCGTGGCTCGCGTCGACCGCCTCATAGCGGAAACAGCGACCTGGGAGGATCACGCGAATCGGTGGCTGCACGGCGCGCATCGTTCGGATCTGCCCTGGCGATGTGTGCGTGCGGAGGAGTCGACCTGGTTCACGGAGATAGAGCGTGTCCCAGAGATCGCGCGACGGGTGGTCCTCAGGGATGTTGAGCAGCTGGAAGTTTGTGACGTCGTCCTCAACCTCTTGCCCTTCAGCAACGGTGAAGCCGAACGAGGCCATGATCCGCGCGATCGCAGCGATCGTTTCAGGGATCGGATGCAGAGAGCCAAGCTGTGGGAGCGGTCCAGGTGCCGTGGGGTCGGTCGACTCTGCGGCGATCAGCGCGCTCAACTCCGCTGCACCAGCGGCGCCGCGTCGATCGCTCAGCGCAGCATCAATGGCGGCGCGCACCTCATTCGCAATCGCGCCAATCTTCGGACGATCCTCCGCGGAGAGTGCGCCGATCCCGCGGAGGAGATCGGTCAGTGCGCCGCGCTTGCCGAGGAGTGAGGAGCCGAGTTCGTCAAGGGCGGCACTCGTTTCGGCCGCGCCGATCTTTGCGATCGACTCAGTTTGGAGGGTACGGAGTTGCTTCTCGAGTGCCGCGAGCTCCACGGCTGCGACCTAGCGCGTCAGGCGCGCTTCGCTACGTCCGCGACCGCAGTGAAGGCCGCAGCATCGCGAACGGCGAGGTCAGCCAACATCTTCCGGTCGATCGCAACGTCGTTGCGCTTCAGGCCGGCAATAAAGACAGAGTAAGAGAGACCGTTCAGTCGAGCGGCCGCGTTCACGCGGTGGATCCAGAGCTCACGCATCTGGCGCTTGCGCTGCTGTCGGTCACGTGTTGCATATGCGAGCGCGTGAAGGAGTGCCTCACGTGCTGGACGAATGAGCTTGGAGCGCGTACCGCGACGCCCAGAGGCGGCTTCGAGCAGGCGCTTATGGCGCTTATGTCCCGCAACTCCGCGCTTTACTCGTGCCATACGTGCTCCTCTCCCCTACGCCGCTCAGCCGCCGTACGGCAGCAGGCGTGAGATCTGATTGTGATGCGTGTTGCCAAGCACCGACTTCCCCGAGTAGCGGCGGATGCGGCGCTGTGACTTGATTTCAAGGTGGTGACCGCGCCACGCCATGACGTGGATCGGCTTACCTGTGCCGGTGAAGCCGATGCGCTTCGAGGCCCCCTTGTGCGTCTTCATCTTTGGCATGTCACTCCCCTTCGGATGAGCTGGTGGTTGGTTCGGCTAGCGTAGCGGAACTTGCCGCGGACGCCTCCCGAGCCTTCGGTTTCGCCAATGCTAGCAGTTGGATCGAGAGGAAGCGTCCCTCGAGGAGCGGGGGGCGTTCCAGCTGGGAGACGTCCGATAGCCCCTCCACGACCCTGGTCAGAATCCCCTGCCCGATCTCAGGGTGGGTCATCTCACGGCCACGGAACTTGACCGAGAACTTGACCCGGTCCCCAGCCGAGAGGAACTTGTGGGCCTGGCGGATCTTGGTCTGGAGGTCGGCCTCTCCAATCTTCGGGGTGCAGCGGAGCTCCTTCAGGTCGGCCGTCTTCTGGCGCTTCTTGGAGTCCTTCTCCTTCTTCTGCAACTCGTACTTGTACTGCCCGTAGTTGAGGTATTTGCAGACTGGTGGGGCTGACGTGGGGGCGACCTCTACAAGGTCAAGCCCGCGCTCTTGCGCCTGCCGAAGGGCTTCGTGTGTGGGGAGAACGCCGAGTTGGTTTCCATCTTCGTCGAGGACGCGCACCTGTGGCACGCGGATTTGAAGATTGATTCGCAAGTCCTTAATCGGCTACACCCTCACGATCGTCTGTATCACTCCCTGCGGAGACCTTCCACGGGGGCGGCAAGCGTAGCACCTCGAGGCACGGGAGGACTTCCCGCTCACGAAGCGCTGCGTGAGGCGGCCTTCGCGGCGAGTGTGGCGGCAAGTGCCTCCCAACTCGTTGCCGGCTCCTGCGTCCCGTCACGCCAGCGAGGGGCGGCCCCACCCGCTTCAATCTCTTTATCGCCGAGGACGAGCATGAGCGGAACCTTCTGCTCTTGCGCAAGGCGAATCTTGTTCTGCATCCGTGCAGATGACGCATCAACGGAGACGCGGATTCCTGCGGCGCGAAGTGTTGCGGCGCCAGCGGCGGCCGCCTCTTCATGGCGATCAGAGATTGGGATGATGACGACCTGCTCAGGGGCGAGCCAGAAGGGGAAGGCGCCAGCGTAGTGCTCCACCAAGATGCCGATGAAGCGCTCAAGCGACCCGTAGATGGCGCGGTGAATCGCGATCGGTCGGACACGCTCCCCCGCCTCATCCACATACTCAAGGTCGAAACGCTCAGGGAGCATGGCAAGGTCCACCTGAATCGTTGCCGTCTGCCACTCGCGACCGAGCGCGTCGCGCACGATGATGTCGATCTTTGGCGCGTAGAAGGCACCGTCGCCCGCGTTGAGGCGCCACTTCGCGCCAGATCGCTTCAGCGCCGATTCAATCATCGCCTCGGCCTTCTCCCAGAGCTTCGGATCGCCGAGTGCCTTTGCAGGCTTGGTGGAGAAGACGAGCTCGACGGGGAGATCAAACCAGCCGTAGACCGTGGCAACCTCACCGAGCAGGGCGTCAATCTCGCTCTCAATCTGATCCGGTCGCACGTAGATGTGTCCGTCGTCTTGAATGAAGTGACGCACGCGCGTCAGGCCACTCAGCGTCCCAGAGAGTTCGTTGCGGTGCAGTCGACCGTACTCTGCAAGGCGCAGCGGAAGGTCGCGGTAGCTGCGCGTCTTTGTCTTATAGATGACGGTGCTCTCCGGGCAGTTCATCGGCTTCAGGCTGAACTGCTCACCTTCAGATTCAATGACGAACATGTTCTCGCGGTAGAGCTCCCAGTGTCCCGACTGCTCCCAGAGGCGCTTGCTGACAATGATCGGCGTGGAGATCTCTTGATAGCCGCGCGCGTCTTGCAGATCCCGCATCGCGCCCTCAAGTGTGCGCCAGAGGAGTTGCCCCTTCGGATGCCAGAAGGCGCTACCAGGAGAAACGTCATGGAAGGAGAAGAGGTCGAGCGCCACACCGAGTCGTCGGTGGTCACGCTTCTTCATCTCGTCGCGACGCCAAATGAACTGGTCAAGCTCATCTTGCGTATCCCATGCGGTCCCGTAGATGCGCTGCAACATCGGCCGATCGCTCTTGCCGCGCCAATACGCGCCAGCAACGGAGAGGAGCTTGTACGGGCCGATCTTGCCGGTGCTCTCCACATGCGGCCCACGACAGAGATCCTGGAATTCGCCGTGCGTGTAGGTGGTGACGTTCGGCTTCGGCTGGCCGGCCGCTGCAGCCTTGGTGGCGAGATCATCCATGATCTCGACCTTGAACGCCTGGTCGAGCTTCACGAGCTTCGCGCGCGCATCATCAAACGCGTGCTCGTCCAACTTGAAGGTGTGATTTGCGGCGATGCTCTTCGCCATCTCCGCCTCAATTGACGCGAGGTCCTCTGGCGTCAGTGGACGCTCAAGGAGGAAGTCGTAGTAGAAGCCGTCGGTGATGGCGGGACCGATGCCGAGCTTGACGCCAGGGAAGAGGCGCATCACCGCCTCCGCCATCACGTGCGCGGCGGAGTGGCGCATGCGGCCGAAGTGGTCAGCGGCGCCAGCGTCGAGGAGTTCGTCGGCTGAGCCACGCGTTGGCGCGGCGAGGAGCTCCTCTTCGAGTGCCGCCTGGACCGCCTCTTCAGCCATTCGTTGCTCCCCTGCCTCCTCAATCGTTGTGGTGGGCGGTATAGGACTCGAACCTACGACCTCAGCCATGTCAAGGCTGCGCTCTAACCAACTGAGCTAACCGCCCAAGGTCCCTGAGGATAGCCGATACACTCCCCGCCTATGAGTGATGAGAGCGGAGAGCCCCTGGGAGCGCGTGCGGCGAGTGCCCCGCTGATCGTCTGCGTTGGCGACCTGATTGATGAGATCGCTGTCCGCCTCACGGCGCCATGGCGACGCGGGAGCGACGCAGCGGCACAGATCAGCCGACGACGTGGCGGGAGCGCCGCGAATGTCGCCGTCGCTGCGGCAGCGGCCGGTGGACGAGCGCGCTTCATTGGCGCGATCGGCAGCGACACAACGGGCGATGCACTTGAGGCGGCACTGCTCGCCGCGGGCGTAGAGCCGCTCCTTCAACGCGATGGACGCAGCCCCTCCATCATCGTGATCGTTGAGCCAGACGGTGAGCGCACCATGCTCCCCGATCGCGGTGTTGCAATGACGCTGACGCACCCTGGCCCAGCGGCACTCAGCGGCGCCAGCTGGCTCCACGCACCCGCCTACTCACTCATCGGGGAACCACTTGGTGCCACAACCAACGCGCTCTTTCGCGAAGCTGTCAGTGCGGGGATCGCCACGTCGCTCGATGCCTCCTCCGTTGGCGCACTCGCCGCATGGGGGCCTGAGGAGAGCCGTAGACGCTTCGGCGAAACTGGCGCATCACACCTTTTCGCCAACGAAGAGGAGGTTGAGTACCTTGATCTCATCGAGCGACCGATCCCGAACATGACCCTGATCGTGAAGCGCGGAGCGGGCCTTGCCGAGGTACGCGATCCTCACGGACGTCTCGTCGCCACACTTCCCGCACCGCCGCTCAGCGGGTCGATTGACTCAACCGGAGCTGGTGATGCGTTCGCAGGCGGCTTCGCAGTTGCACGCGCAGGAGGCACAGCGTGGGAAGATGCGCTGCGCGCTGGGCACCGTGCCGCGAGCGCGCACCTGATGGAACAGCAGAAGCGGGGTTGAGATGATCGTTCGATGTTCGTCCGAAGTTGCAGCAGCGCTCAGTGAGGGGCGTCCTGTTGTTGCGCTTGAGTCAACGATCACCTCAGCGCTCGGGCTCCCCGCTCCACACAACCGCGATTGTTTTGACAGGGTTAACGCGGCGATTCGCGCGGAGGGTGCAGTCCCCGCACTCACCGGCCTCCTTGATGGCCAGCTCGTCGCTGGCGTAGAGCCTGGCGAAGAGGATCGGCTTCTTAACGCAACGCAGAAGCTTGCGGAGCGCGATCTTTACGGTGCGATGGCTGCGCGTCTCGGCGCTGGCGTCAGCACCGTCTCAGCAACGGTCGCAATCGCCCATCTCGCTGGCATCCGCATCTTCGCCACAGGCGGCATTGGCGGCGTGCACCGCGGCGCGGAGCAGAGCTTTGACGTCTCATCTGACCTTGGCGCCATGGCACGTCACCCAGTCGCCGTGGTGAGCGCTGGGGCGAAGGCCTTCCTTGATCTTGCCAAGACACTGGAAGTGCTCGAGACGCTCAGCGTTCCAGTGGTCGGCTATCAGACAGACGAGTTCCCCGCCTTCTGGAGTCGCAGTAGCGGGCTAAAGATTGCTCACCGTGTAGAGACACCAGACGCGATCGCCGCCACGATGAACGCGGCACGCGATGCAGGCTGGCCAGGAGGCCTCCTTATCGCCAACCCGATCCCTCGCGCCGACGAAATCCCATCTGCAGAGATTGCCGCCGCGATCGAAGAAGGCCTTGCCACTGCAGCGGCAGCCGGGGCAACCGGCCCAGCGGCAACTCCGCGCATCCTCGCCGCAATTGCCGCCGCGACGGCATCACGCTCGATTCCGGCGAATCTTGCACTCGCAGCGTCAAACGCATCGCTTGCGGCAAAGGTTGCCGTTGCGCTCTCGCGCATGAGCGGCGCTCGGAACTAGCTTCTGAAACTAGTCGTCAAGAACTAGGCGCTCGGCGCCGTTGCACTGTGTCGCGGTCCGCGGACGATCGAGAGCAGCGCCACCACCGCGATCAAGATCCCCACACCGAGGAGCGTATTCGTTGCGCCAATCGCATCGGCGATCGGTCCTACCGCAATAATCGGCGCAAAGCTGCCAAGGCTGACTAGCATGTTGAGCACGCCGAAGACACGCCCACGCACCTCCTCTGGCAACTCCTCTTGCAGCGCAGTCTGGGCTGGAATGGCGACGAGACCATAAGAGGCACCAGCAAAGTAGGCGACGAAGATCACGGTGGCGAGCGCTGATGCGCCACTGCCGATCGGAAGTCCGCCGAGCACGCTGGCGCCATCAGAGATCGCACGACTGATCGGTTCGGCGAGCGCGAGGAGGGCGAGGCCGGCGCCAACACCGAGCAGCCCTCCTTCGATGAGTCGGCGGCGAGAGATTGCCTGCCCCCAACTGTTCAGCGCCAAGATTCCCGTGACCACACCAAGCCCAATCGGCAAGACGATCAACCAGAAGTCGCGAGCCTCAAGTCCGAGCGCATTCGCAACGTACTCTGGCCCGAGAACGCCCATTAGGCCAACGACGCTTGCGGCAATTGAAAGATAGGTGAGCGACCAGAGGACAGAGCCGTTCGCGCGGATGTAGCGCAGCCCCTCCATTAGTTCAGATGTTGTAGTCCGTGTCGTCTCCCGTGTTGAGGCGCGCAGGCCCTCTGCGTGTGCGGTGGGTGGCGCAGCCGGAAGGCCAATGCACAGGATTCCAGCGATCAGGAAGAGACCTGCAACGAACACGATGGCTGCCTCTGGTCCGGCGATGCGCACAACGGCGGGGCCGAGCAGTGCAAAGCCGAGCGCGAAGGCTGCATTCAGGGTGAAGGTGAAGAGTCCGTTTGCTGATGTGAGCTGATCTCTTCGGACGAGCAGCGGGATCATCGCAAGCTCCGCCGGCGCAAAGACCGTCGTCATGAAGCTCGCAAAGATGTTCAGCAGCATCACGGCCCCAAGCGAGTCGACGCTACCAAGCATCAGGAAGAAGGCGGCGGCGCGCGAAAGGTTCGCCACGACCAAGACGAGTCGCTTATCGAGGCGATCCACCCAAACGCCAGAGATCGGCGAGAGGAGGACGGCGGGGACGAGGAAGCTCAAGAAGAGGAGGCTCAGCGCTGAGGTGGAGCTACTCCGCTCCGCAACAAGAACGGTGAGTCCGTAGAGGACGACGTTGCCGCCGATCTGCGTAAGGAGTTGGGCGATCCAGAGGCGCAGGAAGGCGCCGTTTCGCAGCACCCCCACATCTGGGGGCTGCTGGAAGTCAGGGATCTCCTTCTTTATCTGTGACTCGCTCACGCTGCCTCCATCCTGCCGCTTCCTCTGGTGCCCCCGGCCGGAATCGAACCGACGACGCCCGCCTTAGGACGGCGGCGCTCTATCCACTGAGCTACGGGGGCCCGTCAAGATGGTAGCCCAGCGCCGCGTGGGAGAATACGGGGATGGAGACGCGCAGCATCACCCTCTACAGTCGGCCCGAGTGCGAACTCTGCGTGGAGGCCCTTGCAGCCCTCCGCCAGATTGTGGCCGCCTCCCCCACCCCGCTCGTCATTAGCGAGATCAATGTCGAGGGGGATCCAGCGCTGCATCAACGCCTCCTCACGGAGATCCCTGCCGTTGAATACGGGGGTCAACTCCTCTCGCATGCAACGAGTCAGATGCGCATTGCAACGTTTATCGCCAAGGTTGATGACACGGTGCAGCATGTCTGAGGTGAGCCTCCTCACCGCAGTCGCGGCGGGACTCTTGAGCTTCCTCTCCCCGTGTGTTCTTCCACTCGTCCCGGCATACCTTGGCCGACTCGCATCGTTAGCGAGCGGTGAGTCGGCAACGCTCCATGCACTCCTCTTTGTGAGTGGATTCAGTGCCATCTTCACCCTCCTCGGCGTCGGCGCCGCATACGCTGGCGGTGCACTTGGATCGGTTCTACCCATCGTGCAACTTCCACTCGGTCTCGTTGTCTTCTTCGGCGGCCTGCACCTTGCAGGCGTTGTGCGCATCCCAATCCTTGATCGCAGCCAGGCGCCCCATAGCTACTCCGCCGCTGGGCGCAGTGGCAGCCTCCTCCTTGGCGCCGCATTTGCGGTGGCATGGACGCCGTGTATCGGGATCGTGCTCGGCTCAATCCTTGCGCTCGCCGCAACAGGGAGCGATCCGATCGGCTCCGTTGCACTCCTACTCAGCTACAGCGCGGGGCTCGGCCTCCCATTCATTGGGCTGGGAGTTGTTGCGCAGCGAAACGCTGATCGACTCCCTGCGCTCCTCTCACGCTTGCGGAGAGGGACGCGCCTCGCTGGCCGAGTCGGCGGCCTCCTCGTTGCGGCGGTCGGACTCGCGATCGCCGCCGGACTCCTTCCAACACTGGCCCGCCTCCTCCCAGGAATCCAAGGGCTCTAGTACGTGGAGATGATTGGACCGTTCCCTCGACGTACGCTCATCCGAATCGGCGCACTCGCACTCCTTGCCGCCGTCCTCCTCGCGCTCGCGGGCACAAACATCCCAACCAGCACGACTCCTCCGCTCGGCATCAACGCTGATGGGCGCTACGTGATTGACCCTGACGCGACCGGGCCCGTGATTGACAGCGAGTTCGCCATCCCTGCCGAAGCGCTCCTTGCGGACGGCAGCAGCTACGGCGAAGCGGTGGATGCGCGCGCAGCTGCAGGGCTCCCACCGATCCAACTCATCATCGTTGACCTCTTCGCCACCTGGTGTCCGCCATGCCAACAGGAGACGCCAATCCTTCGCGCCTTTGATCGCGCCTATCGCGAGCGCGGACTTCAGATCATCGGCATCTCTGTGCAGGAGCTGCAAGGGAGTGTGTCTGCCTATGCGGAACGCTACGGGCTGGAGTATCCGATCGTTCTAGATGCGGATGGCGCGCTCTTTCGTGCCGCTGCGGCGGGTGGCCTCCCAACAAAGATCCTGCTCGATCCGAGCGGTCGCGTCCTCGCCGTCCTGCCGAGGCCCTTCACCGCGGCCGACGGTGCAACGCTCATTGAGCCGCTCTTAACTCCGTAGCGAAGTCGGACAGCGAGGGCTATGCGCTACACGCCCTATTCGGCAACAAAGCGGAAGCGATCGCGATCCGCAACAAGGTGGCCGACTGGTGCCTCTAGCTCATGGCTCTGCACGATGAGCCACTGCTCTGCCGCAGCCTCGGCAAAGATTGCCGCCTTCGCATCAACGGAGACCCAAGCGGCATCGTCATAGGATGTGACCCAGCGCGGATTCGCCTGCCACGGGCGCATAAACAGATCGCCCATGAAGAGCAGCGTCCGTTCGCTCCCACGAATGATCGTCGCCTGTGATCCGGGCGTATGCCCGCCAAGTAGGCGCAGCTCAACCTGCGGGAGGAGCTGGCGTTCTGAGATGAACGGCTCCGGCTCCGATTCGGCAAAGAGCGCCTGCAGGAGCGGTGCGTCGTAGGCGGCGCGGGCCCGCGCCGAACGACTCGCCACAGCGTCAATCTCCGCCTGCGGCGCGACGATCGTCGCCTTCGGGAAGGCGGCGGCTCCGCTGCTGGTGACGAGACCGCCAGCATGGTCACGATGTAGATGGCTCGGTAGGACGAAGCGCAGCGCATCCACATCTATCCCTGCCGCAAGGAGTGCATCACGTGCGCTCACAGAGTGCACAAGCTCATCCTCTTGTGTGCTTCCTGCGGCGAGCATCCCCGTCTCGAGCAACAGGCTCGCGGAACCCGTCTGCGCATGGAGGATATTCAGTGACTGCAGCAGGCGTGACGCGGCATCAATCTCTGTGTGAACGAGCGGCTCCCACGTGGTGCGCGGCACAGGACCGAAGATGGCACCCGCATCGCTGCGGAAGGTTCCGATCTGCAGCAGATCTACTCTGACCCCACCGAGATCGATACGGCGAGGTGGTCGCGGTCCACTCAACGGAGCGGCGCTCATCCCCTACGAGCGCTCGGTCTCACGTCGCGTGGCATCAAAGTCAACGTGGATCGCTGATGCGGTTGGCTCCGTCTGCCCCTGATAGCGACTGCGCAGCTCCTTGCTGCCATATGGCTGATCCACGGTGCTCGACATGCGATGGAAGGAGATCTGGCCGATCTTCATCCCTGGATAGAGGGCGATCGGGAGCCGCGCGACGTTGCCAAGTTCGAGCGTTAGGTTCCCAATCCAGCCGGGATCAACGTATCCGGCGGTTGAGTGAATCAAGAGGCCGAGTCGACCGAGTGACGACTTCCCGTCAAGCCGACCGAGGAGTGCGTTGCCAACACTGATCCGCTCAAGCGTCTGACCCAAGACGAACTCGCCTGGGTGCAGCATGAAGCGCTCCCCTTCCCCCACCACCTCAAGATCGGTGAGCTCCGGCTGCTCAGCGCGCGGATCAATGTAGCCGTAGCGGTTATTGCGGAAGACGCGGAAGGTGCGGTCGAGGTGTAGGTCAATTGAAGCCGGCTGCACATCGCGATCGTCAAACGGCTCAACCGCAATCTCACCAGAGACGAGTGCGGCGCGCAGGTCGCGATCAGAGAGGACGCTCATGCTTCGCTCTCCACAGAAGGGCGACGGCGGCGCTTTCCACCACCAGCCCCCTTCTCCTCTACGAGCGTGTCGACTTCGCGCTTCAGGGTGGCGAGGTCCTCAAACGACTGGTAGACGCTCGCGAATCGGATGTAGCCGATCTGATCAATCTCACGCAGTGCCGCCATGGCGAGTGCGCCGATGCGCGCCGTAGAGATCTCCGTTGACCCGCTGGCACGAATCTGCGCCTCGATTGCCTCCATTGCGCGCTCTGGCGCATCAACGGGGACCGGGCGACGAACAAGTGCGGTGCGTAGGCCATCAAGCAGCTTCAGCGCGTCGTACTCCTCGCGCAAGCCGGAGCGCTTCACCACGTAGAGCTTGGCAAGTTCGGCGCGCTCATAGGTGGTGACACGGGTGCCGCAGATACGGCAGGCACGGCGACGACGGATGACGCTCCCTTCATCGAGGTCGCGTGAATCCACCACCCGCGTGTCGGGCTCTTTGCAGGACGGACAGCGCACTGAGCCTCCTCGTCTCTCCCACCCATTGTGGTGGTACGCCGAGTCTACACACGCTCTAGCGGCCCTGAGTAGCCCCGAGGAGGGCGTAGCGGGCGGTCAGCCGTGGTCGACAGGCCCTGCGATCGTCTCGCAGGCGTGCTCCAGCACCGGGAGAAGGATGGCGAGACCATCGCGGACTGCGCCGCTCCCACCAGGCATGTTGACGATCAGACTGCCGCGCAGGACGCCTGCAACGCCGCGCGAGAGGATCGCCGCCGGCGTCTGCGAGCGACCGAGCATGCGAATCGCTTCTGGAATGCCTGGGATCTCTCGCTCAAGAAGCGGCTTCGTTGCATCAGGTGTTACATCACGCGGCGTCAGTCCCGTGCCACCTGTTGTCAAGATGACGTTGACACTCCCCGCGCGTTCACTCAGCAGTGCGCTGATCTGGTCGCGCTCGTCTGGAACTGTTGCGCGAGAGACCTCCCAGCCGTGCGCCTCCATTGCGGCGGCGGCGAGGGTTCCCGAGCGATCTTCTCGCGTCCCAGCGGAGACTGAGTCGCTCACCGTGACAATAAGGACGCTGCGCTTCTCGTCAGCCATCTCGCCTCCACGTGCCACTCGCGCCGCCAGACTTCTCCAAAAGCTGCGTTGGCCCAATGACCGCACCCCGATCAATCGCCTTGATCATGTCGTAGACGGTGAGCGCCGCAACTGAGGCGGCGGTGAGTGCCTCCATCTCTACTCCGGTCTGTCCGGTGCAGTGCACCTCGGCGCGGATCGTTACCGCACCAGCGGCACGATCCACCGAACAGTCAACCTGCACCAGTGAGAGAGCGAGTGGGTGGCAGAGTGGGATCAGCTCGGCGGTACGCTTCGCCGCCTGGACGCCAGCAAGTTCGGCGGTACTCAGGACCGCACCCTTCGGTGTCTCTCCGCGCTCAATCAGATCAAGTACTTCGGCGGAGACGGCGACGCGGCTCGCAGCAACGGCGCGCCGATCGGTGATGGGCTTCGCGCCAACATCAACCATCGTTGCGCGCCCATCTGCACCAACATGCGTGAGGCGTTGCTCTTCCATGCGCTGATCCTAGCCGTTTGGCGCGGTGATGCGACGTGATGCGCGCGGAAGTGGATGCAGCTCAATCACTTCGCCAGCGGCGTACTCAGCAATCTCTTCTGGCACGACCCCCAAATAGTCGGTCCGCGCCAGCACTGAGACCTGATGGCTCCCCTGCTCGCCTGCCAGTCGTACCCGTACGCGACCTAATGGATCGTGCAGCGATGCGCCGTCTTCGTCGCGGAGTGCAGCGAGGCGAAGGAAGGAGCGCCTCCCGAGCGGACTCTCGACGCGCTCCTCAAGCAGTCCAACAGCTCGTAGCCCGCGTGCCGGTCGTCCGCAGAGCGCCCGAAGGAGTGGGAGCGCAACCTCAACGCCTACGACAAACGCACTCACCGGATTCCCAGGGAGGCCGATCGCCCAGAGTGCGCCATCGCCGCCAGCGCGCCGTCGACCGAGGAGGAGTGGCTTCCCGGGTTGAATTGCAAGGCGCCAGACGACGAGCTCAAAGGTCGTTGCGAGCGCTGCACCAACATGATCGTGCGCGCCCACGCTGACTCCTCCTGTTGTCACCAGCAGGTCAGCCTGCGCGGCGAGCGCGGCAACGACCGCACCGGTTGCCTCGGCCGTATCACCAACATGTGCACGCGCAACGACCTCGCCTCCTTCCGCAGCAATGAGTGCGGCGAGAGCGGGGCCATTACTGTCGCGAATCCCTCCATCAGCCGCGTCGTTGAGTAGTTCATCACCCGTTGTCAGCAGTGCAACCCTTGGTCGCCGCACAAGGGAGAGATCCGCTGCACCACTCGAAAAGATGACGGCGAGCAGCCCAGCATCAATCGTCGCACCGGCTTCAGCGAGAAGACTCCCCACGCGCTGATCCTCGCCGCGTCGGCGAATGTGCGCACCGACTTTGACGCGACCGCTCACCCATACATGCGCTGGAAGCTGCGCTGGGACGCGCTGCAGTCGTACTCCGCCGCGATCTGGATCCGCGATGCTGCTCCGCTCCACAGGGATCACTGTTGTGCCACCTTCTGGAATTGGTGCGCCAGTAGCAATGCGCTGACACTCTCCATCGCGCAGCGGCGCGGCACTTAGTGCGCGACCTGCAGCCGCATCTCCAACGCAGGCGAGTCGCCGCGGCGCGCCGCTGGACGCTCCATCCCCATCAGCCAACGTCGTAACCCAGCCATCCATTGCCGAAACATCAAACGGGGGGTGATCAACAGCCGCGTAGAGCGGTTCGGCGAGCGTCCGCCCGATCAGCGAGGCGGCTGTCTCATCACTAATAGCGATTCGCTCCGCAGGGAGCGGCGTGACCTGCGCCAAGAGACGGGCAAGAAGATCGTCAATGCGCTCAAGCTCCGCTGGAACCGGCTCGCTCACTGAAGGCTCTGGAGCAGAAGGATTGAGGCGACCGCTCCGAGCGGTGCGTTGAGCCAGAGGAATCGGCGCCATGCAGCACGGGCCGCCCCCCAGCTTGGCCTCCCACGGAGAAGTGGGAGCACCGAGCAGCCGCTTGCGATCGGAATAGCCGCAGCGAGCTGCATCAGCAGGTTGGGCTGAGCAAGGAGTGGTAGTGCGGCGAGCAGATAGACGAGCAGAATCATCTGCGGGGTACGGCGCTCCCCAAGCAGTGTTGCGACTGTGGCAATCCCGCTTCGCTTGTCAGCCGACACGTCTTGCAGCGCGCCAAGCGCATGGCTCGCAACGCCCCAGAGCGCAAGGGCCAGAAGTGGCGCGATCCACGCTGAATCCAACGTGACGCCGAGGAGGAGCCCTGCGGCCGGCGGGATCAGAAAATGTATTGAGGAGACAGCCGAGTCAAGCAGTGGAACCGCACGCGCCCGCACAAGCCAGGGAGCGCTGTAGAGCGTTGCAAAGAGGATCGCAATCAGCGGCAGAAGGTTCGCCGGCGCAGGGAGGGCGATCGCCATAATCAGCGCCGGCACCAGTCCCGCCGCCACGAGCGCAACGCGAAGCGGGGCAAGGTCGCGGCCGCGAAGGAGCGCACCCTCCGCACCACCCTTGCGCGGATTTGCCGCGTCACTGGCACGGTCGTAGAGATCATTGATGCCGTAGAGGTAGAGGTTGTACCCAGCTCCCCACCAGAGGATCGGAGCAAGCAGCCATCCGCCGAGCGTCTCTCCAGCACCGGCGGCGAGCACACCTCCAACGAATGGGAGCGCGGTGTTTACCCACGAGATTGGCCGCGCAGCGAGGAAGATCCTCCATGCGCTCCCCTCCCCTAGCAGCACCTCTGCACGCAAGCGCAACGCCACACCTGCGAGCCCAACGGCATAAAGCAGATCCTCGACTGGCGCTGCGCCAAGCAAGACGCCACTACGTGGCTCCCCTGGATACGTCAGCACTCCTAGGTGGCAGAGCACGTTATCGAAGATCAGTGTCAACACGATGAAGACGAACGCAGCGACGCGAGTACCGTGATCGCGCCGTAGTAGTTGCGCGGCAAGCGCCACCCCCGCTCCGGCAAGCACCCCAGCCGCAACGCTGTATTCAGCGCCACTCAAGAGCGCCAGCAGCAACCCGCCACTCAGTGCGCCAATGCAGGCATCGAACACGCCGCGAGGAAGACCGAGCGTTACGCCGCTGGAAACTCTCCCCTTCCCAACAGCATCAGCAACAACCACAAGAAGTGATGTGATGCCGAAGAGGAGGAGTGGCTCTTCAATAGGAAACCCGCGACCGAGAGGGCCAGCGCCAGGGAGGGAGAGCACCGTTGCGCTAGAAGGTGTCGCAAACCACCCTCGAGCGAGCCCAAGTGTATCCACGAGCAGAAACCCAATCGTCGTTGCAATCACAACCGGAAGTAGCACCTCGCGTCGCGTCTGCCGACTCCAGCGCAGCGCAAGGCCACGGATGCCAACGATCGAGCCGATGATTGAAAGCAGATAGAGCGCGCTCATCTATCGCCTCCGTCGTCGTGCGGCACGGAAGCCGGCCGCCGCGGTAACGACGAGCACAGCACAGAATCCAATCGCCGCCGCCACCCAGAAGGTTTCGGGGTAGAGCTGCACCAGACGATCCGTTGCGGGATTAAATGTCCAGGTCCCTGCTGGGAAGAGCAGCTGATGTGCTGCGGTGAACGTTGCATCAAAGGCGAAGAGGAAGGCGCCTCCAACGAGCGCAGCTCCCGCGCCAAGCAGCACCGCTCCATCGCGAACCCCTTGCAGCGCCCATCGCCTTCGTCGCACGGCGAGCAGAGAGAGGAGAGCAAACGCACCTGCGCCGACCAGAACGAGCGCACGAAAGAGGACGCCAACATCTACAAGATGTGAGCGTTCAGCAGCGCTCAAGAAGACGTCGTCGCCCAGTTGTGCGTTAAAGGCTCCACCGAAGAGGAGATCGCGTACGAGCGCATCAGAGAGCGCATACGCAGTCGGTGGTTCAACTCCGAGAAGGGCGGGGGCGCTCGAAAGGTCGAGCAGCGCATGGACGACGGGTGGAAGAAGGAAGAGGAGCAGCGTGAGAGCGAGCAGCGCAACCAGCACCACAACGGCCAGCAGCGCTCGCCGCGCGACGCGGCGCAACGCGTTCACGCGTCGACGAGGACGCGACCCTGCTCCCACCATGACCTGACTGAGAGCGGATCTGGCGCAACTCGTCCGAGCAGGACTGCCGCTCGTGTTACCGCAGCCTGGAAGTCTCCCCACTCGCTCTCCGCGAGTGCCTGAATCCCGGGGTAGCCCGCCGCTGCGAGCAGCTGATGTTCGGATGGGCCGAAGAAGGCGAGATTCAGGAGCAGTGCCTCATCTCGCCACTCGCCAACATCGGCAAGGGAGGCGTCGGTCTGGTCGGCAAGGGTCTGGCGACGTGTTGGGGTCTCGCTCCGTTCAAGGAGGAGGCCCGTTGTGAAGATCCCCTGCGCCTCAAGGCGCGCGAGGTGGACCGGCTCGATGCGTGTGAGCTGAACGATCGCTGGCATCAGTACCTCCTCGCGGCATCGTAGCGCCTCCCCCCTCACAGGCGTGCCGAGGCAGGCTCAATTGTTACAAACAACAGCCTGCGCAACCCCCGTAGCGGCTAGTGAATCTTTCGGTCATTTGCGCCATAATCGCCCCAGCGGTGCGTTGTGCCGCCAAAAGGTTAGGGAGGGTCAATGAGTCCAGAGTTGGGATATCAGTTGGTCTATAACTTTATGTCCCTCGCCATCGCGGCGATGGGTGCGAGCTTCTTCTTCTTCGTCTCCGCAAGGGGATCGCTGAAGGAAGGGAACCGCATGGCAGTCACGCTGTCAGCCACTGTTGTGCTGATCGCGTTCTACCACTACGTCCGCATCTTCGACTCGTGGGTCGCCACGGCGGGTGTCGGAAACCCAGGCGCGTTCAACGAGGGCTACCGCTACGTTGACTGGCTCCTCACGGTGCCACTCCTCGTCGCAGAGCTGATCCTCGTCCTTCGCTTGGACAAGAAGGTTGAGAGCAAGCTGATCCAGCGAAACGTGCTCTACGCCTTCCTCATGATCGCAACCGGATACATCGGCGAGTTGGATGTCCAGACCTCCGTGGTTCTTGACTCCTCACGCACGATCTGGGGCGCTATCAGCACGATCTTCTTCGTCCTGATCTTGCGCGACCTCTTCGGTGGGATTGATGCTTCCTTCAAGAAGCAGAGCAAGGAGATCCAGGGGATCTTCAAGGTACTCCGCGTTGTGCTTATCGCCACGTGGGGTGTCTATCCAATCGCCTATCTCCTTCCAACGATTTCGACCAGCCTCGGCCTGACGGCTGGGGACGGGCTCGTGCTGAAGCAGATCGGTTACACGATTGCGGACATCCTGGCGAAGCCAGGCTACGGTCTCCTCATCTGGAAGATCGCAACCCTGAAGAACTCAGGCCGCTAAACAGATCGAACACGCGACTCGTGTCGCGTAGAAAAGGCCCGGGGGAAACCCCGGGCCTTTTCATATCTTGTGATCTGGTCGGAGCGACAGGATTTGAACCTGCGACCTCTTGCCCCCCAGGCAAGCGCGCTACCAAGCTGCGCTACGCTCCGTTTAACTACGCTCCGTTTAACTACGCTCCGTTTGATTTGTGAGCCGAGATTCTAGCAGCGCTCACCGTGAGTGGTTAGTGCCACTCCCCTGTTGGAGCGCGGCCCAACAGCCCTTGGGCGAGACGCTCAATGGAGACACCGTGTTCAAGTGCGGCAACCACCGCGGCGGTGATGGGAATCTCCACGCCGAGCTTTGCGGCGAGCTGTAGCGCGCCATGCGCGGTAGGGATCCCTTCAACGGTTGCGCCGATCTTCTCAACGGCGGCAGCGACGGGCATTCCAGAGGCGAGCAGCTCACCAAGGCGTGCGTTGCGCGAACCGGTGTTTGATGCGGTGAGCACAAGGTCACCAACGCCAGCGAGCCCGAAGGCGGTTTCGCTCCGTCCACCGCACGCCTCAGCGAGGCGCGCCATCTCCGCAACGCCACGCGCTAAGAGGGCGGCGGCGGCGTTCTCGCCGTAGCCGAGTGAGCGGATGCCGCTCACAGCGATTGCGAGCACATTCTTCAGTGACCCTGAGATCTCAACGCCGATCGGGTCATCGCTCAGATAGAGGCGGAACGTGGGGCGGGCAAGGAGTTGCAGTACTGCATCGCGACCCTCACCACGTGCGGCAAGTACCGCGGCGGCCGGCTTCCCTGCGGCGATCTCGCCTGCAAGATTCGGCCCAGAGAGAATCAGGATGGATGCCGGATTTGCCCCAGCGGCAGCCGCAGACTCCGAGGTGCGCTCCCCCTCCCGGCTGAGCCCCTTGGAGGCGATCACGATCTTCGCGGCGCCGACCCCTGCACGCGGCAGGGCGTGTCGAATTGCGTCGGATGGCACAGCGATGACGAGGAGATCCCCTGCGCCGAGTGGAGCAAGCTCCTCTTCAGTTGAGCGCACGCGGACCGATGGAGAGAGCGTGACGCCAGCGAGGCGGCGGGGATTCTGATGGCTCGCGGAGATCGCCGCCGCCTCAGTGGCGGTGTGTGCGATCAGCTCAATCTCGGCCGTGGGCGTGCCGTCCTGCGGATGGCTCCAGAGTGCGGCGAGTGCGGTCCCCCAGGCGCCAGCGCCAAGGATGCGAATCATCGAGAGCCGCCTCCGGTGCGGCCGCCGCCCTTGCCACGCTCACGACCCTCTTCGGCGGAGCGCTCGCGCACCACGATCCGGATTGGCGTGCCGTTGAGCGGGTAGCGCTCACGAATCTGATTCTCAAGGAAGCGCTGCCAGCTGAAGTGCACCTGCGCTGCGTTGCGGGCGAAGAGGACGAAGGTGGGGGGCGGCGTGGCCGCCTGTGCCGCGTAAAGAATCTTCGGTCGCTTACTGCCGCTATGCACCGGCCCCTGCCGAGCGACCGCCTCGGCGACAAGGCGATTCAACGCGCCTGTTGGGATGCGCAGCTGCCGCGCGTCGGCCGCCGCAATCGCCGCATCAAGCACCTTCGTGGCGCGAAGTCCGGTCAGCGCAGAGATGGAGACGATCGTCGCAAAGTCAAGGAAGGGCGCCTGGCGGCGAATCAGGCCCATCGCCGTATCAAAGGTGAAGCCGTCCTTATCGACCAGGTCCCACTTGTTCATCACAATGACAAGCCCCTTACCAGCGTCGATCACCGAGCCCGCAACATGAAGGTCCTGCGCCTGGAGTCCTGTTGATGCGTCAATGATCAGCAGGGCCACATCGGCGCGATCAAGTGCGGCGACTGAACGGACGGTGGCGTACTTCTCTGCAACAGGCCCAGAGGCGATCTTGCCACGACGCTTGATCCCCGCCGTGTCAACGAGTGTGATGTGCCGACCGGCATGTTCAATCTGGTCGTCAATCGCGTCGCGCGTCGTTCCTGGCACATCGCTCACCACCGTCCGCTCCTCACCGAGGAGCTGGTTCAAGAGGCTCGACTTACCAACGTTAGGGCGGCCAACAATCGCAACCGTTACCTCACCCTCACGTGTCTGCACGCCGCTATCCGCGGGGAGGCCGCGCAGGCTCTCAATGAGTACGTCGAGCAGGTCGCCCGAGCCGATCCCGTGCTGCGCGCTGACTGGATAAATCGCATCAAAACCGAGCGAGGCAAACTCGTGCGAGGCACGCTCGCGATCAATGTTGTCTGCCTTGTTCGCGGCGAGCAGGATCGGCTTCCCGCTCTTGCGCAGCAGTAGCGCCACCTCGGCGTCGCCTGGGTTTGGGCCGGTTGCAGCATCCACAACTAGGATGATGAGATCGGCGTTTGTTACTGCCATCCGCGCCTGATCCTGTACCGCAACGTCAATCACGTCTCCCTGCGACGGCTGCATCCCGCCAGTGTCAACGAGACGGAAGCGGAAGCCGTTCCAGTCAGCGATCGCAATCAGTCGGTCACGTGTTGTTCCTGCGCGATCCTCCACCACGGCGCGGCGCTCGCCAACGAATCGATTGAAGAGCGTACTCTTCCCAACGTTCGGCCGACCGACCAGTGCAACCAGCGGCAGTCGCTCCTGCGTGATCTCTTCCACCGCGCTCCCAGCGCGTTCCGAGCGCCGGGTCACGAGGCGTCCGAAGTGCTCAGCGATGTGGTGCGGTACTGGGGCGTTGCCGCGGCTGCGAGCGCCTCATGCGCAATCTCCGCCGCCTTCGCCTTCATCCCCTCCGTGCCAGCAAGCTGAGCAATGGTTCGCACGACCACCTCAAGGTCTTCAATCGGGGTGCTCGTGCCACCAGTTACCCCCACGCGCTTCACGCCAGCAAACTGCGCCGCATCGGTGAGCTCCTTCGCAGATTCAATCTGCACTGCACGCGTCCCATTGATCTCGCAGAGTCGCGTCAGCTCTTTCGTATTGGCGCTCTTGCTCCCGCCAACAACGACCATCAGGTCAACCGCTCGCGCCGCCTCCAGTGTGTCCTCTTGACGACGGATGGTGACGGGGCAGACGGTGTTGACTACTTTGAGCTCGTGACAGCGTGAGACCATGAAGGCGGCGAGACGCTCAAACTTCCATGGCGGTTGCGTTGACTGCGTGATCAGCGCCATCCGCTTTCGGCGCGGGATCTTGACCCAGTCCTCCTCTTCGTCAACAAGGATCGCGTCCGGCGCGAACCCAAGAAGCCCCACAACTTCCGGGTGGTTCGGCGTTCCAAGGAGGACGATGTCGTACCCCTCATCCACCAGCTTCGCCAGTTCACGATGCTCCTGCACCACCCAGGTGCAGGTCCCATCAATCACCTCAAGGCCACGACTTACTGCACGTTCCAGCACTTCAGGGGTAACGCCATGCGCGCGGATCACCACCGCCGCACCCTCCTGCACCTGATCGAGGCTCTCAACGTTCTCAATGCCGCGCTGATGCAGGTCAGCAATCAGTCCCTCGTTGTGCACCACGTGGCCGAGCGTATGGGTCGCCTTCCCCTCCGCACTCGCAAGCTTCGCCTTGTCAATCGCCTCGCGGACGCCATAGCAGACGCCAGTGCGGCGGGCGATACTGATGCTCTCAACGCTTCCCATGCGGCGATTATCCCCTAGTCGGCTCTCGGAGTCCCAGCCACGCATCAGACGGCGCACAGGAGGCTCCCTGAGCCCCCGGCAGGGACGAAACCTGCGGCTAGTGGCGGCGGTAGTCGGCTGGGAGGAGGGCTGCGACTGCGTCGTGGATCGCTCCGCTCACCGTGGCGAGCTGCGGGCGCTCCCCCACTGGGTGCGTGAAGTGGAGTGGTGCGCCGATCGTCAGACGCACGCGATCGACACGACGTGGGATCAGTGCGCCTGGCGCCCACATCCGCTCCGTGCCACTCACCGCAACAGGGAGGACCGATACGCCGCTGCGCAGCGCCAACAGCGCAACGCCGTCATGGAATTCGCCGATGCGCCCGTCTCGTGACCGCGTCCCCTCTGGATAGATGCCGAGCACCTGGCCGCTACGCAGCACACCCTCCGCTAAGCGGAAGGCTTCAAGATCGGCGCTCCCCCTGCGCACGCCGAAGACACCGTTGATACGCAGGAAGCTCCCGACGAGTGGCCAGCGCAGTGCCTCCGCCTTCCCCATCCAATTGATGGCGCGGCCTGTTGCCGGCGTAAGCCAACAGGCGAGAAAGACAGGGTCAACCCAGGAGATGTGGTTGCCAGCAAGGATGACACCGCCTTGGCGCGGAATGTGCTCCAGCCCATCGACAATAACCTCGCGTGCAAGGCGCCGAATCACCCATGCGCCAAACGCATCGGAGAGTCGCATGCCGAGTGGTGGACGCTCAAGCCCCATCTGCGCGCTAGCGACGAACCTGGCGCACGATCAGATCTACCACGTCGGTAAGTCCAAGATCGTCGGTCAGAATGACCTGCGCATCGTCGGCGGCGCGAAGTGGCGCAACGGCTCGCGTGCGATCCTCCTGATCACGTGCCGCAAGGCTCCGCAGCGCCTCATGGTGTTCAGCTGATCCCGCCGCATACCCACGCTGTAGCGCCCGACGCAGCGCCCTCGCCTCAGCAGATGCGTCAAGGAAGAACTTATGGCGCGCCTCCGGGTAGACGACCGTCCCAATATCTCGACCGGCCAAGACCACACCGCCGCGCATCGCAATCTCGCGTTGAATCGTGCGCAGTGCGGCACGCACATCTGCGAGCGCAGCAACAGTGGCAACCGCGCGCTCAACCGCCTCGCTCTCAAGCTCGCTCGCAGCAAAGTTTCGATCATCAACAATGATTGAGGCACCGCCGCTCTCAAGGTCTACATCGGTAAGGTGCGCGAGCTGTACCACCTGATCAATCTGTGCCGAGCTCAACGTCTCAGTGCTGGCCAAAGTTTCGAACCGCGCGCCAGCGTCGAGCGCTGCGCGCGTGACGGCGCGATAGAGCAGCCCAGTATCAAGAAAGCCGTAGCCGAGCTCCGCGGCAACGCGTGTGCCGACACTGCTCTTCCCGCTTGAGGCGGGCCCATCAATTGCAACCTGTGTCATGGCCGTACTCGCTCAGCCTGCAGCGCGGCTGCCAACCGCAAGGAGGATGCTGCCGAGCTCACTACGCTCGTCTGCCTCAAGCGGCCGTGATGCGCCAACCTGGATGCCCGCCAGATGGACGGGGCCAAAGGAGATGCGGATCAGGCGGCGGACCGGTCGGCCAATCGCACCGTAGAGGCGGCGAACCTCATGATGGCGCCCTTCGCCGAGTGCGATGTAGCTCCACTGTGCGGGATCGGACCCGTCATCAAGCACATCCGCTGGGAGTTGGTCTTCTGGTCGAATGTCGCGCGCATCAAGCGCATGCGCCCAGCCATCTGTCAGGCGAATGCCGGCGCGGAGTCGTGTCTGCTCTGCGTGACCGAGCGGCTGGTCACACATCACCGCGTACCCGCGCTGCAGCCCAGCGCGTGGATGTGCAATTGGTGAGACGAGTCGGCGCTCTGGCGTCAGTAGGAGCAGCCCCTCGCTTTCGCGGTCGAGCCGGCCGATAGAAAGCATGCGTGTCGCACGCTCTTCGCCAAAGAGTGGCGCCAGCGCCTGCGGCAGCGTGATCTCAGCGTGTGGATCGGCGTGTGTGGTGGTCACCCCCCACGGCTTATGCCAGGCGAGAAGTTCGGCGCCACCGAGTGGATCGCTCGTATCTACTGTAGTTGCGCTACGAGCCTGCAGCGCCTGCCCGTCAAGTTCAAGCGGTGTTGAGGGCTCAAAGCGCTCGCCGAGCTCTACCTTGCGCCCAGCACTCGTGACACGCTGCGCGGCGATCGCGGCGTCTGCGCCGCGGCGGGAGAGCCCAGAGCGTTCGGCAACGAGAACGTTGACGCGGATGAGGTCAGTCAGCGAGTGCTCCTTCGCCAGCTGGCGAACTTGGCCCCTCGTCGTCCGTATCTGCGGCCCCGCCACTCCCTGGCGCTTCGCTGACGAGCTGCAGGTGGAGGAGTGATTCAGCATCTCCCTCGAGCGCCGGAAGGTCGGTCAGTGAAGAGAGTCCAAACTTGCGCAAGAACTCGAGCGTTGTTGCGTAACGGTGTGGGCGTCCAGCAGTCTCAAGACGATCAACCTCTTCAATGAGGCCGCGCTCTAGCAAGACACGAAGACCGTAATCGGCATCAACGCCGCGGATCTCCTCAATCCCCGCCTTCGTCACCGGTTGGCGGTAGGCAATCACGGTGAGAGTCTCTAGTGGGGCGGCGGTCATGTCAGAACCGCCAGTGCCGATCCATGCCAGCACGGCGCGCGCCTGCTCTGGGCCACTCGTCAGCTGCAGCTCATCGCCGTGCGTCAACAGGGTGATCCCGCGACTGGTGAGGCTTTTCTGTAGTTCCGTGACTAGTCGGTCGAACGCGGCGCGATCCGCCTCGAGCAGCTTCGCCGCCTCCTTGCGCGTCAGAGGACGATCAACGACGAATAGGAGTGCCTCAAGGTCCGCGGCGGTTGCGGGGTGCGTACGCTCAGGGAGGTTCACCTTCGCCTGGCGCTTCTCGTCGCTCATCGCTCCCCCTCTTGCATAGGTCGCTCGCTCGCTATGCGCTCGCGCGCTCGGTAATGATGATCGGTCCCCAGAGAGTCTGCTGGCTCACCTCAACCTCGTGGCGCTTTGAGAGTTCCAGGAGGGCGAGGAAGGTCACCGCAATGAACGAACGATCCTTACGGCCGCCGAGGAGTGTCTCCAGGTCAACGCCAACAAGTCCGTTGAGCCGCACCGCTTCGCGGATCGCCGCGAGCCGGTCACCAATAGAAACCTTCAGGCCGACTGGCACCATCGCCAGCGCGGCGAGTGGGCGCCGACGAGCGGCAATCCTCGACATCGCGCGAGCGAGTCGACGCGGGTCGGACTGCACCGGGACGAGTGGCTCAGTGAAGACCGGTTTCGGCTGCGGCAGGAGGCGTGTCGGCTGCTCACGCTGCCAGAGCGGCATCAGCATGCGATCGCCGAGCACGCGCGCAGCATCGCGGAAGACGCGATAGCGCACCAGTCGCGCACGCAGATCGACTGCGTCATCAGCATCATCAAGATCGTTCGCCTCAAGCACCGCTGCGGCGATCGGTCGTGGCAGGAGGGCGCGACTCTTCAACACGATCAGCTGCGCCGCAACCGAGACGAACGCTGAGAGCGTCTCTAGGCGATCGTCTGGGATCTCCGCGAAGAAGCGGAGGAACTCGTCGGCGAACGGTGCAAGCGGAACGCGGCAGACATCAAGTTCGTCGCGCTCGATGAGCGCCAGGAGGAGACCGTACGGGCCGCTGAATTCACCGAGCGCCACATAGGAGCGGGTGCGACCGAAGAGGCCACCCTGCTCGCGGCGGAAGACGACCCCCTCAATATCGGCAACGGCGGGATCCGGAAGTTCAAACCCCTCTGCAATCACCGAACGGTTCATCTCTCCCCTCCCATATCAGGTGGATGGTAGCCGCTTAGGCGCGTGGGTGGGCGCGCTTGTACGCGTCACGGACGTGGCTCCCAAGCAGGTGCGTGTAGAGCTGCGTTGTGGCGATATCAGCGTGCCCGAGCAGTTCTTGGACCACGCGAAGGTCGGCGCCGCCATCAAGGAGGTGCGTCGCAAACGAGTGGCGCAACGTGTGCGGGTGAATCTCCCTGCCAAGACCAGCGGCGCTCGCGGCGGTCCGGATCGTCGTCCACGCCGCCTCACGGCGAAGGCGAGCGCCACCACGCGCCAACAGCAGCGCCGATGGCTCAGGGGCTGCGCCGCCGCTTCGAGCGGAAGCGCCAGCATGCGCCGCGCGTCCTCCGTTTAGATATGTCCGCACCGCATCAGCCGCCGGCTCTCCGATTGGGACCACCCGTTCGCGCCGTCCCTTCCCGAAAAGTCGCACCGTCCCCTCGGCGAGATCAATCCCATCAAGATTGAGATCCACGATCTCACTGACGCGACCACCAGATCCGTAGAGCAACTCACCAAGTGCGCGCGAGCGCTGTGCGTCAGCCGCGGCGAGTTCGCCACTGTCACGCGGAGCGGCGAGCGCCACAAGGAGTCGTTCCACTTCGTCTGGTCGCAGCACGGCGGGGAGGCTGCGTCGCGTGCGCGGCAGATCAATCTCACCACTCAGCGACCGTGTCAGCTCACCCTCTCCCTCTGCAAATCGGTAGAGCACACGGAGCGCTGCGGCGCGGCGACGCTTGGTGGAGACAGCAACGTTCGCATCGGCCAGCCACTCCTGCGCCGCCTTCGCGTCGTTGCGCCACGCCTCTCCCGCACCGAGCGATGCGGCAAACGAACGGTAGTCGCCACGGTAGGCCTCAAGTGTGCGCGGTGAGAGGTTCCGCTCCACGCTGAGGTAAACGAGACACGACGCAATGATGCGATCGAGCGGGCTACTCGACGCCGTGCCGCTCATGATCCGTGACGGCCCGCCTTCACCAGCAGCTCGCGTGCAGCCGCCTCAGCTCCACTCCCAGCGCCATCTCCAGCAAGCATTGAGGCGAGCTCAGCGACTCGCTCAGCATCGGAGAGGCGTCGCACCTGCGTGATGGTTCGCCCACCCTCCTCGCGCTTCGACACATGCAGGTGCACATCAGCTTGCGCCGCAACTTGTGGAAGGTGGGTGACACAGAGGACCTGATGCTGTGTGGCGATGCGCTTCAGGCTACGACCGAGCGTCTCACCCGCTCGCCCACCGAGCCCAGCATCAATCTCATCAAAGATCAGTGTCCGTCCCTCACTTGCGTCACTGAGCGCCTCCTCCAGCGCGAGGGAGACACGACTCAACTCGCCACCCGAAGCGATCTTCGCGATGGGGGCGGCGGGCTCACCAGCGTTTGGCGCGAAGAGATACTCCACCTCATCCCCGCCGCTGCGATCAACAAGGCACGGCGCACCATCAACAAGTGGATCGTCGCCCCCGCCACGACGAGGTTGGAGGTCAATCTCAAACGTGGGTGGCAGAGCGAGCGCGCTGAGCGCCGTATTCACCGCCTTCTTCAAGCTGCTCGCTCCTGCAGTTCTTGCAGAACGCAGTTTCAGCGCCAGTGCGCCGATCTGTGCCGCGAGTTCGGCACGCTCCTTAGTGATCGCCCCCTGACGCGTTACCGCCCCCTCCAGTCGCTGCACTTCAGCAGCGGCCCGCTCCAGCGCTTCAGCAAGACCGGCCTCATCGGTGCGGAACCTTCGCTCAAGCGAGAGGATCAGGCCGAGTCGCTCCTCAATTTCTGCAACCGGACGCGGCGGAGCTTCAGCGGCGCCACGTCCCGCAACGTCGCGTGCAAGGTCATCAATCTCAATCGCTAGCGCGCTAATGCGCTCTACTAGTGGCGCTGCACCCTCGTCCAGCTTGCGTAGCTCCCCCGCCGTGCGGTCTAAGAGGCGTGACTGTCCCCGCATCCCCGAGTCATCGCCATCAAGGAGCTCGAGGATCTCGCCACGGAGCGTCTCAATGCGGTCGCCACTGGATGCGCGGCGCAGCTCTTCGCGGAGCCGCTCCCCCTCACCAGGCTCAACCGCCGCAGCGAGAAGATCGTCACGCTCGGCACGCGCAATGACGAGCAGCGCCTCGCGACGAGCGCCGTCACCGCCGAGCGCCTCAAACTCACTCAGAAGGCTCGCCCGCGCCTCAACGAGTGACCCAATCTCTTCACGAAGTGCAAGGCTCTTCGACCAGCGATCAAGCAAATCTCGCTGACGGGATCGATCACCGAGCCGCTGCTGATCATGTTGGCCGTGGATTTCAATGCGTGGCGCCACCTCTGCGGCGAGTCGTCCGATCGTGACGAGTTCATCATCGATGCGCGCCACAGAGCGACCCTCCGCGTGAACTTCACGGACGATGATCTGCTCGCCACCTTCGCCGCTCATCAGAAGATCCACTCGCAACCGATCCTCACCAGTACGAATCGCCCCAGCATCTGCACGCGCGCCGCGTGCTAGCGCAAGGGCATCCACGATGAGACTCTTTCCTGCGCCAGTCTCGCCCGTCAGGACGGTGAGGCCGGGGCCGAACTCTACGCGTACGGCATCAATGATGGCGAGCCCTGCAACGCCAAGCTCACGAATCTGTGAGCCGCCCGCCGCGCTACCTTTCGCCGCACTCACTTTCGCCGCACTCACCGCGGAAGGAGGTCAACCTTCTGGCGCACAAGGTCCCAGAAGGGTGCAAGTCCGTCGAGCTCTGCAAAGCGAATCGGCGCCGCCGCTGCCGCAACCGTCACGCGATCACCAGGTTCGAGCGGCTCGTCGATCCAGCCATCAATGGAGATCACCGCCTCCTCCCCTGCAACTACGGTGCAGGTGACGCTCTGATCTCCAGGGACAACAACCGAGCGAAGGGTTGCAAGGTATGCGGCGATCGGCGTGACGATGATGTTGCGGCTCAGCGGATCAAGGATCGGCCCGCCAGCGGAGAAGGAGTAGCCGGTTGAACCGGTTGGGGACGAGATCACCACGCCATCGGCAATGTAGGTGGCAAGGTGGCTCTCGCCAATCGCAACATCAAGGCGCACGACGCGCGGAAGGCGCCCCCGCGCAACCACCACATCATTTAACGCGGTGAAGGTGCGCGTTGCTCCCTTTACGCGATGCACCACAGCGCTCAGCGCCATGCGCTCCTGGAGGCGCCACTTCCCGTCAGCGAAGGCCTGCAGCGCCACGGCGAGTTGAAAGCTCTCCGAGCGGGCGAGGAAGCCGATTTTGCCGAGGTTCACCCCAAGGAGTGGGACGCCATGCGCCGCAACGGCGGCGGCGGCGCGGAGGAAGGTGCCGTCACCACCAAGTGAGAAGAGCACCTCGCTCCCAGGGAGAGCGTTAGCGATACTCTCCTGCTCCTCTGCGGCGAAACCCCAGTGCTCGATGCCGTGGGCGGCGCACCAACCGGCGGCCTCATCCCACGCCTCTAGGGCGAGATCGCTCGTAGGGTTATAGACAAAACCGAAGCGGCGCATGGCGCCATCATCGCATACGAGGAGTGCGCGGTCGCGTACTACGCCTCGCCGAGCGAGGCGCACGCGGGGTGGCTATCGAGCGCGGCGCGCCCCCCATGCGGCGCGGATCTGGCGTTCAATCCCCGCCTCGTCCAGACCGATCAGCGTACGCAGCGCTGAGACGCTTCCGTGGTCCACGAAGGCGCCGGCTGGAATGCCGATGCTGAGCAGCGTGGCGCTGATCGGCTCGCCTGTTGCCGCCTGATCGGCGGCGAGCGACTCAGCTACCGCACCACCAAATCCGCCCGCGGTGACGCTCTCCTCCAGTGTGACGATCAT
Organism: Chloroflexota bacterium; assembly: GCA_026389555.1. Taxonomy (GTDB): domain Bacteria; phylum Chloroflexota; class Limnocylindria; order Limnocylindrales; family Limnocylindraceae; genus Limnocylindrus. The sequence continues at coordinate 81,889 of JAPLHQ010000072.1, forward strand.
CTTGCTGCTACGACCGAGGCGTCGATAGAGCGCGTCATCAATCGGGCTCGCCCAAATTGCGTTGACAACACCGACGGAGAGGCCGGAACTGCGCAGCTGCTCAGCAACGCGAAGACCACGCTGGACGATCGGGCCGAAGCCAAGGATCACAATGTCGCTCCCCTCGGCGAGCGTCTCCGCCTTCCCAACCGGGATCGGACGTGGGTCACGCGGAGGGACGCCCTCAATACTGTCGCGTGGATAGTGCAACGCAAATGGATGATCCTGCGCAAGTGCCGTACGGACAAGGGCGCGAAGCTCCTGCTCATCCTTTGGTGAAGCGATGACGAGTCGCGGGATCTGGCGCTGTGCGGTGAGCGTGAACATCCCTTGATGGCTGGTGCCATCTTCGCCAACCAAGCCGGCACGGTCCACACCGAAGAGCACCGGCTGGTCATTCTGGCAGGCGTCATGGACGATCTGGTCCCAGGCGCGCTGTAGGAAGGTTGAGTAGATCGCAACTACGGGCCGACCACCGCCCATTGCGATCCCCGTAGCGGTTGCAACGGCGTGCTGCTCTGCGATCCCAACGTCATAGAAGCGATCCGGATATGCCGCGGCAAACTTGTCGAGACCTGTCCCAGTTGGCATGCCAGCGGTGATCGCCACGATGCGGCGATCGTCTGCAGCGGCGGCGATCACCTCGGCTGCGAAGAGGGCTGTGTAGTTCGGTCGTTTTGGCGCAGGTGCCTCTGGTACACCGCCACTCTTCCCGTATGAATCTGTTGGGACGCCAACCTCCATCTTCGGCAGCGCTGCGCCGTGGAAGGTGATCGGATCCGCTTCAGCAGGACGATACCCACGACCCTTCTGCGTGCGCACATGCACGATTACCGGGCCTGGCATGGCGAAGGCGGCGTTGAAGGCCTCCTCCATCTGCACCCGATCATGGCCGTCAAGAACGCCAACATAGGTGATCCCAAGATCCTCAAAGAGGCGCCCTGGCTCTTGCGCGAAGGAGACGACGGAGCGTCGCAAGCTCCTTGAAAGGCGCAGCAGCTTGTCGCCAATGAGAGGAAGGGATCCGACGAACTTGTCGTAACCGCCCTTGCTCCCCCGCCACGTCTTTGAGAGCTTCACCTTGGAAAGATACGTTGAGATCGCCCCAACGGTTGGGGAGATAGACATCTCGTTGTCGTTCAGGACGATCAGCATCTTGGTCTGACGATGCCCGATGTCATTAAGTGCTTCCAGGCTGAGCCCGCTCATCAGCGCGGCGTCGCCCACAACCACCGCAATCTTTTCACTTCCGCCGCGCACGTCACGTGCCAACGCAAGGCCTTGCCCAATAGAGATGCCCGTCCCCGCATGGCCACCATCAAAGACATCGTGTGGCGACTCTGTACGGCGCGGGAAGCCACCGATTCCACCGAGTTGACGCAGGCTTCCGAATCGCGCGAGGCGACCGGTGAGGAGCTTATGCGGATAGGCCTGATGTCCAGTGTCAAAGACGATGCGATCCACTGGTGATGCCATCACGTGATGGAGTGCGATCGTCAGTTCGACCACGCCGAGGCTCGGGCCGAGGTGGCCGCCGGTCACCGCGGTGGTTGCGATGATCGCGGTGCGAAGCTGCTCAGCGATCTGATTGAGCTCTGCGCCGGAGAGCCCCTTCAGGCCTTCAGGTCCCTCAAGGCGCGCGAGGAGCGAATCAGCGCCGACCGCGCGCAGTGCTACTCCCTCATCCACTCCTGGCTTCGTCACTGGACTCATCCCTCGTCCTCGTCCTCAAGGTCGAGTTCGTCCAGCTCGCCATCTGGGAGAAGCTCCTCTACGCGCAGCCGCGCGGCATCAAGTTGCTGCTGGGCATGCTGCTGCAGCTTCACGCCGCGCTCAAAACTCGTAACCGCAACTTCAAGTCCGCCATCTTGTGACTCAAGCTGTCCAACAACGTCACGTAGTTCGCGCATCGTCTCTTCAAAGCCGCTCGGAAGGTCAGCCGGCGACCCCTTGGTGGAGGCCGACCGCTTAGGACGCTTTGCCGCCATCTCGACCCCCCTTTCCGCTCTTCGTCACCTGTGCGCCAATTTCGCCATCGCCGAGCCTTACCCGAATCACGGCTCCAGCTGGCGCCTGTTGCCACGAGCGTACGAGACTTCCATCACTTCCTTCAACCATCGCATATCCACGAGAGAGAACGGCGAGTGGCGAGAGGGCGCCGAGGAGGATACCCGACTGTCGCACCCCTGCGAGGGCGTCGCGAAGGTGTCCGCGGACGGCACGGCTCAGGTCATCTGCGGTGAGGGCGAGCCGCTCTTCGGCTCGCTCAAGGCGTGTTGCTGGCCCCGCCGCAATCAGGGCGCGGCGCTCGCTCTGTAGCGCCGCGGTGGCGCGCGTGATCAGGATCTCCACGGCGTCCCGAGCGCGCGCGGCAAGCTGCAGCGGCAGTCGACGCACCGCATCAAGGTTCGGCGCGAGGCGCGCCGCACCAATGCTTGGCGTTCCAGCGCGATCGTCGGCAACAAGATCGGCAAGTGTGATGTCAGATTCATGCCCAACAGCGGAGAGGACTGGTAGCTCGGAGGCCACAATCGCGCGCAGTACCACTTCGCTGCTGAAGGCGGCAAGGTCGTCGCTCGATCCACCACCGCGCGCGAGAAGGATCACCGCCGGCGCATCAGAGCGCCCAGCACGATGTTCGTCTTTCGCCAACTTGTTTGCTCGCTGGATTCCATCGACGATCTCCGCGGGTGCCGTAGCACCCTGGACGGCGGTGTGGACTAAGACAAGGCGAGATTGAGGCGCTGCATTTCGCAGAACACGCAGCACATCGTGCAAGACGGCGCCGGATTTTGATGTGACGAGCGCAATACCTTCTGGCGCAACGGGGATGGGACGCTTTCGTGCAGCGTCGAAGAGCCCCTCAGCCTGCAGCCGCTGCTTCAGCGCCTCCAACTCCTTGGAGAGGAGGCCCATCCCGCCAGGACGGAAGATGGCACTCGCGATCATCTGGTAGCGACTGCGCGGCGCGTAGAGATCGATCCGTCCAACAAGGAGGACAACCTCCCCTACGACTGGCGTCTCTTCACCCGGTCGGATGCTGCCGCGGAATCGGACGCACTCAAGGGTTGACTCGGCGTCACGAAGTGTCAGGTACTCGTGGCCTGCTGAGCTGCGCATGCTGCTCTGCACCTCGCCGACCACCGTGCACGATGAAAGAAGCGGATCCTCTGTGATCTGCGCGCGGATTCGCGCAGCAACGTCAGAGACGCTGAGTGCCTCCTCGGGGGATGGCTGCGTGATCAGACGCGCGTCTGATACTCGCCAGTTCGCGTATCAACGCGAATCAGGTCGCCAACGCTGACAAAGAGGGGCACCTGCACCACAAGGCCGGTCTCAAGCGTTGCCGCCTTGCGCGCACCGGTCGCCGTATCGCCCGCAAAGCCAGGATCGGTCTCAGTGACAACGAGGTCAATGTTGATTGGGAGTTCTACCCCGAGTGTCTCCTCCTCGTAGCTGATGCGCTCAAGAATGAGGTTGTCCTTGATGTAGTCCTTCGCCTCGCCGAGCTGTTCGCCAGTGATGACGAACTGGTCGTAGTTTGAAGTGTCCATGAAGGTGTAGTCGTTCCCGTCCGAGAAGAGGAACTGCGCTGGGCGGCGCTCCAGCGTTGCGCGCGGGAACTTCTCCCCCGCCTGGAAGGTCTTCTCAACGATCGACTGCTTTCGAACGTTGCGGAACTTGATGCGTACCTGGGCTGAACCGCGTCCAACCTTGATGTGGTGATACTCAAGGATCTGCCAGAGCTCCCCCTCAAGCTCAATGACGACACCCTTCTTTAGTTCGCCGGTTGAAATCATCTGGCTCCCCCTCTCTTACGGCCGCACGGCCGCGCGGCCAGGACCCTGTCTTAACGCTCAGTCTAGCCGTCAGCCCGTGATCAGGGGGGCGGAGGGGAAGAGGGTCAGCGTGCGCAGGCTACGCCCCGCAAGGTCAATAGCAACAAGATCCTCAATGCGAATGCCAATCCGGTCCTCCAGATAGATCCCAGGCTCAACGCTAAAGACGGTTGGCGATGGGAGCGGACGCTCCGATGCACCGCGTGAAAGCGATGGCGCCTCATGCGTCTGCAGGCCGATCCCATGTCCGAGCCCATGCTCGTAGATCCCTGGCGCGCCAGCCATTGCGGCGCGTGTGATGTTGTCCGCCTCACGTCCAGATGGGAGCGCCGCATCGCCACGCTCTGCAGCGCTGCGAAGAGCGGAGATCGCCGCCTGCTGGCCATCAAGGACACGCTGATAGAGCGCAAGGTCGTCATCGCTCGCGGAACCAACAAAGAGTGTGCGCGTCATATCGCTGCGGTACCCCGCAACCTGCGCACCGAAATCAAAGAGTGCCACTTCGCCGTTTTTGAATGGTCGCGCGCCAGGATTTCCGTGTGGCAGCGCGGCGTTACCTCCAGCGAGTGCCGCAACATCGAAGGCGAGCGCCTCGGCGCCACCCTCACGCATGCCACGCTCAAGGAGCCAGGCGAGCTCCGCCTCCGTCGCCCCATCCACGATCTTTGGCAGGAGCGCGGCGAGGGCACGGTCGGCAACGGCACACGCGGCGGCAATGCGTTCAATCTCGGTTGCATCCTTTACCGCGCGTAGCTCGGCGCTCCACCCCTTTGCAGGGACTAGCTCAATCCCTGAACCCGCCGCAACGATGCGCTCCCAGACGGCGTGACGAATGGCGCCAGGATCTGCGGCGAGCTTCCGTACTCCGTTCGCCGTAGCCCACGCTGCGATCGCCGCGCCCGGATCACTCCCAGGGTCAAGCGGCGTTGCGAGCGTCGCCTCACGGCGCGCCTGCACCGTATAGCGCGAGTCGGCGAAGATGGCGAAGGCGTCGGACGAAATCAGCAGCCAGCCGCTCACTCCAGCGGTCGGCTCATCATTTGGACCGAAACAGATCCCGGAGAAGTAGCGCGCGTCGGCATGCGCGGTGAGAAGCACCGCATCAACCCCTTCGCTTCGTGCACGTGCACGGAGTGCGGCGAGGCGTGCCGGGCGGAGCGCGGCGTCAGCATCGCTCCAGCGCTGCAGCTGCGCAGGGCTTGGTGGGGCGGAGAAATCGGCGGGCTGAGGGAGGCGCACGTTCATCTCGCTACTTCCAACCGTACTTGCGCGCCTTCGCCTCGTGTTCGGCGAGCGTCTGACTAAAGTCGTGCCGCCCGTTCGCCCCAGGGATCAAGACGAAGTACATCTCCTTCCGACTCGTATCAGGTGTGAGTGCCGCTTCAATGGAGGCGCGTGATGGGGAGCAGATCGGCGTTGGCGGCAGACCACCACGGACAAACGTGTTCCACGGCACTAGGTCCTTCGGTACGCGTGGTGGCACGAGCCCAACATACGGCTGCTCTGGGAAGGTCCAAAACTCGTAGGTCTGCCACTTTTCGAGCTTCAGGTTGCGTAGCGCCGCAGAGTCGGCAACCCAGATGATCGTTGGGTCCGCAAAGAGCCCGATCCCCTGCTGCAGCCGATACGCGTAGACGCCGGCCATGCGTGGTCGCTCCTCATCAAGCGCCGCCTCGCGCTCAACGATTGAGGCCATCGTCAGCACCTCATGGAAGGAGCGCCCGTCTGGCGCGCTACCTCGAAGCTCGGCGGGGACCTCCTCCGCGAATCGGTCAAGAAGCATGCGAACGAAGCGTTCTGCCGTTGCGCTCACCGGCACGTTGAAGGTGCCAGCGCCGAGCCGCCCTTCGAGCGTTGAACCGGTCGGGAGGTCAAGCCAGTCGTAGTCGGCGAGAATCTCGGCCGATGGGGCGCGCAGTAGATCGAGCAGCTCACGCTGCGTGAAGGGGAGGTCGAGCGTGCCGATCTGCGCAACGATCTGCTCAAGGCGAAGGCCGGCGCGCAACTGCACCGCGATCGCTGGCTCGCGATACGGCTGCGTCAGCGCAACGGCGATCTCGCTCGGCGTCATGCTCGCCGCCACCTGGAAGAGTCCCGCCTGCAGGCCCCCTTCAAGGCCAGCACGGCTCACCGCAACGATGAAGCCGGTCTCGTCGCCGATCAGTCCTGCCTCAAAAAGCTGTGCCGCGATCTCGCTACTACTACTGCCTGCCGCGATCTCTACAGTGACGAGCGTTGTGTCGCTCCCGGCTGGTGCGCTGATGCGATCACCGAGTCGCTCAACAACGATGTCGCCGAGGAGCGGGAGCGAGAGGAGTGCCGGCGAGCGGAGGCTGGCACTCACCAACACGTCACCGATCAGTGCTGGTGCTGCAACGCGTCCGAGGACGAGCGCGAGCACGATCGCGCCGAGTGCAAGGAGGCGTGGAGGTCGGCTCATGTAGCGGAGGTCCGAACTAGCTGCGTTGGATCAACGTGAAGTGCAGGGTTCCCCGCATCCTCAAGGATCAGTTGCGCGGCGGCCTGATCAATCGCCGCACGGTGCGCCGCACGACGGGTTGGCCCTGGCGCAGCGCCACCAGATCCACCCCCCTGCCGACCAACGCGCTCAGCGGCGCGCTCTGAGGAGTAACGCTCGTCAATAAAGATGATCGGAAGCTGGAGGTGCGCAACCACCTGCTCCGCCCAGTGCAGCGTCTTCTCCCCCTGCGGGCTCATCGTTCCGTCGCTATGCAGTGGGAGCCCAATGACAAGTTCGCTGATGCGCTGCTCTCGGCAGATCGTGGCGAGGCGGGTCACGTCACCATCGATGTGTTCGCTGCGCATCATCGTGGAGAGCCCACGTGGCGAAGTGTCATCAACCGAGACGGCAAGCCCAACACGACGATCGCCAAGGTCAATGCCGAGGCGGCGCACGCTTGAGGTCATCAACTCAGTGAGACTGGCTTCACGCCGAGCAGCGTCGCCATGGCGTTGAGCGCCACCGCCGCATCGCTCCCTTCAGCGCCGCGACCCTGCCCCATGTTCGGCTTTCCGCCGCCACGTCCACCGCAGGCGCTTGCGCCAGCGGCGACGATCTCTCCAGCATTGGCAGATGCAGCGCCAGTCCCCTCAACGGTGACAAGCAGATCGGGACTCCCGCCCGGTCGCACCAGTGCGATCACGCCGTCGCCCATCTTCTTCCGGATCTGCAGCGAGAGCTCCTTCAGCGCTTCAAGATCTTCAACGTCAGCCGAGGTGACGAGCACTCCGTAGCCCGCCTTCACCGTTGTTGCGGCGGCGGCGAGTGCGACAGGATCAGCCTTGCGTCCACTCCCCTCGCGTGCACGTCGCTTCGCATCTTTCAGCTCTGCCTGAAGCTGACCGATCTTCTGCACGAGCTGCTCTGCGTCCTGGAGGCCGAGAGCGTCTGCCGCCGCCTCCAGGCTCTTCACGCGCGAACGGAGGAACTCGTCGGCAACGGGGCCGCTCAGCGCCTCAATACGGCGCAGGCCAGAACCGATGCTGCGATCAGAGGTGATCACGAAGCTCCCCACCTCGCCCGTTGCACGGCAGTGCGTCCCACCGCAGAGCTCATGCGAATAATCAGCCATCCGCACGGTACGCACCGACTCGCCGTACTTCTCATCAAAGAAGGCATCGGCACCGGCGGCGACCGCCTCCTTCATCGTCATTTGGGCGACCGTGACCGGAATGTCCTCCCGAATGGCGCGCTGCACCTCCGCCTCCACGGCATCGCGCTCCTCGCGCGTCAGCGCACGATCGAGTGGGTAGTCAAACCGCAGGTATTCCGGATGCACCAGCGAGCCGCGCTGCTTCGCATCCGCCCCTGCAATGATCCTGATCGCCCGATGGAGCAGGTGTGTCGCCGTATGGTTGCGCACCGTCGCGGCACGCCGCGGCGCATCAACACGGAGTGTCACTGAATCGCCAAGTGCAACTGGGGCACTGAGTTCAACATCATGCAGCGTCATCGCGCCGACCGGGCGCTGTGTATCGGTCACCAGGCCGATCCTCGCCCCTTGTGCGCCGACAATCTCCCCCTGATCGCCGACCTGGCCGCCGCGTTCTGCATAGAACGGGGTGCGCTCCACGACAAGGCGAACACTCCCGCTCTCCGCGCGATCAGTTGCGCCAGCCTCGGCGAGGATCCCCTTCACCGTGGCGCTCCCTTCAAGCGATTCGTAGCCGATGAACTCTGTGTCACCAACCTTGCGCTGCACCTCTTCAAGTTGCGCAAGGGTTGCGGCATGTTCGGCGAGCTCCGCCTTCTTTCCGCCGCGGCTGCGCTGTCGCTGCTCGGCGAGCGCCGCATCGAATCCAACCCGATCAACCGCTACGCCACGCTCCGCCGCGAGTTCCACCGTCAGGTCGATCGGGAAGCCGAATGTGTCGTGCAGCTTGAAGGCAACCTCGCCATCAAGCTTCGGTGCGTTCGCAGGGAGCTGATCGGCGCGCGTCCCTACGGCGGTCGTCCCCTTAGCGAGTGGCTTCAACGCCGTCGCGAGGAGTGCAGAGCCGCCATCAAGCGTGCGCGCAAACTGCGCCTCTTCGCGCTCGAGTGACTCAATCACTACCGCGGCTGCGTCACGGAGATACGGATACGCGTCAGACATGAGCGCGATCACCTCACGAGCAACCTCAGCAAGGAAGGGTCGCTCAACGCCAAGGAGCCGCCCGTGGCGTACGGCACGACGAATGATGCGACGAAGCACGTAGCCACGCCCCTCATTCCCGGGACGGATTCCGTCGGCGAGGAGGAAGGTGACGGCACGAGAGTGGTCTGCGATCACCTGATAGCTGAAACGTTGCGCCTCAAACTCTTTCGCCCCGTGCCCTGTGATCTTGCGTAGCGCGGCGTGGATCGGCACGAAGAGGTCGGTGTCGTAGTTGGAGAGCACCTGCTGGCTGACGCTCGCGAGTCGCTCAAGGCCCATCCCTGTATCAACGCTCTTAAAGGGGAGCTCGGTGCGGCGACCATCAGCGTGCTGTTCGTACTGCATAAAGACGAGGTTCCAGATCTCCAGCCAGCGTGGGCACTGCTCCGAGTGATCTGGTGCGCAGTCTTTCCCGCAAGAAAGCTCAGCCCCGCGATCAAAGTGGATCTCTGAGCATGGCCCGCACGGCCCCGTCTCCGCCATGCGCCAGAAGTTCGCATCGTCACCCTTCGCAACGTTCCCCCAGCGCGCAAGGCGCTCCGGCGGAAGCTTGATCTCGTTAAGCCAGATCGCCGCCGCCTCTTCATCATCCGAGTAGATGGTTGCGGCGAGACGATCGGCGGGGATGCCGAGATCTACGGTGAGGAACTCCCAGGCCCAGACGATTGCGTCGCGCTTGAAGTAGTCGCCGAACGACCAGCTGCCGAGCATCTCGAAGAGCGTGTGGTGGCGCGGCGTGCGACCGACCTCCTCAAAGTCGTTGTGCTTCCCCGCCACGCGGAGGCAGCGCTGGTAGTCAACGGCGCGCGTATAGGAGCGGGTCTCGGCGCCGCTAAAGAGCTCTTTGAACTGCACCATCCCTGAGTTGGTGAAGAGGAGCGTGGCGTCGCCAGCGGGGAGGAGTGAGGCGCTCGGCACTTCGGCGTGTCCGCGGGCCGCAAAGAAGGCGACAAAGCGCGAGCGAAGCTCAGCGGCGCTGTATGAAGGAATCCTTGAGTCGCGCTCCATCATCCGAGCGTAGCAGAGGGGTGCACGACCTCAGCGAGCCTTACGGCTGGCGACCGCGCTCCCAACCTGTCGCAACGCGTGCGGCAAGGCGTTCGGCGAGCAGTGCGCCGATCAGGGGGGCTGGCCAAGCGGCGCCGCCAACGGGGATCAGCCCACCGAAGAGACGCTCCCCGATCACCTGCGCGAGGAGGGCGCCGACGGTGGCGGCAGCCAACGCCACGGGGAGTGGGGCACGCTGTCCGAGTAGTCGGCCGATCAGTGCAGCAACAAGAACGGTGAGTCCAATGAGGAGTGGCGCCGGCTCAAGCATGCGCGGCGACGGGTGCGGTGACTGGGGCGGCAATCTGGCCGCCAGCGGCGAGCGTCTCGCCCTCATAGAGGACCACCGTCTGTCCAGGTGATGGAGCCCAGAGCGGCTCACGAAGTTCCAGTGTTGCTGCACCGCCGCCGCGACTAATCAGTCGCCCCTCCGCCAAAACGCCGCGGTGCCGGATACGCGCGCGTCCCTCAAGGACCGCGTTTGATGGAAGTTCACCACTCGGCGTCGCGGCGCCGGTCAGATCAATCTCGCGGCGCTCCAGCGACTCGCGTCGACCGATCGTGATGCGATTTGTTCGCGGATCAACCGCGCTGACGTAGCGCGGTGTGTCCGCCGCAACGGAGAGTCCTCGCCGCTGTCCAACGGTGAATCCGGCGCTCCCCTGATGCTCGCCAACAACGTCGCCGCGCTCATCAACGATCTCACCCGGCTTCGGCGACCAGCCGCGCGAGCGAAGGAGCGACCGATAGTCTCCATCGGGGACGAAACAGATCTCCTGGCTCTCCGGCTTCTCTGCCGTTGCGAGCCCGCGCGCGCGCGCCGCATCTCGCACCTCACCCTTCGTCATCTCACCAAGCGGGAAGCGAGCACGAGCGATCGCCTCGCTGCTCAAGCCGTGCAGGAAGTAGGTCTGATCCTTGTCGCTATCAATGGCGGTCCGTAGTCGCCAGCTCGCCCCATCGGCACTCACCGCGCGTCGTGCATAGTGCCCCGTAGCAACCGCATCACATCCGAAGAGAGCACTCCCCTTCCCCACCAGCGCGCCAAACTTCACCGCCGTATTGCATCCAACGCAGGGGCTCGGCGTCTCGCCGTCAAGGTATGAACCGATGAACGGCTCCAGGACCGCTGCAGCGAACTCGCGCTCAAGGTTCTGGATGTGGAACGGGATCTTCAGCTGATCAGCAACGCGGCGGGCATCATCTGCAGCGTCCAACGTGCAGCAGCTCTTTCGGCCGCCATCCACGCGATCCGCCGCTTCGTGCAACCGCATCCAGACACCAACAACTTCGTGTCCCGCCTCAACTAGGAGCGCCGCAGCAACGGAGGAGTCAACGCCACCAGAGAGCGCCACCAGCACCCGCTCTGGCGCGCTCGCGACCGACTCAGCGAGCCAGCCTACTGGGAGCCCAAGCTGCGGGAGCGCGGCGTGATCGCTCATCGTGAGACCTCCGCGGTGTAGCTACTGCGAATGCGGGCGCAGGTTGCGGCGAGTGTGGCTGCCGCGAGGCGCGCCTCATCCACGCTGTGTGTTCGACCGAAGCTGATGCGAATCCCGCCGCGTGACGCAGCATCCGAGAGGCCGCATGCGGCGAGCGCCTCAGATGGTTCACGCGAACCGCTGATACACGCAGAGCCCGTTGAAATGGCGAGCCCAGCGTGATCGAGCGCCGCTACAAGATCGTCACCGAGCGCCCACTCCGCCGCATATGAGCGATGCCCAGGGATCCGTGCGCCGAGATCTGACGCACCTGTAGCGATGAGGCCGTGGGTTGCTGGGTCGCCAAGTGCAGCATCAAATGCTTCACCAAGCTGCGCGAGGTGCCGCTGCGTTGCATGGCGCTCATTGCTCATCAACCGGTAGGCGTGTGCGAACGCTGCAGCGAGTGGGACCGCCTCGGTGCCACCACGACGCCCACGCTCCTGCCCGCCGCCAGGAACAAGCGGATGGAGGCGACGATCCGGTGCAGAGACTAGTGCCGCAATCCCCGCCGGCCCCTCAACCTTTGCCGAACCGAGCACAAGGTGCGTTGCACCGATCTCATCAAATCGAAGCTCCTCCGCAGACGCTGCCTGAACTCCGTCAAAGATCAGCGCGCCGCCACCCGCTTCTCGCCAAATGTGAATCAGATCAGCTCGCGGTTGGATGGTGCCGAGCTCACCAGAGGCGAGTGTGAGCAGTGCAACGCCACCCTGGCTGGCAACGTCGCGAACCAGTGGCGAGTTGGTGGCCCATGCGCCACGCTCGTCCACAGGGAGAAGGTGCACCGCACCCCCCGCAGCGACATGTCGCTGCGCAAGGGCGCGCGCGCCGCGGTGCTCAGTTGCGCTGGTCAGGAGTGGCTCCTTCGCACGAGTCTCGCTGTTCAGCGCCAGTGCAAGACCCTCTGAGGCGCTCGCCGTGAAGGTGACCTGTCGCGACTCCACACCGAGTGCGGCGGCGAGGGAGGCGCGAGCCTCATCGAGTACGGCGCGCGAGCGGCGTGCTTCGGCGTGGCCACCGTTCGGATTCCCGATGCCGTCGCGATAGAGGTCAGCGAGGAGGTCAGCAACCTCTGGTCGCACGGCGGAGCCGGCAGCGTGGTCGGCGAAGATCCGCGCGGGACTCATCGGAAGACCTAGTTTGCCTCGCGCATCTCGGCGCGCCGGCCAGCATCGCGGCGTCGATCATTCTCATTGAGGAGTCGCTTGCGCAGTCGGAGGGCGGACGGGGTCACCTCAATCAGCTCGTCGGGGCCGATGAATTCAAGCGCGTTCTCCAGCGCCATGCGGCGTGGCGGCGTGAGTCGGATCGCTTCGTCATGCGAGTGGGTGCGCATGTTGGTGAGCTTCTTCTCGCGCACCGCGTTGACATCCATGTCACCAGGCTTGGCGCTCTCGCCAATGATCTGTCCTTCATAGGTCTGCTCACCCTCGAGCACGAAGAGTTCACCGCGCTCCTGAATGCCGTAGAGGGCGTAGCCCGTCGTCACACCGGTGCGATCGGAGATGAGGCAGCCGTTGGTGCGATGCGGGATCTCGCCAACCCACGGCTTGTAGCCGGCGCTCAACTGATGGATCAGCGCGGTGCCGCGTGTCTCAGTAAGGATGCGACCGCGTACGCCAATGAGTCCGCGCGTTGGGATGAGGAAGTCAACGCGGGCACGGCCGTCTGCGCCATGCTGGATGTTCTCCATGCGTGCGCGGCGCTCAGCCATGATTCCGGTGATCACGCCAACAAAGTCAACAGGGACGTCGATGGTGAGCTGCTCGAATGGCTCCTCAACGCCGTTTGGCCCCTTATGCAAGAGCACCTCAGGGCGCGACACTTCAAGCTCAAACCCTTCGCGTCGCATCTGCTCAACAAGGATGGCGAGCTGGAGTTCGCCGCGTCCGCGTACCTGGAAGGCTTCACCGGTCTCAGTTGGGCTCACCTCAATCGCTGGATTGCCGAGCACCTCTTTTTCAAGGCGCGCCTTCAGCTGACGTGAGGTGAGGAACTTGCCGTCCTTGCCGCCGATCGGGCTCGTGTTCACACCGAATGTCATCTGCAGCGTTGGCGGGTCAACGTGGAGTCGCTCAAGCGGTCGCGGATCTGCAGGATCAGTGATCGTCTCGCCAATCTCAACGTCGGCGAGACCTGCGATCCCAACGATCTCACCAGGTCCAGCCTCTGCAACCTCAACGCGCTCAATGCCCATTGGGAGCGTGAGCGACGTGACCGTTCCGCTGATTGAACTCTCTTCACGCATGATGATGATCTTCGCCCCCTTGCGGACGATCCCATTGCGGATGCGTCCAACCGCAATGCGGCCAACGAAGTCATTTGCAGCAAGGTTGGTGATCAGCACCTGCAACGGATGGCCCGGCTCATGCATCGGTGCTGGTGCTGTCTCAAGCACAACATCCAAGAGTGGGATCAAGTCGGTGCCAGGCTGCTCGAGGTCAAGCGTTGCGGTGCCAGCACGCGCATTGGTGTAGACGATCGGGAAGTTGATCTGCTGCTCATTCGCACCAAGGTCAAGGAAGAGCTCATAGACCTCGTCAATGACCTCCTTGATGCGTGCGTCGGCGCGATCGATCTTGTTGATCACAAGGACTACCGGAAGAGAGCGTGCAAGCGCCTTGGAGAGGACGTAGCGCGTCTGAGGGAGCGGACCTTCCGACGCGTCAACCAGAAGGAGTACGGCATCAACGGCCAAGAGGCTGCGCTCAACCTCGCCGCCGAAGTCGGCGTGGCCTGGCGTGTCCACGATCACCACACGAACACCCTTGAACTGGATCGCCGTCTCCTTGGCGAGGATCGTAATCCCCTTCTCGCGCTCAAGGTCGCCGCTATCCATCACGCGCTCCACGAGCTCTTCGTTCGCACGGAAGGCACCGTTCTGGCGCAACAGGCTATCCACCAGCGTCGTCTTCCCGTGGTCAACGTGCGCGACGATGCCGACGGTACGAATGCCCGTCTGGGCGACGAGGTTTGCGGGAGCGTTCAGGGCTGTCATACGAATATTCTCGCACGCTTCGCGCCTGCGTATACTTTGGGCATGACTGTTGCCGCCCTGATCCTCGCAAGCGACACCTCCCTCGTGAGCGACCGCCCCTCTCCTGCCCTAAGTCGCCTCATCGAGGCGGCCTGGTCTGGCGGCGCGCACCCGATCCTCGTCGCCGGACTCACCGGAGCGGTGGACTTCGCTCCGCTCGCTCTGCGCACGGAGGCTGGCACTGCAGAGGCGGCGGGCGCTGAGGCGCTCCGCCTCGTTGGGGGGACCACCGCACTCCTCTCGCTCCCCGTGACACATGCGGGGGTTGATCCGGAGACGATCACAGCGCTGATCGCGGCACACGGACGCACCCCAGATGAGACGTTGCATGCCGCGCACAACGGTGCTGTGGGTCCGGTGCGCCTCACCCCGCTGGCGCTCCTCTCCTCAGGAACAACTTCCGCTGGCACGGGGGTCGAATGCGGTGACGAAGCGGCGATCACACCATCAGACGGAAGGACTCGTCTTGGGTTCGAGGCACCGCCCGCGGACACGCACGCGGTTGATCCGTGGGAGCGACGCGGAGGCGACGCCTCTTAGTTACCTACACGCGGAACAGCACCGATCCCTGGCCCTGGCGGCAGAAGCACCGCTGATCCGCGGTACGTCAGTCCACTGAACGGATCGTTGCGAATGAGCAACGGCGCATCAAGGTCCGCAAGGTCGCAGTGCTGGGCAAGATGTGCCGCCGCAGTAACGGCGAGTGAACTTTCGATCATGCACCCCATCATTGTTCGCAGGCCAAGACTTCGTGCCCGCTCAATCGCCGCACGCGCGGGAAGAAGGCCGCCGAACTTCCGTAGCTTGATAACAATTCCGTCAACGCCCTGGGCCAGCGCGTCGACGCCCTCCACTGTGCTCACGCTCTCATCGGCAAAAATCGGCACACCGATCTGTTGGGCACGGAGCCACGCGAAACCGTCACGATCCGCGACCGCAAGCGGCTGTTCCACCAGCTCAATCTTGAACCGAGCCAGGCGGGGAATCAGGCGCGCCGCCTCCTCACGACTCCACCCTCCGTTCGCATCAAGCCGCAGTGTCGCGTTCGTGACACCACGAACCGCTTCAACACACGCCTCATCGTCAACTCCACCCATCTTGAGCTTGAGGATTGACGCCTCCGCCGCGCGGGCCCGCCTCGCCATCTCATCTGGGGTATCCATCGCGATCGTGAAGGATGTTTCAATCGGTACTGCTGCATCAATTCCAAGTACCTTCCAAAGCGGCTCTCCCCGTGCCCGACCCTCCGCATCGTGGAGGGCGAGATCAACCGCACACTGTGCACCACGTGAGGCGATGGATCCGACAGCGTCTCCTCGGACTCCAACGCGGACATGCTCGAGGCGATTTGAAGCAAACGAGGCGAGTGCCGCAAGGATCTCAGTGCTCGACTCACCAAGGTAAGGGACGATCGCCGCCTCACCATATCCGCCATCGTATTCAAGGATCACTGTTGAGCGCTCAGTAGAGACCCCGTGCGCGATCCTCCACGGGTTCACAAGTTCAAGGCGCACGACCCGGGACTGCACAGCGCTTTCGCTCAGTGACGCTGCACTGCAGGGACGGCGCGAAGAAATTCGAGCACGCGCTCGCACCACGCCGCGGGGGCTTCGGTGTGCACGTTGTGACCAATGCCGACCGGAATCCAGAGCTGGCTCCCTTGGATGTGCTGCGCCATGAAGCGTCCGTGCGCTGCCGGAGCATTAGTTGCGTCGTGTTCACCCTCGATCACAAGTGTTGGTCGCTGCACGCGAGCGAGATCAAGTGCGGTGTAGTTTGGTTCGCTGACGATCTCTGCGGCCGTACGACGAAGGAGGGTCGCCCAATAGTCGACGCCGTGACGTGCTGAATGGAGCTCAATCATCTCCATCATCAGGCTGGAATCCTCCACTCGCACACGCTCCGGATCCAGTTTCTTCGGAATCCGTTCCACAAGGTCTGGGCTCACATAGGCATTCGCAGCCTGAGGAATACAGCTCGCTACCACGTCGGGATGCTCCATCAACATCACGAGCGCCACGTTGCCACCATTGCTATGCCCGATCACGTGCGCCTGCTTGTGGCCGAGGGTACGAATCAGTGCGGCAGCATCGGCAGCCATCTCGCGAAACGAGTATCGACCAGCAGGATCGTCGCTCCTCCCGTGACCGCGACAGTCTGGGACGATCACCTGGAACTCCTGCGCCAGGCGCGGCGCCACCCCGCTCCAGTCGACAGATCCAGTGATGTACGAGCCGTGGATCAGCAGGATGGGATCACGACCACGGACTGGCTCGCCATACGTTTCGTAGTAAATCTCTGCGCCGCGGATCTTAAGGGTGGGCATGCGCGCCACTCACTACCGTCTGCGCTACTTCTGCGGCTTCACCGCAAGGCCGAGATCGCTCCACTGCTTCGCATCAGGCTCTGACGGAGCCTCAAGCATCAGGTCGCTCCCCGACTGCGTCTTCGGGAAGGCCATCACCTCACGAATGTTTACCTGGTTCGCCAGCAGTGCCGCCCATCGCTCCACACCGATCGCAATGCCGCCGTGTGGTGGCGCTCCGTACTCAAACGCGTCAAGCAGCGCGCCAAACTTTGCACGCGCATCATCAAGGGAGTGGCCCATCAGCGCGAATGAACGCTCGAGTAGCGCGCGATCATGAATGCGCACCGAGCCGCCGCCGAGCTCCCAACCGTTCAGCACCACGTCGTACTGCTGCGCGAGTGCGCCGCCGGCTGGGTCGCCAGCCGAGCGCTTACTGAGATCTCCTGATGTTGTGGCGAGCAGTTCCACATGCTCTGGAACTGGGGCGCTAAACGGGTTGTGCGTTGCATCCCAGCGACTCGACTCCGCCTCCCACTGATACATCGGGAAGCGATGAACCCAGCAGAAGGCGAGGATCTCTGGATCCGCCATGTTCACCTCAAGTGCAATCTCAACGCGCAGACGCCCGAGTACTTCTGCCGAAAGCACGCGCTCACCGGCAACGGCAAGGATGAGATCCCCTTCTGCTGTGGTGCTCTTGCCACCGCTCGCACTCCAGATCGCCTCAACCGACTCTGGTGAGAGGAACTTTGCGATCGGCGACTTGATCTCA
>JAPLHQ010000009.1 GCA_026389555.1 Chloroflexota bacterium
CGCAGCGAGCAAGAAGACGTAGACCTCTACGATCTGCGCATCGATCAGCGTGCCACTCGCTGCGGTGCTCTCCGCTGCGGTGAAGCCGCCACTCATCAGCGTGATCACGACGGTTGCTGCGCCGAGTGCCGTTGCAACTGCACTGATCATCTTTCTACTCCTATCGCTTCACAGGTTCGCCGGCGTTGGTAATCAACATTGGCCCAGCGATCTCATCTGCTGCGTCAATCTTGAGGCTCTTATCTTCAGCGGTGAGGTGTGTGATCAGCGTGCGCACATTGGTGGCGAACATCTGCGACGCGTGCAGCGGAACGCTTGCTGGAAGGTTGGCGGCACCGATCAAGTGCACGCCGTGCTTCAGCACCGTCTCACCAGAGACCACCCCTTCAACGTTGCCACCAGATTCGGCGGCGATATCAACCACAACAGAGCCCGGTCGCATCGTGGCGAGCATTGCGTCCGTCACAAGGATCGGCGCCTTGCGGCCTGGGATGAGCGCCGTGGTGATCACTAGATCTTGGCTGCTGATGTGCGCCGCAATGATCGTTGCGTTCTGCGCCGTTTCGTCATCTGTCTGCGCACGCGCGTAACCGCCGGTACCTTCGGCCTTCGCCGCAGGTTCAACGAACTGTGCGCCGAGCGAACGCACCTGCTCGCCAGCGGCGCCACGCACGTCGAATGCGGAGACCACCGCGCCGAGTCGGCGCGCCGTGGCGATCGCCTGAAGTCCTGCAACACCGGCGCCCATGACGAACGTTTTTGCTGGGGCAATGGAGCCTGCAGCGGTGGTGAGCATTGGGAGGAACTTGTCGAGTGCTGCGGCGCCGATCAGCGCCGCCTTGTACCCAGCAACACCGCTCTGCGATGACAAGACGTCCATTGATTGTGCGCGGGTGATGCGGGGCACGAGCTCCAGCGCGAGGGCGGTGACCTTGGCGCTCGTCAACGCTGGGAGGATCTCTTCATTGGCACCTGGCGTCAGGAGGGAGATGAGCGCGCAGCCCTTGGGGAGCGCGGCGATCTCGTCGGCGCTCGGCTTGCGCACCTTCACCACGAGTTGTGGGGCGGCGGCGCTCAGCGCGGCAGCGTCTGCAACCAGGGTGGCGCCCGCCTTCTCGTATGCGGCGTCTGGGAAACCTGCGGCGGCCCCAGCACCGCGCTCAACAAGGATCTGGTGGCCTGCGGTGATCAGTTTTGCCGCAGCGTCGGGGACGAGCGCCACGCGGCGCTCCCCTGAAACCCTCTCGCGCAAGACGCCAATCTTCATCGTCTAATCCTATCGCTCGCCGTGATTCATGCAGGGAGATACGGGCGGTATGCGGGGCTCCACATCGCCGCATCCACGAGTTCTGGGATTCGCTCGGCCGGGGTTGCAGGGGCCCATCCGCCCGCTACGCCCGCCTGAATCACCGCGATCGCAATGCTGCGACTGATCGCGCGGAGCTGTGCGATTGGCGGATAAATAGAGGCGCGCTCTGGGGGAGTCAGTGCGGCAAGAGTTTCTGCGGCGACCAGGAACGCCTCATCTGGGATGTGTGGGAGGCGACCGGCAATAGCGGCGAGACCAACGCCAGGGAAGATGTAGACGTTATTCGCTTGGCTAATCGCCTCGAGTTTTCCATTAACAGCTACCGCTTCAAATGGAGAACCGGTTGCAACCACCGCGCGCCCGTCACTCCAATCCAAAATGTCTGCTGGTGTTGCCTCTGCACATGAGGTTGGATTGGAGAGTGGCCAGACCAGTGGCGCAGGGGCTACCGCGGCAACAGCGCGTATTGCCGCCTCTGTAAATGCACCCACCTGACCGCTCGTTCCAAGGAGTGCCGTTGGTCGTGCCGCGCTAATAATGGCGTCGAGCGCTGACGTACCACTCAGCGCGTCAAGCTTCAATGAACGCAGCGTTGCGGCGGAGAGTGCGAGCTCGCTCTTTCCGTCGGTGAGATCGCTCCGTCCGTCATGCACGATCCCCTTGGAGTCCATCGCAATAATCGCGCCCGCGCGCTCATCGGCACTCATCCCAACGCTCTCGAGGTAACGGCGCAAGAGGCGCACAATGCCGAGCGTTGCGGCGCCTGCACCGTAGAAGAGGAAGCGCTGGTCACTCATCTTCTTGCTGCCAGAGCCACCCCCCGCGTTGATGGCGGCGATGATGCCGGCGAGCGCAACGGCGCCTGTTCCCTGAATGTCGTCATTGAATGACGGCACGGTGCCGCGATAACGCTCAAGGATCTTGATCGCGTTCTGTTGCTTGAAGTCTTCCCACTGGATCACGCATCCGGGGAGTGCCGTGGCTACCGCCGCAACAAACTTTTCAATAAACGCGTCATATGCTGCGCCGCGCAGCCGCGGCTTCCGCCAGCCGAGATAGGTTGGGTCGTCAAGTAGTTCCTTGTTATCTGTTCCAACATCGAGTGAGACGGGAAGCGCCCAAGCTGGCTGAATTCCGGCAGCGGCAATGTAGAGCGAAAGTTTGCCGATCGGGATCCCCATCCCGCCAACGCCGAGATCTCCGAGGCCAAGGATGCGCTCGTTATCTGTCACCACGATCAGTCGCGTCTCACCGCCACCTGCGGCGTTATGTAGCAGCTCCGGAATGCGATCCTGGTCATCTGGTGTGATCCATGCGCCACGTGCGCGGCGCCAGATCTGACTCCAGCGTTTGCACGCCTCACCAACGGTTGGTGTGTAGACGACCGGGAGAAACTCCTCCATGTTCTCGGCGAGGAGTCGATAGAAGAGTGTCTCGTTGCGATCCTGCAGCGCGGCGAGTCCGATGTAGCGCTCAAGCGGATCCTGCTTCCGACGAATCTTCTGCAGCTCTACGGCGACCTGCTCTTCAAGTGTGAGCACCGTGGCGGGGAGGAGCCCATCCAGACCGAGGAGGCGCCGCTCCTCGCGACTGAAGGCGGTGTCCTTGTTCAGTGTGGGGCGGCTCAGTAGTGCCTTGCCACGCTCTTTGACCGCGATTGGGGGGAGGGGTGCTGCCATTGGAGACTCAGGATAGCCGTGCGGCGGGTGTAGAGTTCTGAGCATGGCCGCATCGATCCTTGTTGTTGAAGACGATCCAGCCGTCGCCCTCGCGCTTGAAGTGGCGCTGAAGGGTGAGGGGTATCTCCCCCTGCTCGCCGCCACGGGAGATAAGGGGCTGGAGATCGGCCTCGCACAGGCGCCAGACCTGCTGATCCTTGACGTCCGCCTCCCAGGGATGGACGGCTTTGAACTGCTCCGCCGACTCCGCGCCGGCGGTTCAAAGGCACCCGTGATCATCCTCACCGCGCGCGATGAAGAGGTGGACACGATCCTCGGCCTTGAGCTCGGTGCTGACGACTACATGACGAAGCCCTTCCGCGTCCGTGAACTGCTCAGCCGCGTCAAGTCACAACTGCGCCGCGCCTACGGCGACCTTGCCGACGCGCTCGGTGGACGCATCATTCGCGCCGATGAGTTGCTGATCGACCTTGAACGGCGGCGCGTCAGCCGCGCCGGGAAGCGGATCTCGCTCACCCCAACAGAGTTCGAGATCCTTCGCCTCCTTGCAGAGAAGCCTGGGCGCGTCTTCAGTCGACGCGACCTCCTTGAGCGCGTGCGCGATTACGACGCCGCTATCTCAGGTGACGAGAAGACAATCAACGTCCATGTGAGCCACCTCCGCGACAAGGTCGAGGAGGATCCGTCAAACCCGCGCTTTGTGATGACGGTCCGTGGCGTGGGCTACGCATTTGCTGATAGGAGCGAGCGCGGCGAGCGGAGCGGATCCTGAACCCGCTCTTCTCGCGCCTCTACGGACTCCCGCCGCGCGGCCTCCGCGCGCGACTCACGGTTGCCTTCCTCGGCATCGTTGCGATTGCACTCTTCACCTCAGGGCTCGTCGTTGTGGACAGGATGAGCACGGAGTTGGAGTCGCAGGAGTTCTCCTCGCTCCAGGTGCGCCGCATGGCGGTGGCAAGCTCTGCGCGAAGCATTGCAATTGCGGCGGCCGGCGAGCAGGCGATCATCACAAAGTCCGGCGCCCTCTCACCTGCCGTTCAGGAGCGCTTCTTACTCCAGGATCCAGAGCTGCAG
>JAPLHQ010000126.1 GCA_026389555.1 Chloroflexota bacterium
CTGGAATCTCCATGAGCGGACTTGCCGCCCCCTCTGAGGTGCCGGCGACAGAGACCCCAATCGCAGAAACGATCTACGTAGAGCAGCCCATCGTTGAGGTAGCGCCGATCGCGCCTGCAGTCTCGCCGCTTCCGCCCCGCATCATTGCAATCCTTCCGCCAGATGCAGCGACTGATGCGAGCGTGACTGACACAGGCACTGCGTACACAACACCAGCTCCTGGCTCCGTTTCAGGAGATCCAGTACTGCCGCCAAGCTACTCGGACGACGAGGACGATGACGGCGACTACGCAGGTGGAGACGATGAAGACGGCGATGACGGCGACGGCGATGGAGGTGGAGACGATGACTGACAAGAAGCGACACCTTCGCAGTAGCGAACTCGCACCAGTAGAGCCAGGAGCGGTTGCGCCGGCTGCAGAGAAGCGACGACCAGACGCTCGGCCGTTCCAGCGAGCGTGGGGAGCAGCAGGTGCCGCAGCAAGCTCTGCCCTCCTCGCCGCCATCGTAGGACCAATGGTGGCTGCCGCGGGAGATGGCGGATTCGCAATCGATGCTCAGACCGGAGGGGCTGAGGTTAGCGCAACGGATGGCTCACCTGTTAGCGCAGTTCCCACACTAAACTACGTCTACCTCCAGCCGGGTGAGACTGCTCCTGAAGGGGCACCAGTGGTACAGCTTGACCCGATCACCGTTGTTGCGTCGCCTCTGCCTGGAAGCACTGCGGTTCAGCCGAAGCCAAAGCGCCAAGTGGTGTACATCTACCTGAAGCCAGGGCAGACTCCACCGCCCGGTGCGATCGTGAAGAAGTCCGGAACGGTGGCCGCTGTCACACCAGCGCCAACATCAACTGCAACTCCAACAACTGGTGGTGGCTCAGGTGGCGGAAGCGCAACACCAAGGCCAGCCACGCCAGCGCCCGTGGCAACGCCGCCGCCAGTAGCAACTCCACGGCCAATACCGGTACCAACGCCTCCGCCAACCAAACCGTCCGGGCCATAGTCTGCACTCGGCAATAGGGGTGGCCGCACCTGCGCAGCAGTTCTGGGTTGAGCGCTCAGATACAGCAATGGGCGGCCATCTCGGGAGTCGTGTCGTTTGGGAGCACGAGCTCTCCGACACACAGCGCGCCGATGTTGCAACACTCCTGAAAGAGATCAGCGCGCGAGTACAAGCGTGGGCGGCGATCGCGACGCGACATTATCCATCGCAGCTCACACGGTTGAATGCATATTCCGGTCCACAGGTACGCGTGGGGCCCACGATTGCTTCGCTCCTCTCGTGGGCGGCAGACGCCTGGGAACTTACGGGGGGCTTCGTCAACATCACCATGCTGAACGAGCGGATCGCCGCAGAGCGCGGCACACAGAGTGATGGTCAGAATGCGACCGATCGAGGCTGGAGCCTCACGCTCCGTAGTTGGACACATCGTGACCACCAACACCTGCTGGGCGGTGAGTTGCAGCGGCCGCTCGGCCTGCAGATGGATCTTGGCGGCGTTGGGAAGGGTTGGATCGCCGACCGCGCGGTCGCACTCCTTGAACGCTCGCTTGATGCCGCCGTTGCTGCGGGA
>JAPLHQ010000098.1 GCA_026389555.1 Chloroflexota bacterium
AGGAGGAGTACTGGGAGCGCGTCCGAAGCGGCCTGCGCGCCAGCCCGATCGGCCAGGTCATGGTGGAGCGCTGCCTCGTTGGCTGGCAGGAGATTGAGTACGAGGTGATGCGCGATGCGGAGGGGACCTGCATTGCGGTCTGCTCCATGGAGAACGTTGACCCGCTCGGCGTGCATACGGGCGATAGCATCGTGGTTGCCCCCGTTCAGACACTCCCAGATCCTGTGCATCAGCGACTGCGCAGCGCCTCGCTCGACATCATCCGCGCGCTCGGCGTGGAGGGTGGCTGCAATGTGCAGCTCGCCCTCTCGCCCGACTACCGCGATTACGTGGTGATTGAGGTGAACCCTCGCGTCAGTCGCAGCTCGGCGCTGGCGAGCAAGGCGACCGGGTATCCCATCGCGCGCGTGGCGGCGCAGATCGCGATTGGCCGGACGCTGCGCGAGATTCCTAATGCGGTGACAGGGACAACAGTGGCGGCGTTTGAGCCGGCGCTCGACTACATCGTGGTGAAGCTGCCACGCTTCCCGTTCGACAAGTTCCCTGGCGCAGATCGACTTCTTGGCAGTCAGATGAAGGCGACGGGCGAAGTGATGGCGATCGACCGTACGTTCGGTGCCGCACTCAACAAGGCGCTTCGTTCGATGGAGCAGAAGGGGAGCGGGCCAACCGCGGAGGAGGCGTCATGGGACGGCGAACTGGCGGCGATTGCTGCGCGCGGCGGAAAAGGCCTCAAGGAGTTCCTCCGTCCGTCTGATTCGCGCCTCTGGCGACTCCTTGCTGCGATGCGGCGTGGTGTTAGTGCTGACGCGGTGCACGAGGCAACGGGAATTACGCGCTGGTTCTTGGCAGAGTTTGAGCGACTCATCTCCATTGAGCACCGTGTGCGTGAGGCGGGGCGCACGCTGATCGGACCCGACCCAGCATCCATCTCTCTTCTCGCCACGGCGAAGCGTTCGGCGATTGGCGACGAAGATCTGGCGCGCATCTCTGGCCTGGACGAAGCGCGCATCACCACACGACGCGCGCAGCTCGGCCTCACCCCTGGCTACGCAATGGTGGATACCTGTGCCGCAGAGTTTGCGGCGGTGACGCCGTACTTCTACAGCACCTTCGCCGCGGCTGGCTCGCCCGCTGAGGCGCCGCCCGTACCGCGACCGGCGGCACTGGTGATCGGCTCTGGTCCCGTGCGCATTGGGCAGGGGATTGAGTTTGATTACTGTGCGGTGCGCGCCGCTGAGCGGCTACGCGAGCGCGGCTGGTCGGCGGTGATGGTGAACAGCAACCCAGAGACGGTCTCCACCGACTTTGACGCCTCCACGCGCCTCTACTTTGAGCCGCTCGATGCGGAATCGATCATGGAGATCATTCGCGCGGAGTCTCCAGAGGGGGTTGAGACGCTCCCCGCATTTGTGCAGTTCGGCGGTCAGACGCCGCTCAACCTTGCCGCGCCACTCGCCGCCGCAGGCGTACCGCTCCTTGGCGCATCACTTGAGGCGATCGACGAGACAGAAGACCGCGTCCGATTCGCCGCGCTCTTGGATCGTCTCGGCATCCTGCAACCGCAGGGGGGCCTCGCTCGCAGTCGCGCCGATGCACTCGCGCTCGCCGAGAAGATCGGCTACCCGGTGATTGTGCGTCCGTCGTATGTGATCGGCGGACTCGCCATTGACTTCGCATACACGCCAGACGACCTGACTCGCCAACTGGAGCGGATCGGTGAGATCGCCGCGACGCGTCCGTTGCGTATTGACCGCTTCTTGGAAGGGATCGAGATTGACATCGATGCCGTGACGGACGGCGAGACAGTGTTGATCCCAGGACTCCTAGAACACGTGGAGCTCGCTGGTGTGCACTCGGGCGATTCGATCGCCGTCTATCCGCCGCAGCGAATCTCTGCAGCGCGCCAGGCGGAGGTCGCCGAGATCTTCATGCGGTTGGTGCGCGAGATTGGCGTTCGCGGTTTGGTGAACGCGCAGTTCATCGTGCGCGAGGAGGGGATCTATCTGATTGAGGTGAACCCACGCGCCAGCCGCACCGTGCCGTTCATGAGCAAGGTGACGGGGATCCCAATGGTGCCGCTCGCGGTAGACATTGCGCTCGGCGACACGCTGGCGAGCGCCGGCTACCGCTCGGGCGTGGCATCTGCGCCGACCGGCGTTGCGGTGAAGGCGCCGGCATTCAGCACTGCAAAGTTGCGTGGCGTTGACCCAACGCTCGGGCCATTCATGCAGAGCACTGGCGAGGTGATCGGGATCGGTGCCAACGCGCGCGACGCGATCGGGAAGGCGCTGATCGCCGCAAACCTCCTCCCGCCGCCACCGCGCGAGGGGCAGCGCACCGTGCTGCTGAGCATCGCTAACCGCGACAAGGGGCTCCTAGCGCAGCTTGCGCAGCCACTCGTTGACGCTGGATATGACTTGGCCGCAACGCCAGGGACGCGTGACGCGCTCGCGGCGATCGGCATCAGCGCGTCGCCAGCCGCCCCACTTGGCAGCGGCGGCGGGCTCGGCGCGCCAGAGATCGTGGAGCTGATCCGATCTGGTGCGATCTGTGCGGTGGTGAATACGCCGTCGCCACAGAGTGGCGTCCTCCGCGACGCGTTGGAGATTCGGCTCGCCGCGGTGGAGGAGGGGGTGCTCTGCCTCACCACGATGGAGACCGCCGTTGCCGCCGCGGAATCGCTCGCCGTGCGCCGTTCACTCGCGAGTGTTGCGATCAGCCCGCTCAGCGGCGAGGGTCTCCGCTAGCCGCTACGATGTACGCATGCAACTTGAGTACGTCGCCGGCGCCTGCAACATCGGCCCTGAGGAGATCACGCGCCGCAAGCGTGCCGCTGTAGCGGGCCTTGTCGCCACGCTCTTCCTCGGTGCCGCGCTCCTTGTGCTCGGTGCTCCGAGTGGCTTCGGTCCACGCCTCCTCATTGCGCTCCCGCTGACTGGCGCCGCAATCGGGTGGATCCAGGCGCGTCGACGCTTCTGTATGGCGTATGGTCTCGCCGGCACCTTCAACCTTGAGAAGATTGGCAACATGTCGCGCGTGGTTGATTCCGCAGCACTCGCCGCCGATCGCCGCACCGCGCTGATCATTGCTGCACAAGGGCTCGCCGTTGGGCTTCTCGGTGCGCTCCTCTTTGCCCTGATCCCGCTGAACTAGCGGAGGCAGACACACGTGTCTGATCCACTGCCGATCCCACTGAAGGAGAGTAGGCTCGCCAACGGCCTTCGCCTGATCACCGTGGTTGATCGCACCGCACCGATCGCAACAGTGAACCTCTGGTATCACGTTGGATCCAAGGATGAGCGACCGGGCCGCACCGGCTTTGCGCATCTCTTTGAGCACCTGATGTTCCAGGGTTCTGCGAACGTCTCAAAGGCTGAGCATCTTTCGTTGATTGAATCTGTTGGCGGAAGTGCGAACGCCACCACGTGGCTTGATCGCACCAACTACTTCGCCACGGTGCCGGCCGAATGGGTGGAGTTGATCCTCTGGATGGAGGCGGATCGACTCGGCACGCTCCTCGCCGCACTCGATCAGGCGAATCTGGATAACCAGCGCGATGTGGTGAAGAACGAGAAGCGCTCCAGCTACGACAATCAGCCGTACGGCACCGCTTACCTTGAGCTGCTCGCGCTCGCCTACCCGAAGGGGCATCCGTACCACCACCCAACGATCGGCTCCATGGAAGATCTCGACGCGGCGAGCCTGCAGGATGTGCGCGACTTCTTCGCCACCTGGTACGCGCCGAACAATGCGGTGCTCACGGTAGTTGGCGACATTGATGAGGCGGAGATCGCCGCTGCTGTTGAACGACACTTTGGTGGCATCGCTGCAAACAGCGAACTCCCAGAGCATCCGAACCTTGCACTGAGCGCACCACTCGGCGGTGAGATTCGTAAGACGGTGAAGGATAAGGTTCCAGATCCGCGCCTCCACCTCGCCTTCCGCGCACCAGTTCTTGCGAGCCCCGACCTTCCTGCGCTCGAGATCGCCTGCCAGATCCTTGCCGGTGGCCGCGGGAGTCGCCTGACGCGTCGTCTCGTACGCCAGGAGCAGGTGGCGCAGGATGCTGGGCTCTCCGTCCTCCCGTTCGTTGGCGGTGCGTCACTCGTTGTGGGCTCCGCAACGCTCCGTCCTGGGGCGAACGCCGCAAAGATGGAGTCGCTCTTCTTTGAGGAGCTCGCCGGACTCGCCGCTACGGGGCCAACGACCAACGAGATGGAGCGAGCCCGTGCGCTTATTGAATCAGAAGAGATGTCGCTCCGCTCCGATCCTGAATCGATCGCCGACCAGATCGGCATGTACGCCACCCTCCTCAACGACCCTGGTCGGATCAATCGCGACCTTGCGATCTATCAGGCGGTTGACGCTGCCGCAGTACAGCGCGCGGCGGCGCTCTTCTCTGCAGAGAACCGCGTGGTGCTCTGGTACGAGCCGATCGAGCAGGCAGCGGGGGCGACGGCATGAGTGGAGACGGCATGAGCGCGCAGCGACCGGGCCCAGGGAGTCCACGCGAGTACCGCTTCCCGCGCTCAGTTGAGCATCTCACCGCGAACGGTCTCCGCATCATCGTGCTGCCGATGCCGGCGCGACCGCTCGCCTCGGTGCAACTGCTCCTCCCAGGTGGGGCGGCGCTGGAGACGGCGAGCAACTCCGGCCTCACCGCTGCGCTCGCGCGCCTCCTTACTGAGGGAGGGGAGCGGCACGATGCGGATCAACTTGTTGAGGCGAGCGAGCTGCTCGGTGCAAAGATCGGCGCAGAGGCTGGATGGGAGAGCGTCGTGATCGGCGCCTCGCTGCCAGCGAGCCGTCTCGCAGGGATCCTTGACCTAGTCGCGGAGATTGCACTTGCGCCACGCGTCCCAGAGCGCGAAGTAGATCGCGTCAAGGCGTTGCGACTCGCGGCGATTGAGCAGTCGCAGGCGAGCCCACGTGCGCGCGCCAGCGAGGCGCTGATCGCGGAAATCTATGGCGCATCCGCCGCCTACTCACGCCCGATGGGCGGCACGCGCGAAAGCGTGGCGGCGATCAGTCGCGATGCGCTGATGGAGCGTCACGCGCTGCTCCTCGGCGCAGGGGTGCCCACTGTGGTGATTGCCGGAGAGCTTGAAGCTGCCGAAGTGATTCGCACGGTTGAGTCGAGTCCGCTCGCGCAACTGCGCGCCTCAGCCCCGGCGGCGCCAACTGCAGCGGATGCACCATCAACCGGCGGCGCTGGTACGGCGGCTGCACCGCGACTCCTCCTCCTTGATCGACCTGGCTCGGTCCAGTCTGAGCTGCGCATCGGGAAGGTCGGTCGCTCCCGCCTTGATCCACTCTTCTACGCCGCCCTGATTCACTCAGAGGTGCTCGGCGGCCTCTTCGGCTCACGCCTGAACCGCGTGCTGCGTGAAGAGAAGGGCTACACCTACGGCGCCGCCGCAGGCTTTGAGTTCCGTCGCGGACGTGGACCCTTCACTGCGCACACGGCGGTGGAGAGTTCTGTCACAGCACCTGCGCTCGTTGAAACGCGCGCGCAGATTGCCTCCATGACGCTGCAGCCACCATCAGATGACGAACTCAACGCCGCGCGTCAATACATTCGCGGCACCTTCCCGTTGCGCTTTGGCTCGGCATCGCCGGTTGCTGGTGCCGTTGCAGGGCTTGTTGCCGTGGGGCTTGAGCCTTCCGAAC
>JAPLHQ010000076.1 GCA_026389555.1 Chloroflexota bacterium
CCGCTTCACCGAGCGCCACTGCCTCAATCTCTTCTCGGCTATGCAGCGCGCCAGTAGCTGTTGCATCGCGCTTCAGCGTGTACCGCCTTTCGCCCCCCTCACTTTCACGTCGCCTGAGTCCCCATCCACGCGCGGCGAGCGCGCCATCAGCATCAAGGTAGGTGTCCTTGAGTGCGAGCGGTGCAGCCTCCGCACCAAGTGACCAGCCTTCGGGGAGTTGCGGTGGACGAGTGGCCGCATAGAGATATTTCAGTTCTCGCTCACGTCCTTCACTCATGTTGCCGAGGGCTCACGCTACAGAGTCAGATGCGAGTCGTTTGAACTCGGTAAAGGCTGAGCGCGTCGCTCCCCCCTTCTCGCCACGTGCGAGCTCTTCACGCCGAACCCAGGCCCCGTCAGGCTGCAGCAACCAGCTGTTTCGCACATCGCTGAGCAGGACGCTCAGCACCTCCTCGCAGCGTCGAATCGATTCAGCGCCTAGGAGGGGGAAGAGTGCCTCAACACGGCGGTCAAGATTTCGGTCCATCAGGTCGGCGCTCCCGGCAAACCACTCAGACCGCCCGTCGTATTCAAAGTGGTAGAGGCGGCTATGTTCCAGGAACTCGCCAACGATCGAGCGGATCTGGAGTCGGTCGCCGTGTCGCGCTGGATCGGGGAGGAGCCCGCACATGCCGCGGACGATGAGGTCGATGCGCACGCCGCGCTCCGCCGCTTCGTCCAGGAGGGCAATCATCTCAACGTCAACGAGCGCATTCACCTTTGCGGCGATGTACGGGGAGCCGCCTCGCTCCGCCTCAGCGGTGGCGGCAACGATGCGCTCACGGAGTGCGTCACGGAGTCGCGCCGGCGCGACGAGGAGGCGCTGATATTCAGCGTGCTTTGAGAGGCCGGTGAGGTAGTTGAAGAGCGCACTGAGATCGGCGCCAAACTCTGGGTCCGCCGTGAAGAGGGCGATATCGGTGTAGAGGCGAGCCGTCTTCGGGTTGTAGTTACCGGTTGAGAGGTGAACATAGCGACGAATGCCAGCTGTCTCACGCCGTGCAATGAGTGTCGCCTTGCAGTGCGTCTTAAGACCGCTCATTCCATAAATAACATGGGCCCCCGCCTCCTCAAGGCGCCTCGCCCACTCAATATTCGCCGCCTCATCGAAGCGCGCCTTGATCTCCACCAGGACGACCACCTCCTTGCCGGCGCGCGCCGCTTGGATCAGGTGACCGGGGATGCTCGAGGTGGCTCCGGTGCGGTAGAGCGTTGAGCGAATGGAGAGAACGTCAGGATCGGCTGCCGCCTGCTGGAAGAGTCGCTCCGCGCTCGCATCAAAGCTCTCGTACGGGTAGTGGAGGAAGAGGTCGCCGTTGCGAATCACCTCAAAGAGGTCGGCAGCATCGTCCGCCGCAGTCGCAGCGGTTGCAATGCGCGACGGTGTGATCGGCTGCCATGTTGGCGCACGGAGTTTCGGGTGGGGGAGGAGTGCGGCCTCCGTTGCAACGGAGAGGTCAATCACTCCGTCAATCTCTGAAAGGGCATCGCCACCCAGCTCAAGTCCGTCGAGGAGGAGCGCGCGCACCTCATCAGACATGCCGGTCTCAACCTCTAGCCGGATCACCTTGCCAAACCTACGCTGCCGTAGCTCCTCTTCGATCGCGGCGAGGAGGTCATCCGCCTCACCCTCCTCAACCTCAATGTCCGCGTCGCGTGTGATGCGAAAGAGGTGCGCGTCAATCACCTCATGCCCCTTAAAGAGTTCGTGGAGATGTGCGCGGATTAGATCTTCAAGTAGGAGCACCCTACGGTCATCAACCTGAACGATCCGACCAAGGATCTGTGGGACCTTGACGCGGGCAAAGAACTCCACGCCTCGCTCAGGGTCTCTGAGGCGTGCGGCGAGCGAGAGGCTGAGGCTGCTGACATATGGGAACGGGTGGCCAGGATCCACCGCGAGTGGCGTGAGCACAGGGAAGATCTCTTGCGTGAAGCGAGCGGAGAGGCGCTCCTGCACTACGGGTTCAAGCTCGCTCCATTTAACGAGCTGCACGCCCTCACCAGCAAGCTGGCTGATCAGGCTGCGCCACGTCTCTTGCTGTGCTTCACCCAGTAGGCTTGCCGCCTCACGGATTGCGAGCATCTGTTCCGCAGGCGTACGGCCATCGGCGCCAGGCGAGCGGACGCCAGCATCAATCTGCTCGCGGATACCAGAGACACGGACGCCGAAGAATTCATCGATGTTTGAGGCAACGATGCCGAGGAACCTGAACCGATCAAGAAGTGGGATGCGCTGATCTTGGGCCTCATGCAAGACGCGTGCGTTGAAGGCGAGCATGGAGAGCTCGCGACTGACGATCGGGTGACTGCTCTGGTTGCGGTGTTCGTGGCTCATCAGCCGCTCTGGTTTGACAGTCCAAAGCAGTCAGCGCAGGAGCAGTTCTTTCGCAGGAGTGTCCAGGTGTAATACCCGGTGCGGTGTCCGTCACCCCAGAAGGCGCAGAGCGCATAGCTGCCTACAAGCTCTCCGCCAGTCAGCGTGGTCTGTTGCTCAGTGAGCGAAGGGTTGGCATCGAGCCAGCCCGGGAGCCCAGCCTCACCGCGGCAGTAGGCGCATGGGCAGAGCCAGCGCAGGGCAACCGCGTCGAATCGGCTCTGATGTCCGTCGGGCCAGTCCAACTCAAGCGCCTGCTGCTCACGCAGGAGTCGGATCGCACTGGGGGCCTGGTGTGCACTCTCTGTCATAGGGGGAGTCTAGGGTTGCCACGTAAACAC
Source organism: Chloroflexota bacterium (assembly GCA_026389555.1). Taxonomy (GTDB): domain Bacteria; phylum Chloroflexota; class Limnocylindria; order Limnocylindrales; family Limnocylindraceae; genus Limnocylindrus. The sequence goes on from JAPLHQ010000076.1 coordinate 2,758, forward strand.
CTGGTAAAAGGCGGGTAAAGTACGCGCATGGCATCACGAGGCGCTGAGCGATCTCCCGCGCAGCGGACTCTCCTTCGTGGCACGCCGCTTCTAGCGGGGCTGCTCCTGATCTTCGTCCTCGCGCTCCTGCCGAGCCCCTGGTCACTCCCCGTCAACTCTGGAGCTTCAGCGTTGCTGCGTGGGCGCCTCGCTACGGAGCCAACCCCTCCGGTTAGCGGGTACTCCGGCAGTGTGACAGTTGAGCTGCTTGAGGGCCCAGCGCAGGGGGAGAGCGTCGTTGCAGCGATTGATCAGAGCGAAGAGGTACCGGGCTCTATCCCATACGCAAAAGGGGATGAGGTCTTGCTGGTGGATCTTGGCGGCGAGTCCGATGGAGCGAAGTATGCCGTCGCAGATCGATCGCGAGGCGGTGGCATCGTGCTGCTGGCGATCGCCCTTGCTCTCCTCGTCCTTTTGGTTGCGGGCCTGCGCGGTGCACGCGCCATGCTTGCTCTCTGCGTCGCTGGCCTGCTGATCATTCGATTCGGCCTCCCCGCACTGCTTTCTGGCGCCTCTCCACTCTTAGTTGCAGGAGGGATCGCGCTCACCGTTGGAACGAGCACCACACTTGTGACCGAAGGCTTCAGTCGCAGATCAACCGCAGCAATTCTTGGAATCGGCGCCAGCCTGATCGCCGTTGGCGGCCTCTCAGTGCTCCTTGACAGGCTCCTCGCCTTCACGCCGTTCGCTGGTGATCCTGAGCTGCTGAATCTGCTGCCGCTTCTAGGAGCCGGCGTTGACCTGCGGGGGATCGGCCTCGCCGCGGCGCTGATTGGCACGATGGGGATTATTGACGATGTGGCGGCAACTCAGGTGGCGGCGGTAGACGAACTTCGACAGAGTGCACGCCGGGCGTCAGATCTTGAGATCGGACGGCGCGCGCTGCGCGTTGGTCGAGCGCACATTGCCGCGGTGATCAACACGCTGCCACTCGCATACTTTGCCGCAGCACTTCCGCTCGTTGTGTACACGATGATTGCACCGGGAGAGATCCTTACGCGCATCAGCAGCGAATCAATTGCGGTAGAGATTGTGCGGGCAGCTGTGGGGACTGCGGGGGTGCTTCTTGTGATGCCGCTCAGCACGGCGGCGGCGATCCTGGTTGGAGTTGGCGAAGAGCGCTAGTTAGACGGCGTGTTCGGCGAGCCAGCGCTCAGCGTCAAGCGCGGCGCGGCAGCCATCGCCGGCGGCGGTGACCGCCTGGCGGTAGCGGTGATCATGCACATCTCCTGCAATAAAGACGCCGTCAATTGCTGATGCGGAGCTGTGCTCCTTCACCTGCAGGTAGCCGGCGGCATCTACTGGTAGCGCGCCACCGAGCAGTTCGGTATTCGGCTTATGGCCGATCGCCACGAAGAGGCCGCCAACGGCGAGCTGCTCTGTTGCGCCGCTCACGGTGTCCTTCAACTTCAGCGCCTCGGTCTTCTTCTCGCCGATCACTTCAACGACTTCACGATTGAAGTGGATCTCGATCTTCTCGTGCGCCTGTGCACGCGCCACCATGATCTTGCTGCCGCGGAAGGTGTCGCGTCGGACGAGGAGGTGCACCTTGGTGGCGAAACGTGTCAGGAAGAGCGCCTCTTCGAGTGCGGTGTCACCGCCACCGACCACCGCCACCTCTTCGCCTTTGAAGAAGAAGCCGTCGCAGGTGGCGCACGAGCTGACGCCGCGTCCACGTAGTCGCGTCTCGGATTCCAGGCCGAGCCAGATCGCTGATGCGCCCGTTGCAATCACCACCGCATCGGCGGTGAACTCGCGACCTGCGCTCCAGGCGCGGAAGGGTCGCTTGGAGAGATCAACGCGTTCAACGTCTTGGTTGACGATCACCGTGCCGAACCGCTCCGCCTGCGTGATCATCTTCGCCATCAGGTCTGGTCCATTGATCCCCTCTGGGAATCCTGGGAAGTTCTCAACCTCACTGGTGAGCATCAACTGTCCGCCAGGCTCGTAGCCTGCGAGTAGGGTTGGCGCCAACTGCGCGCGCGCCGCATAGATGGCGGCGGTGAGCCCAGCAGGGCCTGAGCCGAAGATCATCAGCTTGGAGTGCGAAGTGGTCGCGGCGACGTTCGCTGCCGGGGCTGCGACGGGTGTGGTGGTTGGCTCGCTTGAGCCGAAGTCGATCGTGAAGCCTTTCTCTGTCATGCCCTCATTGTAGGCGCTTGCTGAGCGGAGCGATCAGCGGAAGAGATCCCAGTCGGGGGGCATCAGGCTCTCGCGGACGCTCCCTGTCTCCGTGGGGGCTGGCTTCGCGCCGCGGATGAAGGCGAGTGGGCGCCCGGCACTCTTGCCGAGCGCAAGCTCCGCCGCGGCGGCGATCTGATCGGCGACGGCACGCACAGTGGCCGCCATCACGCGACCGTCCGCATCTGGCTGACCGCGCAGGTCGTCTAGCGCTGCGATCCCAGCGAGCCCGATCGCAACGTCGGTGATGCCGAGTCGCCAGGGGCGACCGAAGGAGTCGGTGATGATCACACCTGGTGCAACGCCAGTGCGCGCGGCGATTGCGGCGCGGATCCGTGTTGCAGAGGCATCTGGATCACGCGGGAGGAGGGTGACGATCTCGCCACTGCGCGGACCAACGTTGCTCGCGTCAACGCCAGAGTTTGCCAAGACGAAGCCGTGCGACGTTTCAGTGATGATCACGCCGCGATCCATGCGCACCACGCGCACCGCCTCCTGCAGCACCACCTCCACCTGCCGCGCGTCGCGCTTCCACTTCTCAGCGTAGGCAACCGCCTCGGGTCGCGGAGTGATGCTGGTGAGATCAACGATCGCCCCCTCCGCCTTGGAGACGATCTTCTGCGTGACGCTGATCACGTCATCTGTGCGGAGTGGCCCAAGGGAGCGCTCGCTGATGAAGCGCTGCACCGACTCAGCGATGAGCTCTGGCAGGTTGTCGTTCGGCAAGATTTCGCCGAGGCCGTCAATTGGAAGCGCGATCAAGCCGTCGTGGTCAGCGCTCGGGTGCACAGCCTTGACGGCGTTCAGATCTTCTGGCGTGTCGAGATCTGCGGCGAGTGGGGAGGTGAGCGTCTGCACGCTGCTGTTGATCAGTGAAAGCTCGCGTAGGTGCAGCGCTGCGCTCCCTTCGCCGTAGTGAAGGCTCATGGCGGTTGGGAGCGGAGTGATCAGCGCCGCCGTGCCGCCATCCAGCGCTGGGAGGATCCCGCTCGCCGCCCCGCTTGCGCGCCACGCCTGCGTCAGCTCATCAATTGCACTCGCTGAGACGTGCGCTAGATCAACGGGGACGATCAGCGCCGTTGATGCGCCACTCGTGGCGGCGTGGTCGAGTCCAAGTCGGATCGCCTCGTTGAGCGGCACGCCGTGATCGTCAATTGCCTCAGCGCCGGCCGCTCGCGCAAGTTCGCGTGCCAACGGATCTGGCGAGACAAGGATCGTACGTCCGATGCTGCGTGCGTTGCGTAGTGCGGCGAGTGTGCGGACGAGGAGACGCGCCGAGAGCTCCATCCGCTCCTGCTCGCTGAGAGCGCTCTCCATGCGCCGCTTGGAGTCGGCAACGCTACGGAAGGGGAGGATCGCCGTGATCACGCAGTGTCGCTCGCAACCTGCAAGAGGCGCTGGGCAAGGCTGAGTCGTGCGGCATCGTCGTGCATCACGATCTGCGTGCCAACAATGTTTGCGACGAGTGGCGCAAGGTCGGCGCGTAGCTCGCTCGTCAGGTCAGCCTCTTCCACGAGCAACGTGTCAAAGAGGCCGGGGAGTGCGCGCGCCACACCAACTGGGGAGGAGGGGAGCTTGGCGGCGCTGAGCATGCGGTCGGCTGGTCCCTTGATCGCCTTTCCAGCAACGATCGGCGAGACGCCGATCACGTGGACGCCGCGCGCGCGTGCGGCGCTGATCGCTTCACTCATGCCGCCAACCGCGAGAATCGGTGCGATGGAGATCATCGGATTGGATGGCGCGATCACGATGAGATCTGCCTCGCTGAGCACCTTCTCAACATCCGGTGTGATGCGCGTTGCGGCGGCCCCATCAAAGGCAACCTCCAGCACCTCGGGCTTTGACTGCGCACCAACGAACCAGGGCTGGAACTCCATCCATCCATCTGGTGTGCGCAGTTTGGTGCGGAGCGGATCGTCGGTTGCCATCAGGATCGGTGCGTCGGCCAGCCCGAGCCCTCGCTGCAGTTCTCGGTTCACATTGGTGAGACGGCCACCGGCTTTAAGGAGTGCCGTGCGATGGATATGGAGGGCGAGGTCGCGATCGCCGAGTTTGAACCAGTTCGGTGCGCCGATCTTGCCGAACTGGTCAAGCGCGTTCCAGCTTTCGCCAGCGAGCCCCCATCCGCGTTCACGGTCGCCGAGTCCCGCGAGTGTGTAGAGGAGCGTGTCGTGGTCGGGACAGATGGTGAGGCCATGCAGTTCAAAGTCGTCGCCAGGGTTGGCGATGATGCTCAGTTCACCGCGCGGGAGTGCGCGGTAGAGGCCGTCGCCAAGCTTTGCGCCGCCGACCCCGCCAGCAAGGAGTGCAACGCGCCGACTCACGCGGTGAGGCCGGGGAGCACCTCACGGCCGAAGGCTTCGGCCCACTCGACCTGGTTGCGCCCAACGTTGTGCAGGTAGATCTTGTCGAAGCCCATATCGAGGTAGCGCTGGATCGCCTTTTGGTGCGCAGCAAGATCACTAGAGATCAGCATGCGTCCGGCGAAGTCCTCTGGGCGCACCAGTTTCGCCATCTGCTGGAAGTCGGCAGGGTTGCGAATATCTTGCTTCGGGAACTTCATCCCGCCGTTCGGCCACTCGCGCAGCGCATTCGCGAGCGCCTCTTCGTCCGTTGGTGCCCAGGAGAGGTGCAGCTGCAGAATCTTCGGCATGGTGTCTGGGTTCTTCCCTGCCGCACGCGCACCCTCGGCGAACTTCTCAAAGACGGTCTGGATCTTCTCATCTGCCGCACCCACAGTGATAATCCCGTCGCAGAGCTCACCCGTCTTCTTCGCCGTGATTGGCCCCGCCGTTGCTACGTAGATCGGCGGCAGTTCTGTTGGGAGCGTCCAGAGTCGCGTGCTCTCCAGCTGATACCAGCGACCAGCATGCTTCACCTCTTTCCCGGTGAAGAGCTTGCGGATGATTTCAATCGCTTCAAACATGCGCGCGATGCGTTCGCCAACCTCTGGCCAGTAGCCGCCCACCACATGCTCGTTGAGTGCCTCGCCTGAGCCGAGGCCAAGCCAGTGTCGGCCGGGGTACATGGCGGCGAGCGTTGCCGATGCCTGCGCCACCGTTGCTGGATGCATGCGCCAGCCAGGGCAGGTGACACCGGGGCCAATGTCACCCTTCGTCTTCTCTGCAAGGAGGGTCATGACGTTCCAGACGAACGGCGCGTTCCCCTGTTCTGGCACCCACGGTTGGAAGTGATCGGCGGCCATGATGCCGCTCATGCCGGCGCGTTCAGCGGCAACGGAGAAGTCAACGATCTCCTGCGGCCCGAACTGCTCAAGCATTGCCGCGTAGCCGATCTTTGATGCACCACTCGCCATGATCAGGACGCTCCAACGGTGCGCTTCACCCCAGGTTCGCCGTGCGTGTGAACGGCGTCAGGAATGAGTTCAAAGCCGATCCGCTGCTGCGCACGGAATTCGGCAATGCGCGCCTCAAGCAGCTCCGGCTTTGTGATGTAGCGCGCGGTGATCTTCGCCATCTGCGCGTGAGCCGCCTCTTGGTCATCAATGATGTGCACTCGTCCAACGAGCTGAACGTAGTTGTAGCCCTCTTCAACCATGAGGGCGACGCGTGGATCGCGGCGCAGGTTCGCCGGCCAGCGGCGCCCGTTGGAGCTATTGAAGAGGATGCGGTCACCCTCAAGGGCGTACCAGACCACGGCGGAGAAGGGGGCGCCGTCCGCGTTCACCGTAGAGAGCGTGGCGAAGCGGGGCCGTTCAAGGAAGGCCCGAATCGCGGGGTCGTTCAGCCGCTCTGCGCTCATGAGGCGTACGCTACACGGAACGGTGCCCGCCGTCCCTGGTGGGCCCAGTAGTTGCGGAGGCACCATGGCGCAGATCCATCTACATGCGGAGTCAGGGGACTACGCCCCAGTCGTCCTCCTCCCAGGCGACCCGAACCGCTCCAAGCGGATCGCGGCGCGCTTTGATGGTGGCCTTGAGAAGGCGAAGCTCGTCAATGATCATCGCGGCCTGCTCGGCTACACCGGAAC
>JAPLHQ010000061.1 GCA_026389555.1 Chloroflexota bacterium
AAGAGTTTCGGCGCAAGGGTGAGGCCGTCGCCGCCGCTGATCAGTACGTCGCGCACCTGTGGTGTGCGGCGCAGATAGTCGAGCTGCGCTTCGTGATCTTTGGAGTTGAAGTTCTGCGTTGGGTCACCAACGATGCGCGAACGTGTGCAGTAGCGGCAATACGATGCGCACTGCGTGGTGACGAGCATCAGCACGCGATCTGGGTAGCGGTGCACAAGGCCCGGAACCGGCGAGTGGCGATCTTCGCCGAGTGAGTCTTCCATCATTGCGGTGAAGGCCTGCTGCTCTGATCCGACCGGAATTACCTGGCGGCGGATTGGATCGTTCGGATCTTTCGGATCAATGAGGCTGACGAAGTACGGCGTGATGTCAACGCGGAACTTCCCTTCAGCGGAGAGGCCTTCGCGCTCGTCGTCGGTTAACTCAAGGATCTCGCCGATCTCTTCGAGCGTGTTGACGCGATTGGAGAGCTGCCAGCGCCAGTCGTCCCACTGTTCGTTGGGGATGTCCTTCCACTTTGGGGCGCGACGACTGCGGAGCGGGAGACCATCAGCGCCGAGCGCCTTTGCTGGATCGCGTGGATTTACCCATGCGGCATCGGCGGCGGCGCTTGCCGCGGCGTTGCTCTTCAGGATCTCCGTTGCGTCCATTTCGTCCCCCTCGCGGGTAGCCCAGGCCACGCCTGGTTGGATAGGGAGTATCCATCATGAATCAGCCCTTGGGTAGTCCCGAGCGTGAGCCGTGCGTGAGATGGGGTCCCAAAGGCGAAGCCCGAAGCCCCGTCTTACTTGGTCGCCTTCTCCTTGGGGAGGGCGAGGCTCGCGGCGAGGCCGAAGAGGACGAAGACAAGGGCAACGATTCCCGCGCCGCGCGCCGCGTCGGCGAACGCCTGGGCGAGTGCGTCGGTGATCTTTGCGGCGAGCTCTGGGTTGCTCGCAAGCATCGGATCGCTGCCAATGAACGGAAGTGCCTGACCGGCTGACGCCTTCATCGCTTCAACAATGCCGTTGATGACGCTTGGCGGTGCCGCCTGCAGTTCTGGAATCGCTTCAAGTGCGCTGCGCGACTGCTCGCCGATCAGCGTGAAGAGCGTGGTGCCGATGATGGCAATACCGAGCGCCGAACCAATCTGACGCGTGGTGGAGTTGGTGCCTGACGCAATGCCGGCGCGCGGAATGTCCACGTCGGCCAGCGTCACGTTGGCGAGCTGCGCGGTGGCGAAGCCAACACCAACACCGTAAATCAGGAATGGAACGAGGAGTTGCAGGCCGGTGGATTGCGGTGAGATCAGCAGGCCGATTGCGCCAATACCAACCGCCTCGAGCGCCATGCCGAGCGTGACGACGCGACGCGCACCGAACTTCTTTGTGAGCGTTGGGGCCATTGGCGCAGCAATGAATGAGCCGAGCGCCAGCGGCACAAAACAGAGTCCCGTCTCAAATGCGCTGTAGCGCTGCACTGCGGCGAGGAAGAGCGGGACGGCGAAGAGGAGTCCGAACTCGCCGAGCGAGACGATGGAGCCCGCAATGTTGCCGTAGCGGAAAGTTGGAATGCTAAAGAGTGTGAAGTCAATCAGCACCGTCTTCTTGGCACGGAGTCGCGCGCGTTCATAGAGCGCAAAGCCAACGAGTGCAAGAGCGCCGAGCGCGAGTGCCACTGGGACAACAGAAACATCTGCGAGTGGCCACCAGGCCCAGGCAGCATCACTACTGAAGCCCGTTGATGGCGCCCACCATCCGTAGGTGTACCCCTCGATCAAGCCGAAGATGATCCCCGAGAGTCCGAGTGTAATCAGAACAACGCCGCCGAAATCAAAGCCCTTGTTCTTGCGCTCGGTGCGCGTCTCGGCAACCGTGAGCAGCGTGCCAACGATGGCAACAATGGCAATTGGAAGATTGACGCCAAACGCCCAGCGCCATGACGCATTCGTGGTGAGCCATCCGCCAATGACCGGACCGAGCGCCGCCATGCCACCAATGACAGAACCATAAATAGCGAATGCAATGGCGCGATCCTTGCCGCGGAACGTTGCGTTGACGATGCTCTGCGTTGATGGCGCCATTGCGGCGCCGCCGAGACCCTGCAGGAGTCGCGCGCCAATGAGTAGCTCACCGGACGGCGCAAGTGCTGCGAGCACCGATGCGGTGGCGAAGACAGAAGTGCCGATCATATAAAGGCGACGCTGGCCGATGATGTCGCCGATGCGGCTGAGTGTGATCAGTGCCGCGGCAAAGACCAGTGCATAGCTGCTGTTCACCCACTCCGCGGCGGATGGCGTGATCTTTAGGTCAGTGATGATGCGCGGCACCGCCACGTTCACGATGGATGTGTCCACGATGATCATGGCGAGGCCGAGCGCCAAACAGGCGAGACCGATCCAGCGCGTTCGTGCAGATGCCATCTGCGAGAGTCTAGGCGAGGAGCGCGAGCGCCGCAGGAAGCACGGAGAAGCGTGCGGGGAGGGCGCCAACCAGCTCGCCGTCCGCCTCAATCTCGATCTCCCGCGCCCCAGCGCCGCCGAGTGGCAGCGCCTCAACCGCAGCGCCGCGCGTATGTGTCACATCTGGATGTGTGTAGTGCGTCCCTCTATAGAGGCGCGGCAGGCTGATCACAAAGTCGCGGCGGGCAAGGTCGCCGAAGCGCACCACCTCGAGTAGCCCATCATCAAGGCGCGCGGTGGGGGCAACGTGCATCCCGCCGCCGAACCAGCCGCCGTTGGCAATGGCCACCGCCGCCGTTGCTCCGCGCTCCGCGGCAGCGAGATCCACACGCAGCTCTGTCTCATCTGGCGCGTATCTCAACCCGGCGCGCACGGTGGCGAGTCCGAATGCCACGGCGCCTGCGCGGCGCTTCAGTTGTGGATACTCCTCCAGCGCATGCGCGATCTGCGCGCTGATGCCGAACGATGCAACGTTCAAGAAGAGTCGATCCACACCACCCGCAAGGTGCACCACCCCAACATCCACACGGCGCACCGCGGCACCACGCGCCAACGTACGCGCCGCCGTTACTGGATCACGCGAGATGCCCGCCGATCGCGCGTAATCGCGACCAGTCCCCGCTGGCAGCAGTCCGAGCGCAACACGACCGAGCGCCTCAACGCCACCCGCCGCATAGATGCCGTTCACCGCCTGACTCGACGAGCCGTCACCGCCGAGCACCAAGATCCGCGTGGCGCCAGCGCGAACCGCCTCAAACGCTGCGCGCTCAGCAGGTCGCTCCAGACCAGGCTGCGTCACGAACACATCAAATGGTCGGAGTGGCGCGAGCTCCTCAAGGACGCGATCGAGCGCACGCGCTGCGCGTCCACCACCTGCGGCGGGATTTACGATCAGCAGCGTATTTAGCACGTGGCCACTACTACTCCTGTGCGCGGAACAGCGCTATCAACTCTCTCCACGGTGGTTGCGCTCATCGCGGCAGCGTATCATTGGGGAGATGGGTGCTACGAGTCATCAGCGCATTTTGGTTCGTGCGGCGAAGAGTCCGATGCGTGCCGCCCAGGCACGCGAAACGCTCGACAAGAACCTGATCGGCACGAACAGCGGCAACCTCATCTTCAGCCAGGCGGCGGTGCGCATGCTCACCACCTCACATGCGAGTGTCTCCACCGACATCTTCAACGCGAAACAGACAGATGCAGGGTGGATCAACGAGCGATTTGACCACTTTGTGATTCCACTCGCGAATGCCTTCCGTCCAGATTTTTCCGATCACCTTGAGCAGATGAGCGCCTGCATAGAGCGGCTCAAGATTCCGGTAACCGTGTTTGGTGTTGGAGCCCAAGCAATGGGCGAGGGTGATCCTGCTGAACTTGCTCCACTCGCCCTACATGTCCGCAGGTTCGTTGGTGCGGTGTTAGATCGATCAGCAAGCATTGGGGTGCGTGGAGAGTTCACCGCGAACTACCTGAAGTCGCTCGGGTTTAGCTCAAGCCAAGTGGAAGTCATTGGCTGCCCTTCCATGTTCCTGACGGATGGAGTGGAGCGCATCCCTGTGCGAGCCCCTGAGCTCACGCCGCAGAGTCGCGTGGCGATCAATCTCACACCACATATCAACGGGATCCGCGAGATGGCGGAGCGGCACCGAAAGGCGTACCGCAACATTCGCTACGTTGCACAAGATTCGCGCGACTTGCGCATCTTCTTGCAGCGTGGGTGGGATACGCCGCAGGAGGATCTAGACGGTGCACCGATCACGCCACGTGATCCGATCCTTGCGCCCGGTACAACCGCCTTCTACTTGGATCCACGCACCTGGATTCACGATCTCGCAGACGTTGATGTTGCGTTCGGCACACGCATCCATGGCAATGTAGCGGCGCTCCTCGCGGGACGGCCGGCGTATGTGCTCGCCCACGACTCTCGCACACTAGAACTCGCGCGCTACTTTGAGATCCCGTACACGGATGTGAGCGGGCCGCGCGGCGTAACAGATATCAACGCCGCCGAGCTCTTTGCAAGCGCAGACTACGCCGCCATGAAGAGCAACCACGCCAGTAGGCTCCGCACCACGTGCGCATTCTTGGAGCGCAACGGCTTGCATCACGTCTACGAGCCAGGAGAGTCACCAAGCACCTTTGATGCAGCGATGAGCGCGCTGAGCCTCCCCGCAGCGGTTCATGCCGCCTCACCTACGCGTGCCGCGTACCGTGCACTGCGCCGCAGGTTGCGCAGCAAGAAGCGCTAACGAGGTTGCGTTAAACCTTCTGGGCGAGCTCCCAGCAGTGGCCGCTCGGATCGGCGAAAGCGGCGGTGCGCATCCCCCACGGGCGATCAATCGGCCCATTAAGGAACGTCACGCCGCGCGCCACAAGCGCGGCGTGCGCGGCGTCAACGTCGTCCACCGTCACGGTGAGAAGAGAGCGCGAACCTGCGCTGCTCGGCGCAATCGGGAGCGGCTCCACGAGTTCTGGTGCGTTCTCTTTCATCAACACGTTCAGGCAGGCACTCCCCATCTGGTAGACGACCGAATCGTGATTGGCGAAGAGCTTCTCCATCTGCAGTAGATCGCCGTAGAACTTCCGCGATGCGGAAAGATCGTCTACGTAGATGGTGATGGCGAAGAGTCCGTTCGACCAGAGCGATGCGCTGGTTGACGAACCGCTAGACATTAAAGCGGAACTCCACTACGTCGCCGTCACGCATGACGTGCTCTTTCTCTTCCAGGCGCACCTTCCCGGCCGCCTTGGCCGCGTTCATACAACCTGCAGCGGTCAAATCAAATGAAGAGACGACCAGAGGGCGCGCAGAAGCAACTGCGGAGTCTTGGCGTTGATCGATCTTCTCAATATCGTTCGTATAATGCTGAGCAATTCCCATTGCGTGCATCCGCTCAGCACGGGCAGTGCGCTGTAGAAATTTTGCGCGCAACCAGGGCTTCCCGAGACGTTCCATGTGCTTTAGCAAGTACGTTCGTGGGGAAAAGACGATGCTGCCAACAGGTTGGCTCTCGTGAGCTCCGATTCCGAAGTTCATCTCTTTGATCAGGGAGGGGCGGAATGCGACCAGCTTGTCACGAGATCTCATGTGAAAGCCTCTGGTCAGCGCATGAAGATCAAGATCCGCTAAATCTTCTCGTTGACTCTCTGCCACGATGTTCCATCCGTATGTGCGCAATATTGTGGCACCCCTTCGTGCAGCGTACTTAAGGTCCAACGACGTTACGCACAGCCACTCGTCCATGTCGGCAACGATGACCCACCCTTCCGTACGTGACTTCCAAATTTCGTTCTTCAACTTGACGAATAGGTGGTCGTCAATTTGATTTCCTGACGCCCATGAGCGCACGCGGCATCCGAGTTCCTGTGCGATCTCAACTGATCCATCAGTGCTCTCATTGTCAAGGATCGTAATCTGCGCCTGTGGGATCCTTGAACGGTAGTGTTCAATCGCGTGCGGTAGCAGCACGCGTTCGTTATGGCAGAGCAGGTAGATGGCAACAGGGATCAGCTTTCTTTTGTATACATCCCCCTTCTTCCTAGATGCCACCGCAGTTTGATAGGTCAAACGTTTGCGGACGAGTGACTCAGACACCTCTGTTGAAAGAGTAAAACTTGCGCTCGGTCGTGCGGCTATTTTGTGGTCTAGCTGGCGAACAAGGTGTGGGAATCGGGCGCTCGCCACCTCAATCAGACGATAGTCTTCCTGGTAGAGGTCAGAGATACTTTCAACATCTGCGCTAGCAAGGAGAAGGTTACTAACGTCTTCTGGCGAAGTGTTCAGCCGGGCTATTCTCTCCGACCGAGCGTGAACTGGAGCGGGGACAATCAGACCGAGCTTTTGGTAGGTGGCCTCTAGGTCGTCTATGCCTGCCACGATGTTGTAGGCATCAATGGCGGATACGAATGAAGATTGCGGCAACAGATGCCCATCTAGCCCTGTTTGGAAAGTATTTTGCGGGAGCGTTTTCAGTGAGCCCACGAAGGCATTGAACGCGTTGACGATCTCGCGTTCTGTCTTCGGAGAATTGGTCAGAGCGATATCTTCGGTCTCTTCTTCTTGCACTGATTCCGCCATGAAAAACTTGTTTACCCACCCAGAGATAAGTCGCTCCACTGGATTCCTGAGGATCACAAGCCTATGACGTGCCAGCTCCATGTAGTCGCTGACTGGCCCTGCTTGGTAGCTGAGGCTGATTGATCTGAAGTTATGCCACGGTCTCACCTGAGTATGTTCAGGCACATCAACATAATTTGTTACCTCTTCCAAATCATATTGTTGCTGACTCAGAGACTCTTCGAGACGCACAAGAGTGCTCATCGTTGACGTGGATGCGTTCTTCTGTATTGACATAAAGTAGATGCCAAGAGAGGGAAAGTAGAAGCCGCTATCTGCTCTCGGCGAAGCTGCCCTTTTCTCTGGTGAGCCTAAACTAATCGGATTCCTTAATGCCTTGCTCACGCACCCTCCATTGAAATGAGCCGAACAACGCGAGCATCAGACATTAAAGCGGAACTCCACCACGTCGCCGTCGCGCATGATGTATTCCTTCCCTTCCATGCGCACCTTGCCGGCCGCCTTGGCGGCGTTCATGGAGCCGGCGCTCACCAAATCATCGAATGAAACAATTTCGGCCTTGATGAAGCCGCGCTGGAAGTCGGTGTGAATGACGCCCGCCGCCTGTGGTGCGGTCCAGCCCTTATGAATGGTCCAGGCGCGCGCCTCTTTTGGTCCGGCGGTGAGATAGGTCTGCAGGCCGAGTGCGCCGAATCCGATGCGCGCCAACTGATGCAGTCCCGATTCGTTCTGCCCCATGGAGGCGAGCAGCTCGGCCGCTTCGCTCTCAGACATGTCCACGAGTTCCGATTCGATCTTGGCGTCCAGGAAGACCGCCTCTGCCGGCGCCACGAGTGCGGCGAGTTCAGCGCGCTTTGCAGCGGATGTGAGCACCGCTTCGTCCACGTTGAAGACGTAGATGATCGGCTTCGCCGTTAGCAAGCCGAGCTCCTTAATCAACGTAATGTCCAAACCAGTAGTGGAGAGCGGCTCGCCGCGATTCAGCGCGGCAACGGCGGCGTCAACAACCGTCAACACCTCCGCGTCCAGCTTCTTCCCCTTGACTTCCTTTTCGTAGCGGCCGCGCGCCTTCTCCAAGGTTTCAAGGTCGGCGAAAATCAGCTCGGTGTTAATCGTTCCAATGTCGCTCTTGGCGTCCACCTTCCCGTCCACGTGAATGATGTCTTCGTCGGCGAAGCCGCGCACCACCTGCGCAATGGCATCCGCCTCACGAATGTGTGAGAGGAACTTGTTGCCGAGCCCTTCGCCCGTAGATGCGCCGCGCACAATGCCCGCGATGTCAACAAATGAGACTGGTGCCGGCAGGAGCTTCTCCTAGCCGAAGATCTTGGCGAGCGCATCCAGACGCGAGTCCGGCAGGTTCACCACGCCAACGTTCGGTTCAATGGTGGCGAAGGGGTAGTTCGCGGCGAGCACGTTGTTCTTGGTGAGCGCGTTGAAGAGCGTGGACTTGCCCACGTTCGGGAGACCAACAATGCCAATGGTGAGTGCCATGCGTACAGCCTAGACGCTACGCGCCGAAGTCGGTGTCCTTCACGAGCGCGCCATCTCGGGTGAACGTCTTCCAGATCCCAATCTGACGGCCGCGGTCAAAGCTGCCGGATCGCATCAGCGAACCATCTTGGCGGAAGAAGCTCCATGCGCCGTGCAGTTCGCCGTTCAGCCTGGAACCGCGCGCCTTCACGGTGCCGTCTGCGTACTTGATGATCTCGCGAACAGGCTTCGCCGCCGCCATCGCTACTTCGGCTGCAGGACCAGCGAGACACTATTAATGCACCAGCGCTGATCGGTGGGGACGTCGTAGCCCTCGCCCTCAAAGACGTGGCCAAGATGTGAACCGCACTTCGCGCAACGCACCTCCGTGCGAACGCGCGGCGCAAGGGAGCGATCTTCAATCAGTTCAACAGCATCAGACGATGTTGGGGCGTAGAACGACGGCCAGCCGCAACCGGAGTGGAACTTGGTCTCACTGCGGAAGAGTTCGTTGTCGCACGCCTTGCACTTGTAGACGCCAACCGTCTCTGTGTCGGTGTACTCGCCAACGAACGGCTGCTCCGTTGCAGCTCGGCGCAGCACCTCAAACGAGAGTTCGTCCACGCGCGCACGCAGCGCAGCTTCGTCAATCACCACCGGATACGCGCCGCTCACCACGATCTCTGGTGCAAGCTCCGAAGGGAATCGCACCCCTGTGCTCGCGTGGCAGTCGTAGCCCTTCGGGTTCTTCTCCAAATAGCGCTGGTGGTACTCCTCGGCGGGCCAGAACTCGTGACCGTCCGCCGCAGCAATCTGCGTCGTGATCCGGCCATGCCCCTCCGCCGCAATCGCCGCACCGTATAGCGCAGATGTTGACTCCGCCGCCTCGCGCTGCGAATCGCCCACGTAGTAGATGGCGCTGCGGTACTGCGTGCCAACGTCATTCCCCTGCCGATTCAGCGTGGTGGGATCGTGCATCTCCCAGAAGAGCTCGAGCAGCTTTCTATATGAAGTAAGCGACGTATCAAAGGCCAAGCGGACTATCTCAGCATGGCCCGTGGTTACGGTGCAGACGTCTTCGTATGAAGGGGATGTCTTGCTCCCGCCCATGTAGCCCACGGCGGTCTCCACCACCCCCGGCGTCTGCCAGAAGCGTCGCTCGGCCCCCCAGAAGCAGCCCGTTGCGAAGTAGCCCGTCTCAATCATCTACTTGAACGATAGCGCTTCAATGTGCACGGGGATAGCGTTCCAGCCGGTGTCGCAGACGCCTGAATAGCGGTATTCAAAGGCGATCTGGTCGTTACGGTCCAAGCCAACGAGCCGCGTAGAACCCCAGCTCTCCGATGCGTAATCCACTAGGTAGCTGTTGCCGTCCTGATAGATGCTGGAGCAGATCGGCGAATCAATGCTCTGCCCGCGATCCCAGTTCCAGGTCTCTGTTGCGCGCATGCGGCGCAGGTCAAGCGTGTAACGGCGCGGCGCACTGTAGTCGCGGTCATCTCCGGAGCGCAGCGGATCCTGGTTATAACTCCGCTCGCCGTTATCAAAGAGCATCAGCTCGCCGCGGGGGGTGATGGAGAGTCCATGCTCGCCCATCGGGGCGATCGAACTGCCAGTCAGCGTAAGTGCAACACTGCGGAGTGAGGCGTAATCATGCCAGGCCTTGGATGAGTCACCCAAGATCCACTTGATCTTCTTATCTGAATAGCCGATCCCCACCACAAAGTTCTCACGACTTGAGACAACGATCTGGTTCTGCTGCTTCCAATAAGTGACAGAGTTGTTGTGAAACCAATCGCGACCATCGCGAATCCATGGATCTGGATCTTCTCCAGCTCGCCGGATGTGCGCGCGGAAGATCGCGCTGATGTCCCACGAGTCGAGAATGGCACCGCTACCGCTTAGCTCGTAGATGAACGACTCTTCATTTGAGTTGCCAGATCCATCAAAACGATTGACCTCAACGAGAATGCCGCGCTTCCCTGGGTCATAGTTGTGATGCAGCCCCCACACCCCAACGCTGGATAGGTTCACCACGCTCTGGTACGTGCCGTCCATCTCCATTCGGTAGACGGTCTGCCCAGAGCCCCAACCGCACGCGTCGTCTGCATAGATGCCGTTCTCAAACAAGATTGCGCCTTGTGAACAGAGGCCGGCGGTTCCAGCCCAGCGAACCTCACCGTCAACATCCAGGATTAGCGGAGAGTTGCCGCTCATAGAGGTCTTCAACATGATGTAGCTGTAATCCAGTCGCACGTTCGAGTTGCGCGGGGTCAGCACTTCATAGTTGCCAGGGGTGAATCGCTCATCTGCGCCGGTGAATGCAGTTGTTGTAATCGCAGTGCTGAGCGTCACCCTCCGCTGCCCGCTCACCTCAAGCTGCACCTGGTTTGTGCGGTTGGGATAGAGGCCGTATACGGGCACGGTGATGCTGCTCCCGCTGATGTATCCGCGTGACTGCAGATACGCCTTGCTGTACGTCCCGCTGATTGCGCGTGCCGTTGCGCCTGCCTTTGGAGCAATGGTGAACTTGACGCTCTTCAACCGCGTTGCCGCCACACCATCAATCGTTACGAACGAAATGAATGGCTGCGCGCCAGGTGTGATGCTGCCGATCGTCTCCCCAACAGCGCGCGCAGGGGTGGCCGAGACTAGGAGCGCGCAGAGGATCAGGAGAGCGGTGAGTCGCTTCATCTGCACCACCTTAGCAAGGGGTGCGACACAACCTCCAAGAGGGAGGGAAAAGGCGTACGGTGCCCCCATGAGCAACCCGCGCACGCTGAAGGTGGGGATCAACCTCTGGAGCCAGGCCACCAGTTGGCCGAAGTTCCTTGAGGCGGCGCAGCTCGCAGATCAGCTCGGCGCCGACCACCTCTGGACCTGGGATCACCTGCACGCCATTGTTGGCGACCCGCAGCAAGACATCTTTGAGGCGTACATGACGCTCGGCGCCTGGGCCTCCGCCACCAAGAAGATCAGGCTCGGCCTGATGGTTGGCGCCAACACCTTCCGTAATCCGGGGATTGTGGCGAAGGCGATCAGCACGTTGGATCACGCCTCAAACGGCCGCGCCATCCTTGGCATTGGCGGCGCCTGGTTCGACTACGAACACGAACATCACGGCATCCCGTTCGGCAAGAGCATTGGCGAGCGCCTCACCTGGCTCGATGAATCCGTTGCCGCCATGCGCGCCCTCTTGAACGGCGACACCGTCACCTCCCCCGCAGGTGGCCACTACAACTTCATCGAACTAACACACGCACCACTCCCCATTCAGAAGCGCGTGCCGATCATGATCGGCGGCAACGGCCGCACCAAGACGCTCCTCACGCTCGCCAAGTACGGCGACATGTGGAACGGCTTCGGCGACCCAAATACACTGAAGGAACTTGACGGCGTCCTCAAGGAACACTGCGCCGCCGTTGGCCGCAACGAGAAGGAGATCGCTCGCACCGCCAACATCTGGATGGTGATCCG
>JAPLHQ010000036.1 GCA_026389555.1 Chloroflexota bacterium
CTCGACACGCTCGCCCCTGGTCCAACACTCGTCCATCTTGACGACAAGAGCCGCTTCGCCTCCTGCCGAACGAACCGCCTTCGCACGGGGAGCGAGATGAGCTACGACGACATCAACATTTGGTCAAACGCCAAGTACGGCGACCTCCTCTTTTTGCGACCAGGGAGCGTTGACCGATTTGGCAGGCGCTCAGGCTGGTATCACGCCAACTGTCGAGAGCCAGAGACAACAGCAACGGTGCGCAGTACGAGTCCGAACTTCATCGCTGACTCTTGTCCTACCACCGGAGCCTCTGCCGACGGCTGCATCTTTGACGTGCCGAGCAGCCTATGGACGAGCTTCGCGCGCGCGCGGAAGTACGACGGAGATACGAACCGCATTCGCCGTGCGCAGCGCATCATCTCAGCGATCACGCTCCGCGTAGTTGATGCGGGAGTTGAGGTTGCGAGCGCACTCGCTGCACTCGCCACCATGCGTTGGTACGCGTGGGCAGATCGCAACGCGGCGGGGGTGGTGAAAGATTGGAATCTTGGTCCGGCACTGGTGCGTAGCAGCATCGCACCTGCTGACGTGCCAACGATCTTCAGTTACGTAGCAGCGGCGAAAGACGAACTTGCTGCAGGGCCCGATGCGCCTGAGGGGTGGCGCTCGATGCTGCTTCTTGGTCAGCGCGTCACGCTTCCGAGCGGTACGCAGTGCCGCATCGCTACCGCATCACTCTTTGGGGCAGACACGTTCAACAGTCGCCTCGCCTGCACGCGCGCCTGGGTCGCAACAGGATTTGGAGCGGTCGCGCCCTAGGTTTGGCGCTCTAGTTCGCGAGGCCGAGCAGGTTCGCTACGAGCACCAGCACGTTCAGCACTCCTAAGAGCCCCACAGCACCCCAGCCAGTAAGGCGCAGCCATCGTGGGCTCGCATGCTCGCCGAGGAGCGCCTTGCTGCTCGCGAGGCTGACGATGAAGGCGAGGACGATGGGGAGGAAGAGGCCCTGCAGGTACTGGCTCCCCACGATCGCGCCGATCGGGTCGAGTCCGGGGATCATCACCACGCCGGCACCCACCACCAAGATGGCGGTGAAGATGCCGTAGAAGATCGGCGCCTCATGCAGCTTGCGATCAACGCCCGACTCAAAGCCGAACGCTTCGCTCAGCGCTCAGCGCGAAGGCGGTGGTGAGCGGCATGATCGCCATCGCCAAGAGGCTCGCACCGAAGAGCCCAGCGCCGAAGAGGATGGTGGCGAACGTTCCGGCGAGTGGTTCGAGCGCCGTTGCCGCCTCTGCGGCGGAGCTGATTGCCTTGCCACTCCCAGCGAGCGCGACCGCCGTGGCGATCACAATGCAGACCGCGATGAAGTTGGTCCAGATTGAACCGAGGATCGCATCGGCGCGCGCCGCACCGAGCTCCTCAACGCCGATCTCCTTCTCCGCAACCGCAGACTGCAGGTAGAACTGCATGTATGGGGTGACGGTGGTACCAACCACGGCGATCAGGAGGAGCGCCTCGGCGCCAGAGATGCCGCCGAGATCTGGCGAAGTGATGGATGCGGCAACCTCCGCCCAGTTTGGATTTGAGAGAAGCGCCGCGGCGATGTATGCAAGGAAGACGGCGGTGAGTGCAAGGAAGATGCGCTCAACGCTGCGATACGTCCCCATCACCACGAGCAGCCAGACGACGAGTGCGGCGAGCGGCGCCGTCACAAGGATCGGTACGCCGAAGATTGCGAGCGCTGACGATGCGCCAGCAACGTTTGCGACGGTGTTGGCGAGGTTGGCAATGAGGAGCACGATCATGGCGAAGAGGGTCCAGCGCACGCCGAAGCGCTCGCGGATCAGGTCGGTGAGCCCTTGCCCCGTGACCACACCGAGGCGGGCGACCGACTCCTGGACGAGCGCAAGCAAGAGTGCCGTGAACGGGAGGATCCAGAGGAAGCGGAGCCCAGTAGAGGAGCCGAGTGTTGCGTAGGTGGTGATGCCACCCGCATCATTCCCGGCAACCCCGGCAATAAGGCCAGGTCCAACCACGGCGAGGAAGGCGAGCGGTCCGCGTCGACCGCGGAAGGTTTCGCGAAGGCGCAGGAACGGGAGTGCCCCGAGTGAGGCGAAGCGTCGCGGCGCACCACGTCCAAGTTCGAGCGGTGCAACGCTGCGGCGATCAGCCATTGTTCTTGCTGCGCGTCGCTGACTTCGACTTTCGCTTTGCGGCAACGGCGGCGATGCTCCCTTCGCGGAGGCGGCGCGGCATCTCGCGGCGCCACTCCTCTGGGAGGACATCCCAGAGCGCGTCGGATGCGGTGACAACGCCCATCAGGCGTCGCTTCTCATCCACTACAGGCACGGCTACAAGGCCGTAGCGCGTGACGACGCGCGCCACCTCTTCGGCGTGCGCGAGTAGCTCTACCGCAACCGGCTCGTCTTCCATGAGTTCGCTCACCTTGGTGCTTGGGCTGGCAAGGATGAGGTCGCGCAGCGTCACCTCGCCGAGAAGGTGTCGCTTCGCATCCACCACGTAGACGGCGAAGGCGACGTCGGCATCTGGTTGCAGGCGACGAATGGAGGCGAGCGCCTGTGCAACCGTTGCGGTTGGGCGCAGCGCAACATGCTCGGTGGTCATGATGCCGCCGGCGCTCATCTCTGGATGTGCGAGCAGCTCCTTCACATCTTCGCGCTCCTCTTTTGCCATCAGGCGCAAGATCGCGGTTCGACTCATCGGCGAAAGATCTGCAACGGCGTCCGCCGCTTCGTCTGGGCTCATCTCTTCAAGGAGATCGGCGGCGCGCTCGGGCTCAAGGTCTTCAAGCAGATCGGTGCGCGTCTCTGGCTCCAGCTCTTCGAGCGCTTCGGCGGCAACCTCTTCGTCGAGCGAGTTGAAGATGTCGGCGCGGTCACGCGGCGTCAGCTGGTCGATGATCGTGGCGAGGTCGGCCGGATGCAGCTCAGAGAGGCCGGCGTGCGGCACCTTCAGGCGCATGCTCGCAATGGTGGAGCCGAGCGGATCCACATCCTCCCAGTCGATGTATGAGGCGACGCGTGAGCGGCCGCCGGAGAGTCGTTTGATCCAGTTGTCTGGGAGGCCGAGTCGGCGCAGGAGTCCCGCCGCGCCAACATCTACGGCAACGAGGCGCATCGCCCCCTCAACGAAGTCGAGCAGCACGTCGTTGGCACGCACCACCTTACGGCCATCAATGTCGACGATCTGCTTATCCAGCAGGTCGCCCTTCAGGAGGATCTCGTCCTTCCGCTTGCGGAAGCCGGTGATGTCGATGCGTTCGGTTGCAAGGCGCGCGCCGCTCGCGTCGAGTCGCTGCACGGAGCTCCATGGGAGGTAGATGCGTCGTCGGCCAGTGCGCACCACAAGGCCGGTCACCGGTGGATGGCTCGTCCCGACCGCAACGATCAGGTCGTCAATCGAACCGATCGCGTCAGCGCTCCCGTCGCGCACGGGTCGTCCAATGAGTCGCGAGAGATGGAGCATCGTGCCCTCCGATGCTGGCTCCCGCCGGAGTCGGCAGGTTCACCTGCAGTCTACGCGGGGCAGCCCTCGGCGCGCTACCCTGCCATGAGAACGGAGGGATAGATGAGCAGTCGACGCGGCGTACGACGCCTCACGGTGCAACAGCTTGCCGCCTTCGCCGATACAACGGCCGAGTTTGGCGAGACCGAACTCACCCGACCCTGGGCTGAGACCCTCATCGCCGTTGGCGTTGCCGCCGTGATCGCGCACTTCAGTGAAGGGGGCGCCACCGTCCTCGCTGGAGCCGCCGCCGCCGCCCTCGCCGTTGTTGGCGTCAATGCGGTGCGCCGAACCGACGACAGTGATCTTCAGCCTGGTTCTGAGATCGTCCTCGCCGGACTTGTGGGCCTTGCAACGGCGGGCCTAGCGCGCATTGTCCCCACCGGTGTTGGCCTGATCTTGGTCATCGTGATCGGCGCGCTCCTCTTGCGGGCGGCGGTGATCTGGGAGCTGCGCCTGCGCAGTCTGCCGAGCGGGGCAACGCGACGCGATCGTGTTGGTGCCCTCGCCGTCTCCACGCTGATCCTCTTCGCCGCATCCATTGGTGTGGCGGCACTCGTCCCAGGGATCATCAGTGTTCCTGGCACGCCATCTGCGCGGCCCGATGCTGTGGGGCCGTTCGCCGTCATTGCAACGGGGATCGGGAGCGCGATCGCCGCAGGGCTGCTGGCGGCGCGCATGGCGAGCCTGCGACGCGAGCGAACGAGCGGCATCGTGCGCGACGCACTCGGCGCGGCACTCCTTAATGGCCTCGCCTCCGCCGCATTCGCCGCGTTTGGCGCGGCGCGACTCGCCGGCCCCGCCGGCCTCGCCGTCCTCTTCTACGCCCGTGAACTCTGGGCCGCCGCCCCAGAAGGGGAGCGGAGCGACCCTCGCCTCCTCCTCGAGATTGCCGCCCTTGTGATCGCAACCGCCGCAGCGGTGCTCTGGATCGGGATCTCCCTCTAGCGATCGGCTATCCTTCCCGAACGGCGCAGCGCCCGAATCCACAGCGCGCCCTTAATGAAGGAGGAGAACGTGACCCTCGCCAACGAGAGCCCCACCCAGAAGCCAGGGCGCGCGGCGCGCGACCATGCTGACGTTGCGCTGAAGGCCGCCGCCGAAGGGCGTTGGCAGGAGGCCGCCGACGCGAATCGCGCCGTGCTCGCCTTCGCCGCAGAGATCAAGGTGGAGGAGCGCATTGAGGCGCAGAATCGTTTGGCGAAGTGCCTCTGGGAGTTGGGCGATCTCGCTGGCTCCAAGAAGGAGTACCAGGTCACACTGACGCTCGACCCACTCAACCGAATCGCCGAGCGCAACCTTGAGCGACTGAAGGGCTTGATCAAGCAGGTCGGTAAGAAGACCACCCCAAGCTCCGAAGGGGCAACCACCCCAGCCGGCATCTTCATTCAAGAGGCGGGGACCACTGGGTTTGCCCACCTCACCAACGTTGCCGATGTTGCAACCCTGGCGCAGGTGAACCCTGGCGATGCGGTGGAGCTGCTCACCCTCAGCAACCGGCTGATCGCTAAGGCGAACGGGATTGAGATCGGTCGCGTGGAGCCGCGCATCGCTGCGCGACTGCTCAAGCTGATCGCGGACGGTAACGTCTACAGCGCGGGGATCACCTCGATTAGCGGTGGCGACATCCGCATCATCATTCGCGAAGAGAGCGTCAGCGCAAAGAACCTTGGGAAGGTCTCCTTCCCAACGGCAACGCGCACCAACGACGAGCGCCCGTACACGAAGGGCTCCTTCTTCCGCGAAGACGAAGGCTTCAGCGATGATGATGACGACGACACCTATGAAGACGAGACGCCAGTGGCGGATCGTGTCACCGCCGAGCCACCAGAGAAGACGGCGGACGATGCCTTCCTCCCTGAGAGTGAAGAGGCCGGATCTTCCGAAGAGTAAGAGAACCCGCGAGCCGCAGGAGCTGGTGAGGGGCGCGTGGTACCGCATCTCCGCGACGCGCGGATGGCGCGAACTGTTGCCGCGGTTGCACGCGACGGCGCGCTCCTTCTTGATCTCAACGCCGATGAAGCATCACTCGCTGCCGCTGGTGCGCGCCAAGGCTGCCGCAGCGTGGTCCATTCGGCGGACCAACTCGCGGAGTGGGAGATCAGCGTTGCGCTGAGGCCACCGAGCGTCCGCAGCTTTGAGCTCGCCGTTGCGCAACTTCTTGAAGAGGTTGGCACGGAACTTGATGCCGGGTGGCGCGGCAGTTGTAGCGCCTGCGGTCAGCCGCTCCGCATCGCCGCCTGGCGCTGGGACGACACCTCCGCCGATACCGATCCGAATCGCCGTCCCACGGCACGTCGTGCAGTCTGCGCCGCGTGCAAGGGGCTCGGCAAGCGCGGCGATGCCTCAGCGATGCGGCCTGGTGAGGCGGCGGCGCAGGTCGCCCTCGGCGGCGAACTTCGTAGCGAGCTGCTGAAACTGCTCGGTCCCGATGCGCTGGCGCGCTGGACGCCGCGACAGCTCCAGGTGCTCGTTGCG
>JAPLHQ010000099.1 GCA_026389555.1 Chloroflexota bacterium
CGACGCACTAGAACAGGCGGAGCTGGCGCGGACACTGCGCGAGGTTGCACTGAAGAACAGAATTCCGCCCACGCTCCCGCGCGGACGCTAGGCGTCGCCAGGCGCGCCATGGCGCTCACGACAAAGGAGATCAGGAGCGTCAACCAGCTCCTCCTTCGCTGGTATGCGAAGAGTGCGCGCCCACTAAAGATTCGCGAGCGGAGCGATCCCTATTCAGTCCTCATCGTTGAGGTGATGGCGCAGCAGACGCAGATCTCGCGCGTTGATCAGCTCGCTGAGCGATTCCTCTCTCGATTTCCAACGCTCGCCGCACTCGCCAGGGCTGAGACGGCGGAGGTGCTTGAGGCGTGGCGGGGGCTCGGCTATAACCGCCGTGCCCTCTCACTACACCGAGCGGCACAGGCGGCGCATGCCGCTGGTGGTCTGCCAGCAACTCACGAAGAGCTGCAGCTCCTCCCCGGCATTGGGCCGTACACGGCGCGGGCGGTTGCAGCGATCGCATTTGGCGGCAGCGAGATTCCTGTTGATGTGAACATTGCGCGCGTTGTGCAGCGCGTGATGGGTGAGGCGAAACTTTCACCGAAGCTACTCCAGGCGGCGGCGAATGCCTTTGGTGGGGAGCTGAAGGCGCGCGAGGCTGGGGCGTGGGCACAGGCGGCGATGGATCTTGCGAACGCGCACTGTCGCGCGAGCACACCCGACTGCGCCTCATGTCCGCTACGCAGTGTCTGTCACTCGGCGGGGAGAGTTGCGGCCCCTCCGCCGCGGAAGAAGGGGGTCGCGCCGCGATTTAGCAGCACACGACGATGGCTCCGTGGCCGGCTCCTCGATGAGTTGCGCGACGCGGGGGCGGCGGGGGTGAAACTAAGCGGCGCGCGCGGCGAGCACGACGCTGAGGCTGTCACCGCTACCATTGAGCAGTTGCAGGCGGAGGGGCTGATCGAGCGACTCCGCGGTGAGGTATATCGACTCCCTCGCCGGGGCTAGCGTCGTAGGTGTAGCAGTTGCCTGACGTGCCGATGCACGAGAGAGGAGAAGACGCATGAGAGACCTAGAGCTCCTTGACGCGCTCCTCTACGACACGATCGTGGAGCAAGAGGGTGCGGCCTTCGCCGCTTCGTATCGCAAGATGACTGATAGCCCCACGCTACTTGATGGTGCGAGCAGGCAGGATGCGGCCCGCCTCATTCGAGCGCTGACGTTGCGCTTCCGCTTGGCGAGTCTCGCCGAGGAGCGCGGGCGTGCAATTGAGATCGCACAGGCGGCTCAGGCCGCCGCATCTGGAGGCGCGAGTGCTGTTCAGGCAGACTCCTTTAGTGAAGCGGTTCGTGCAGCCGCCGCCGCTGGCGCAACGGCGGAGGAGATTCGCGCGAGCGTTGTCGGGCTTCGATTCCACCCTGTACTCACCGCACATCCAACGGAGGCGCGCCGGCGCACGCTGATTGCACTCCTCGGCAGAATGCGCGTCCTGCTTGATCGACGCTCGGCCGCCGTTGACCCTGCTGAAGCGGCGCTCTGCGTACGTAGGCTGCGCGAAGAGGTGACGAACCTCTGGCGCATGGGGAGCATTCGCACCCGCTCCGTCACTCCGCTCGATGAAGTTCGCTCCGCCATGGTTCACTTTGACGAGACGATCTTTCGCCTCGCGCCGCGACTCCTGCGCGGCGTTGACGAGGCGCTTCGGCAACTTGATCCAGTCGAGGGGGAGAGTGGCTCGAGGCCACCACACCAGATGCCGACGATCCGATGGGGGAGCTGGATCGGTGGCGACCGTGACGGAAACCCGAACGTCACCGCCGAAACAACGCGAGAGGCGGCGCGCATCCAGGCAGACCACACGCTTCGCGCCCTTGGGGCTGTTGCGCAGCGCCTGACGCTCTCTATTGCCGCAACAGTTGCAGAAGAGTCGCTACCAGCCGCACTTGCCGCAGCACTCAAGCGTGATGCACTGGAGCTTGGGGACGCCGAGCGGATCTTACGCGAGCGCTTCCCTAACGAGGCGTATCGACGCAGGCTCGGCGCAATCGCTGAACGCCTCTCGCGCACGCGCCAGCTCCGCATCCACGGCGAGAAGAGGGGGAGTGAAGGGGCGTATGCAGATCCAAGCGAGTTGCTCAACGAGTTGAGGGAGCTTGGCAAAGCACTCGCCGCCGATCGCCTGCAGCGCTCTGCCTACGGCGAACTGCTGGAGTTCCAGTGGCAGGTTGAGACGTTCGGTTTCCACTTCGCGGCGCTTGAGGTTCGGCAGGCTCGAGCAGTACATGCGGCGGCGCTTGAACAACTGAACGGACTTAGCGGCACGTCAAGCAGCGAAACGATCGCTGCCGCACTCGCAGTAGAGCTCGTTCCAGGGGTGAGTGTTGCCGAGGTGCTCGCCACGATTCGTGTTGCCGCTGAGGTGCAGGGAGTGCACGGCGAAGCGGCGCTCACGAACTACGTGATCAGCGGCTTTGAGGGGGCGGCCGATCTTCACACACTGCTTGCCCTCTTTACATGGGCGCGTGATGAACGCATTCCGTCGTCCGCCACAGCAGGCGCCCTCCCTGGTGCGCCTCTGGTGAACCTCGTTCCGCTGATGGAGTCATCTGCAGCGCTTGATTCGGCCGGTGAGATTCTCAATGAGATCCTTGCCGATCAGAGCTTGCGGGAGCAGATCAGATCCCGAGCCGACCACCTGGAGGTGATGCTCGGCTACTCAGACACGAATAAGGAGAGTGGCTATCTCGCCAGCGGCTGGTCACTTCATCTAGCGGAAGATGCGCTCGTTCGAGCCGCAGCCGCGCACAAGATGCGCATCACACTCTTCCATGGTCGCGGTGGCGCTATTGGACGCGGCGGTGGACCAACGCATCGCGCCATCCTTGGGCAGCACCCGGGCGGACTCCTTGCCGGCTTCAAGATCACCGAACAGGGTGAGGTGATTGCGTCGCGCTATGCAGATCCAACGATTGCTTACCGTGATGGTGATCAGATCCTTGCAGCGCTGCTCACCGCGACACAGCCGAGCGCCGCAAAGCGACTTGAGGTTGAGGAGCAGAAGCATCGTGAACTGGTCGGCACGCTCGCCAGTGAGGCGCGTGGCGCATACCTGCGCCTAGTCCGCGAGGAGGAGGGCTTCGAGGAGTTCTTCCGCGCTGCAACACCGATCGCAGAGCTCGGCGGGATGAACCTCGGCTCGCGTCCAGCCGCCCGCGGTGCGCGTGGCGGCCACCAGGGCAGCGGAGCGCAGCGCGCCAGCATCGATAGCCTCCGCGCCATCCCGTGGGTCTTCGCCTGGAGTCAGTCGCGCATCAACCTCCCCGGTTGGTACGGGCTCGGCCTGCTTGAGGCGGCGCTCGCCGATCCGAAGCGACGCGCGGCTCTGCAGGAGGCGTATCAGCGTTGGCCCTACTTCAGCTCCCTGATCGACAACGCGGCGATGATCCTCGCGAAGTCATCGCCCGTAGTTGCAGAGGAGTTCGCCGCGCTCGCTCTCGCGGGGGGTGGTGCTCCAGTGCAGCGTGTCTGGGAGATGATCGTTGCGGAGCGCGCCGCCGCTGAGCGTGGGCTGCTCGGGGTCACGGGCGCGAAGCGACTCCTCGGCGCGGAGCCTGATCTACAGCGTTCACTTGAGCAACGCGCCCCAGACCTTGATGCCCTCTCGCGGATCCAGGTGCGCCTCCTAGCGCAACTACGCGCCGCGACGGGGGAGTCGGAGCGCGATGAGCTTGCATACCTCGTGCGGCTCACCGTGAGTGGCGTTGCGGCTGGTCTCCGCAACACCGGCTGATTCGCGTCTATCCTCACCTGATGAAGAAGAGTCCTCCAGCGAAGAGTGGCGGCCCAACGCAGGCGAAGGCGATACGACGCCGTACCGCAACGGCGTCCGCAGATCAGGAGCAGATCGCCGCTGCAATCGCGCCACTGCAGAGTCGCTGGTCCATGAACGCGCAGCTCCGCCCAGTGACGGCGGCATCTATGCGCGGCATTCGCGCGAAGGCGGCACGCCTTGGCCTAAGTCCAGACGAGATCGCCGCACGCGGTGGCGCTGCGATTGCAGAAGTCGTGCGTGCGATTGCAGATGCGCGCGATGCTTCTAGCAAGCTTCCCATCTTCTTCTTGGCAGGATCGGACCGCGACGCGGCATATGGACTAGAGGCGGCGCTTGCGCTAGCCGACGGTGAGCGGCGCTTGGTCGTTGCACTCTTTGGCACAAAGGCGCGACCAGAGCATGCCTCTGCCGCTGGCGTCTGGGACCGACTTGAGTCTGCACCGCGCGTTGAGCGCTACCGCATTCCGAACATGCGCGAGGCGGCACACTTCCGCGCCGGCATTGAAGAGGTTGCAGTGCTCGTTGATGCGCTCGGTGGTGCGCCAACAAGTACAGCGCCACAGGTACCGCTCCTGGCGGCGATCGATCTGGTCCGCCGTGCGCGCTCGGTTGGAGTTCCGTGCGTTGCAGTTGGCGGTCCGATTGGGCTAGATTCGGAGAGTGGTGCGCGTCGGCGGGGTGCTCCTGGCGCAGATGTGAGCGTGCTCTTTCACCGTCCGCTCACAATGCATCAGTCGCTTGCTGCGCAGAAGCTGCTCGGTGAGGTGCTTGTGGCACCGATCGGGATCCCAGACGAGGCGGACGCACTCGCCGTATGAGGCGCTCAGCTGCGCTTAGCGCGCTCGTTGCAGCGCTCGCCGTTTCCGCTGCCGTCCTTGCCCTTCAGGCGCTGAGCGCTCTCATCC
>JAPLHQ010000043.1 GCA_026389555.1 Chloroflexota bacterium
GCGATCGGCGAGGACGAGGTCGATCGGCGTGGTGATCTTGATGTTCTCCTCCGCACCAGCAACGTGGAGCAGCCGTGCGACAGGGACGTGACGCAGCACCAGGGTGCAGTCATCCGTTGCCTGTGAACCGATCGGCGTATTGGCATACGCGGTGCGAAGCGTTCCCACAATGAATCCTTGCGGCGTCTGCCCACGTCGATAGAGGCTGCGATTCGGAATGTCCGTGATGCGATCTCCATCCACGATGACGAGCGTGTCGGGCGTTGGAATGGTGGTGTCTACCGCATCGGCGCGACCGTCAACGAGTGGCGCAATCACGCGCTCCACAACCTCGCGCGAGAGGAGCGGACGCACCGCATCGTGGATCAGGACGATGTCGTCATCCGCCGCCTTCAGCGCGTCGAGCCCGGCGCGCGTTGACTCGTTGCGGCTACTCCCGCCCGGCACAACACTGAGTGCAGGGCCGAGCAACCCCTTCAGCGCCTCGTTGGTCTCGTCGAGCCAGTCGGGGTTTGCGGCAACGACGATGTGATCAAAGGCGCCACCAGAGGCGAGCGCGACGACGCTCCGGCGCAGGACGCTCTCCCCCGCCAGGCGAATGAACTGCTTTGGGATCTGATCGCCGAAGCGCTGCCCAGATCCGCCCGCCAGGATGATGCCGAGTCTCTTCACGTCACGGAGCATACCGCCTGCGTGGGCTGGTACAGCCCACGGCGAGCTGGTCCGAGGCGGTTACTGGCGGGTGATCGGCGCAGGGATGCGGAGCGGTTCGCCACGCAGGGCGGGAAGGACAACCTGCTCAATGAGGCGCTCGGTGGCGCGGCCGTCCATCACGTCAAACGATTCCGCCGCAAACTTCGCCACGCGTGGAAGATCAAACGCCTTCGCATCAATCCATGCGACGAGCTGCTCTGTTGTCTCAAGGACGGGTCCCGGAACACCGCTGCGATAGTCAAAAAAGAATCCGCGCTCGCGCTCATATGCGGCAAGGTCCGGCGCCAGGAAGGCCATCGGACGATTAAGCAGCGCGTACTCAAAGATGATGCTCGAGTAGTCCGTCACTAAGATGTCAGCGGCGAGCATCACTTCATTCACATCAGGCTCGCGCGATGCATCCACAACGAAGTCTCTCGCCTCTTCTGGGATGCGCATCGCCGACTTTACGAATGGGTGCAGTCGTAGGACCAGACGATACCGATCTCCAAGCGCACGATACAGCGCGGCGATATCCAGCAGCTCAGGAGCTCCCGCACCTTTCATGTCCGCGCCTCGAAACGTTGGCGCATACAGGATGGTCGTGCGGTTGTCGGTGAGGCCGAGTCGCGTGCGCACCTCGCGCTCGTTGGCATCTCGTCGCGGAGATGGGGCCAAGGCGTCAGTACGAGGAATACCGAAGGCGGCGGTGACCGTCTCAACTGATTGGCCGAATGCATCGGCGTAAATCTGAGCAATCGAGGCCGAAGAGACCAGGGTGAGATCGTAGTTGGCGTGGATCGGCACCCACTTCAAGAAGATCTCATCCGCCCCCCACTCAGACTCCAGCGTGGCGCGGCCGAAGCGCTTAAATGCTCCACACGCGTGCCAGACCTGAATAATGGTGACGCCGCTGCGCTTCTTCACCGGATAGATCGGAAAGAAATAGTCGTCCACGATCACAACCCGCGAGGTTGCCACTCGGTACGAGCGCTTAGCGATCCGTAGTACCGCAGTAAAGTGACTGAGGATCGGGACACCGCCGTTGCGCTCATCGTCGCTCTCCGTTTCGCGCAAGATGGTTGGGGCTGCTGGCAGGGAAAGAAGTGCGCGCTCAATCTCA
>JAPLHQ010000014.1 GCA_026389555.1 Chloroflexota bacterium
CAAAGGCAAAGAGCGTTGACGGGCGTGTTGCGCGATCGCGAATGCTGAACGTTGTGCCTTCGCGCTTCATGCGCCGAACGTTCCCCCTGGTGTAATGCGCCGATTCCCTCGTGCCGCATTAATGACTTTAACGACGGGCATGATCGCGCGCGCAACAAACGAACCGCGTCCTGTGATCAGCTCGTGCGGTGCAGCGAGTGCAGCGCGAAGACCTTCTGGAGTTGAAGGGTCGCCTGTAAGGATTGACGCAGCGTTGCCGATCTCCATGATGCTGTGTGCGTCAGATGACGCGACGCTCGGAATGCCGTGCGTTGCCGCAAGTTCTGCCGCGCGCTGATTCCCTCCCGGTGCAACAAGTCGCGCGTTCCATCCCTCAATGAAATCAATCAGTGGAAGGAGTGCAAGGAAGCGGTCGTCAAGGAGGAGTGAGCCGCGCCACGCGTCAAACGGATGTGGGATGCCAACGAGTCCACCTTGTGCGCGAATTGCCGCGATCGCCTCTTCTGGTGGCAGGCCGACTTGCAGTGGCCGCTCAATGAAGAGGGCGATCATGTCTCCCGCCTGGGTGCGAACCTCTGATCCAACGATGATGGTGATTCCTGGAACATGTGCATCACGTGCGCGCTGCGCTCCATCAACGCGATCGTGATCGGTGATGGCGAGGTGCGTCACACCGCGCGACGCCGCCGCACGTGCGAGCGCTACTGGGTTGCTTAGCGAATCAAAGCTCGCCGAGGAGTGGCTGTGGAGATCGACCACCGCTCGCTGATCGAGCGACACGAGTCAGGCCTGTGAGGTGAGGGACTTTGCGAAGATGTCAAAGTGTTCGAGTGCGGTACCGGTGCCCTTCGCAACACAGCTAAGCGGATCCGGGGCAACGTGCGTCACAACGCCTGTGACAGTGGTGATCAGTCGATCAATATTGCGGAGCAGCGCACCACCACCCGAGAGAACAATCCCCTTATCAATGATGTCGGCGCTCAACTCTGGAGGCGTCTGCTCAAGCACACCACGGATCGCGTCGGTGAGGTTTCGCAGTGGGACCTCCATCGCCTCAGTGATCTCTGTTGAGGTGATGATGACTTCACGTGGGAGGCCGGCGATCATGTCGCGGCCCTTCACGCTCATCGTCAGCTCCTCCTCGAGGGGGAGGGCGCTGCCGACCTCAAGCTTGACCTGCTCTGCGGTGCGATCGCCAATCATGAGGTTGTACTTGCGGCGGATGTAGAGGGCGATCGCTTCGTCGAAGCGGTTGCCACCCACGCGATGGCTCTTCGCCACCACGATGTCTGAGAGTGAGATGACGGCGATCTCCGCCGTACCGCCGCCGATGTTGACGATCATGTTTCCAGATGGCCCGCTGATCGGGAGCTCGGCACCGATCGCGGCCGCCATCGGCTCTTCAATCAGGTAGGCCTTCCCGGCGCCAGCCTGGCGTGCGGCGTCAAGCACGTAGCGCTTCTCCACGGAGGTGGAGCCGGCGGGAACGCTCACCAACACGTCGGGTCGCCCGAAGGAGATCTTGCCGGCGGTCCCCTTCTTGATGAAGTAGCGGAGCATCGCTTCCGTCACAACGTAGTCGGCGATCACGCCATCGCGCAGTGGTCGGATTGCGGTGATTGAGCCTGGAGTACGACCGAGCATCTCCTTCGCCTCGTTCCCTACGGCAACAATCCGATCCTCAGAATCAATGGCCACAACGCTCGGCTCGCGCACGGTGATCCCCTGGCCCTGGACGAAGACAAGGACGTTCGCCGTCCCTAGGTCGATTCCAATCTTCATTCGGCTCTGCTCCCCTCTTCGCTGACGTGCGTTAGGTCCGCACCAAGGCCACGGAACTTCTCCTCAATGGTGGCATAGCCACGGCGGATGTGGTGGGCGCCGTGGATCTTGCTCTCCCCAGGCGCCGCAAGTGCGGCAAGCATGAGGGTGGCGCCGGCGCGAAGGTCGGGGATATCCGCCTCAGCGGCGTGGAATACCGTTGGTCCAGTGAGGCGCGCATGCCGCGCATCCTTGATCTCCACCTGCGCACCGAAGCTGCGAAGGCCAACAAGCCACTCCAAACGATCCTCAAAGATCGTCTCGTGGATGTTGCTGACGCCGTCTGCGCGCGTGAGGATGAGCCCAGCCGATGGCTGCAAGTCTGTTGCGAGTCCTGGGTACGGCGCAGTGGTGATGTCTGTTGCCTTGTATGAACCCTCGCCCTGCGCTTTACCAGTTACGCGCAAGCTCTTACCGCTCACGCTGTGCTCCACACCGGTGCGTTCAAGCAGTTCAAGGAATGATGTGAGGTGGCTCGGTTCAATCTCTTGAATCTCAATGCTCCCACCGATCACCGCAGCGGCGGTGGCGAACGTTCCGGCTTCAATGCGATCTGGCATCACGCGATGTGTTGCGCCGTGCAGCGCGTCAACGCCCTGGATCTCAATCACGTCTGGCGCGGTACGCGCAACTTGCGCGCCCATACTGTTGAGGAGCGTGATCAGGTCATCAATCTCTGGTTCCTGCGCAGCGGGGGAAATGCGCGTTGTCCCCTTTGCAAGAACGGCGGCGAGCGTTGCGTTCTCCGTCCCCATCACCGTGACGTGCGGGAAGGTGATCTGCGCGCCGCGTAGTCGACCGCTGCTCTTTGCAAAGTAGTAGCCATCGCGGTAATCAATCTCTGCACCGAGTGCGCGCATCGCATCAACGTGCAGATTCACCGGGCGACGCCCAATGCGATCGCCACCAGGGTTGCTGATGATGACGCGACCGAATCGCGCAAGGAGTGGGCCTAGCAGCATGAAGCTTGCGCGCATTTTTGCCGCCGCTTCAAGTGGAACGAAGAGCCATTCAACATCGCCGGCGGTGAGATCCATACTGCCGTCTGCTTCTCGCTCAACGGTGACGCCAAGATCGCGCAGTGTGTCGCGCAGCACTTCAATGTCAAGAATTTCTGGCACGTTCTCTAGATGCAGTCGTTCGCCCGTCAGCACGGAGGCGGCCATCATCTTAAGCGCCGCATTCTTTGCGCCGGAGACGCGCACGCTGCCGCTCAGTGGGCGACCACCGTTGATGTGGAACGCCTCCTTTGCAAGCGCGGTGGGGCGGTACTCCCAGGAGAAGGGCTTCGGCGAAGGGGTGCTGCTCATGCGTGGATTCTCCTCTGTTGCTGCTTCGGCGAAGGGGTGCTGCTCATGCGTGGATTCTCCTCTGTTGCTGGCGCTGCGTCCATCTACGCGGCGTGTGACGCACGCGCGCGTGGTGCGAGGGGGAGGGCCTAGCCGCGACGGCGGCGGCGCTCCGCAACGTTCAGGTGCAGGAGGGCGCGTGCCATGGCGGCGCGTGCTGTTGCTACGGCCCCTGGGTCAGCGTGGTCAACCTGGGCGAGCGCCTGCTCGGCTTCAACCTTCGCCTTCGCAATTGCGGTGAGGTCAAGGTCTGCAGCAAGATCGGCCGACTCTGCGAGCACCAGCACGCGGTCCGGCCGAACCTGCACGAAGCCGCCGATGATGGCGAGGAGCTCCACGCCGCCATCCTTGGTGGTGATGCGACCCTCGCCGAGCCCGAGCACTGTGACGTACGGCTCGTGCTTCGGCAGGATCCCAACCTCGCCGTCCACTGTTGGAAGGACGAGCGCCGTTGCCTCACCGCTCCAGGTGAGTCGCTCTGGCGTGACGATCTCCAACGTGAACGACATGAACTACTTGGCCATCGCGGCGGCGTTTGCGCGCACGTCATCCAACGTGCCGGCGAGGAAGAACGCCTGCTCTGGCAGTGCGTCGGCCTTCCCTTCCAGGATCTCGCGGAACGATGCCACCGTGTCGGCAATCTTGACGAATTTGCCGGGGCGGCCGGTGAAGACCTCCGCGACGAAGAACGGCTGGCTCATGAAGCGCTGCAGACGTCGCGCGCGTGAAACGAGCGACTTGTCGTCAGGCGAGAGCTCATCCATACCGAGAATGGCGATGATGTCTTGCAGGTCACGGTAGCGCTGCAGCACACGCTGCACCTCTCGCGCCGTCTCGTAGTGGCTTGCGCCAACCACGTTCGGATCGAGCACGCGTGACGTTGACGTCAACGGATCCACCGCCGGATAGATTCCCAACTCCGCAATGTTTCGCTCAAGGCGAATCGTGGAGTCAAGGTGTCCGAACGTTGTTGCCGGTGCTGGGTCGGTGTAGTCGTCTGCTGGCACGTAGACGGCCTGCAGTGACGTGATCGACCCCTTCTTGGTGGAGGTGATGCGCTCCTGGAGCGCCGCCATCTCCGTTGCCAAGTTCGGCTGGTATCCCACGGCGCTCGGCATGCGGCCGAGCAGTGCGGACACTTCGGATCCCGCCTGCGTGAAGCGGAAGATGTTGTCGATGAAGAGGAGCACGTCGCGACCCTCTTCGTCACGGAAGTACTCCGCCATCGTCAGGCCCGAGAGTGCCACGCGGAGACGCGCTCCAGGTGGCTCGTTCATTTGCCCGAACACCATCACGGTCTTATCAATAACTCCTGAATCGCGCATTTCGTGAATCAGGTCGTTCCCTTCGCGCGATCGCTCACCGACGCCCGCAAACACGGAGTAACCGGAGTGCTCTTGCGCCACGTTGCGGATCAGCTCCTGGATCACCACCGTCTTACCAACGCCGGCGCCGCCGAAGATACCGATCTTTCCACCCTTCTTGAATGGGCAGACAAGGTCAATCACCTTGATGCCCGTCTCAAAGAGTTCGGTCTCCGTAGTGAGGTCGTCGAACGGTGGTGCGGAGCGGTGAATTGGAAGTCGCGTATCGGCCTTCACATCACCCGCCTGGTCAATCGCATCGCCGAGCACATTGAAGACGCGGCCGAGCGTTCCCGCGCCAACAGGGACAGAGATTGGCGCGCCAAGGTCGGTTGCCTTCGCGCCGCGCGCAAGGCCGTCAGTTGTGGTCATGGCAACGGTGCGGACGCGATTGTTGCCAAGGTGCTGCTGCACCTCTACAACGAGCGATCCGTCTGCGCGATCAACGCGTACCGCGCTATAGATTGCGGGTAGTTCTCGCGCGGGGAATTCAATGTCAACCACTGGTCCTGTGACCTGGACAACCGTTCCCACGGCTCCTGCGCTCTTTGTCCCTGCGTTTGCCATAACTCCTCCTACGCTCTCAGCTTCAGTGCGCGCTTGCGCCCGAAGCAATTTCGATCATC
>JAPLHQ010000006.1 GCA_026389555.1 Chloroflexota bacterium
ATGGGCGGCCATCTCGGGAGTCGTGTCGTTTGGGAGCACGAGCTCTCCGACACACAGCGCGCCGATGTTGCAACACTCCTGAAAGAGATCAGCGCGCGAGTACAAGCGTGGGCGGCGATCGCGACGCGACATCATCCATCGCAGCTCACACGGTTGAATGCATACTCCGGTCCACAGGTACGCGTGGGGCCCACGATTGCTTCGCTCCTCTCGTGGGCGGCAGACGCCTGGGAGCTTACGGGGGGCTTGGTCAACATCACCATGCTGAACGAGCGGATCGCCGCAGAGCGCGGCACACAGAGTGATGGTCAGAATGCGGCCGATCGAGGCTGGAGCCTCACGCTCCGTAGTTGGACACATCGTGATCACCAACACCTGCTGGGCGGTGAGTTGCAGCGGCCGCTCGGCCTGCAGATGGATCTCGACGGCGTTGGGAAGGGTTGGATCGCCGACCGCGCGGTCGCACTCCTTGAACGCTCGCTTGATGCCGCCGTTGCTGCGGGACGCCTCCCCGCCTGGAGCAGTTGCTTCATCAATGGTGATGGTGACCTTGCGGTAAGGAACCGCGGCGGCGCAACAACAGAGATCAGCGTGGAGATCCCGCGCGATCAGGAACGCGCGATTGGAACGCTGACCGTCAGCGGCGCGTCATGCGGAGTTGCAACCTCCGGAACCGGCGTTCATCACTGGGGCGGGAGGCACCACCTCATTGATCCTCGCACCGGTGATTCGGCCCAGAGCGGGATTGCGCAGGCCACCGTGGTTGCCTCGAGCGCCCGAGAGGCTGAAGCCTGGGCGAAGAGCATCGTGATTGACGGAGCGGCGGCGATACGCCGCGCGGAGGCCGCGGGGGTGCAGCAGATCATTGCAATCAGGGACGACGGCGAGGTGGTGAGCGCCCCCGCACTTCCACCGCTACGACCACGCTCCACATACGCTCCAGCGCCAGCTGCGAGCACCACACACGGAGGAGCCCAATGAAGTAC
This sequence comes from Chloroflexota bacterium, assembly GCA_026389555.1. GTDB lineage: Bacteria > Chloroflexota > Limnocylindria > Limnocylindrales > Limnocylindraceae > Limnocylindrus. Next base: position 987 of record JAPLHQ010000006.1, read on the forward strand.
CGCGGCCTCCCCCGTGCCGTGCAGGCCCTCCTCTGGATGACCTTCTTTGGCGTGATTGGGATCGCGTTTTACGGTTCACTCCCGGCGGCCGTTGCGGCGATCTTTCACCTCGCGGATGTGGCGCCAGAGAAGATCCCGTGGATGACGTCGCGCATCACCGCCTTCCTCGCCTATGGCGCGCTGGCAGCATCGTCAATCTATGGGCTCGCCATGACCACGAAGACGCTCGACTTCTTCGCACGGCGCACGGTCACCGACCGTCTTCATGAGGACCTCAGCTTCTGGGGGCTCCTCCTTGGCGCAACACACGCCATCTTGCTGATGTTTGATGACTACATCCAGTTCACCTGGGAGTCGATCCTCGTCCCGTTCGCCGCGAGCTATCGGCCTGACGCTGTGGCGTGGGGAATCTTCGCCCTCTATCTGACCGCGCTACTCGTCCTCACCAGTAAGGCACGCCGCTTTATTGGGCTGCGCCTCTGGCGCGCAATTCATCTGCTTGCCTTTGCTGCGTTTGGCCTTCTGACCGCACACGGCCTTGCGGCAGGTACAGATAGCGGCACCCCGTGGGCGCGTGCGCTCTACGTCGGCGCTGTGACGCTGATCGCCTTCTTCTTTGCGGTTCGCGTGCTGCAGAAGATCACTGGGGCGAACCGCCGCTAACTCATCTAAGGTTGCGCGATGACCGCACCAGCAGCGACACGCCAACCACTGATTCGCAATCCACGATTCCTCCGCCTCTGGGCGGCGGAGACGATCAGTCACTTCGGTTCGAGCATTACGGGGATCGCACTCCCCTTTGTTGCGATCACACTCCTGCAGGCGGGCCCACTTGAGGTGGCGATCCTCAACCTCGCCGACTTCCTCCCCTTCTTACTCATTGGACTTCTCGCCGGCGCACTTGTGGATCGACTCCCGCGACGCGCCGTGCTGGTCGGTGGTGATCTGGGTCGTGCCCTGCTGATCTTGACGATTCCACTCGCCTACCTCGCCGGGTTGCTCACGCTCACACAGCTGATACTGGTCGGCTTTGCCGTTGGCGTGCTCACCGTCTTCTTTGACGTTGCATACCAGGCGTATCTCCCCTCTCTGATTGGACGCGAGGATCTCGTTGAAGGGAATAGCAAGTTGGAGTTCAGTCGCTCCGCGGCTGGGCTTATTGGCCCAGGACTCGGCGGCCTCCTTGTTGACCTGCTCCGTGCCCCAGTAGCGATGCTCGCTGATGCCGCGTCCTTCCAGTCTCTGCACTCTTCCTCGCCACCATCAAGGACCGATCAGCAACGTTGATGAGCGGCGCAACCGCTCCAGAGGGCGAGAGTCAGCCGCAGAGGCCGGCACGCGGTGCAATGCGGCGCGAGATTGCAGAAGGTCTGCGTTTTGTCTTCGGGCACCCGGTCTTGCGCACAATCGGCGCCGCCACCGCCACCTCGAACCTCTTCTCAAGCATCGGCGGGGCCGCCTTCATGCTCTTTGCGATCAACGAACTCCAGATGTCCCCCGCCCTGATCGGTATCGCCTTCTCGCTCGGCTCCGTTGGTGGTCTCGTGGCATCGCTCGTTGCTGGGCCACTCAGCCGACGCTTCGGTGTAGGGCGCGTAATCGTGGCAACGGTGGCGCTTGGCGGCCCCTTTGAGTTTGCTGTTGGGCTTGGGAGTGCTGGCGCGGATGCCCTCAACCTCGCCCTCATTGCGGCGGCTGGGTTCGCCATGGGTGGCTCTGGGACGATCTACAACATCAACCAGGTCAGCCTGCGCCAGGCGATCACCCCTGAGGCGATGTCGGGGCGAATGAACGCCACCATGCGCTGGTTTGTCTGGGGGACGATGCCGATCGGCTCCATCATCGGTGGCATCATTGGCGAGACGCTCGGCGTCCGCGCAGCGATCTTCATCGGTGGCGCTGGCGCGTCGCTCGCATTTATCCCCCTCCTCTTCGGTCCTGTCTGGAAAATCAAAGAGATGCCAACAGCAGAAGAGGCGCCACGCACCTAGCGCAGCGCCTCTCTTGATCCGTTGTGTAGATCAGCTCTTCGTCGTGAGCCCTCGTGAGAGCGCGAACGCCGCTGAGGCGATCGGTGCGAAGAGGAGGAGCACCGCAAGGGTGAGCCCCGTTGGGTCGCTTGGCTCAGTCGGTGGTGTCACGCAGTCCCCACAGAGGGTTGGCGCAATGCGAATCACACCGGCATCGCTGGCGAGCTCATAAGCACCCGCCCAGTGCAGGTTTGCTCCGTTGAGCACAGCGGCCATTGCGCCTTCGGCGTCCATCAGGCCTTCGCAGTACATCATGGTGGAGATCAGTTCGCCCTCGCGGATCACCTGATCCCCCTCAATGCGAACGCCACCGGCAATCGTGTTGCAGCCGACGCTTGCGCTCAGCTGGTCGCCGTCAATGATGATGTAGCCGCTCGCGACGTCATACGTTGTGCCGTTGTAGTCGATCCAGAGCGGTGGGTTGCCGCCACCTGGGGCAACTCCGTCAGCCATCGCAAAGTGCACACCGTTTTCAATGCGAATGAGACCGTCGGCACTTGTGATCCCGTCAGCAACAATGCGAAGGTCCTCGCCCTCAAGAATCTTGCCAAGCGCAGCTTCAGCGTCCATCAGCCCTTCGCAGAACATCTTGGTGCTGGCGAGTGGGCCAGTGAGCGTGATCGTCCCCGTCCCCATATCTGCCCCCATCGCCACGTCAGCGCTGGCAGAGAGGGTGTTGCAGCCAACGGATGCGGTGAGGCTCCCGTTCGCGTAGTCGATGCTGCCGCTCTCAACGTTGAAGACGGCGCGGGAGAGCGAGTCGCCGGTCACGAGCTGGGTGAACGGCTCGCTGAAGAAGAGGCCGCCGAACATCTCAGGGAAGGCTAAGCCCCCCTGGCACATCTCAGGAGTCGATCCGTCCGCCGCTGGGGCGCAGGGGTCATCCGAAGCGGCGCGGACCGCCGCGGCTGGGTAGATCGCCCCGAAGAGGCTGAGCGCCACGAGGGCGGTGAGGAGTCGCTTACGCATCTGTAGCCCCTTTCCTTCGCCCGACTGGGCGTCTTCCACCCATCTGGGCAACGTCTCAGGCCCACGTGGGACCATTGAGGCACGAGGTGTGCCTCACCACCCTAACGCCACGCGTGCGGAGAGGGTTCCCGCTGGGGTCGTGATGCTAGCCTCGCGGAGAGCGGTGGGCTCCCACCGAGCGATTGGAGGGCACGTGGCTGGAGGCGAAGGGAACGGGGCGATCATGCGCAGCGAGATCGCCGAGTCGGTCAGCGTTGCGACACGCCTGATCGCCGACCGCGCCCGATTCGATGCGATCGGCACGGAACTGGCGCGGCGCAACCCGGCGGTGGTCGTGGTCGCCGGCCGCGGCACGAGTGATCACGCCGCGATCTATGCCCGCTACCTCCTTGAGCATGCACTCGGCGTTCCGGTGGCACTCGCCGCAGCGAGCCTGCTGACGCAGTACGGCATTGAGAGCGCGTCGCCGCAGAGTGCGCTCCTCGCCTTCAGTCAGTCTGGCGCTGGCCCCGACATGATCGCCCTCGTTGAGTCGGCGAAGCGGCGTGGTGCGTACAGCGTTGCACTCACCAATGACGCGAACTCTGGACTCGCCGCGGCGGCAGATGCCACCGCCTACCTTGACGCCGGACCAGAGCGCGCCGTTGCGGCAACCAAAACGTATATCGCTGAACTGATCAGTGTGGCGCTCATCGCCGACGCTGCGGCACGCGCCGTTGGACGCAGCGTTGCATGGGCGAACGAGATTGAGGCGCTCCCGACCCGAATGCAGGCATCACTTGATGCCGCATCTTCGTGGATCGCGAGTGCCGCTGACGCGCCGCTCTTCCGCACACTACTGCGCGGCAATCGCGCGCTTGTGGTTGGACGTGGCTTTGAGTATCCAAACGCGCTCGAGCTCGCCCTAAAGTTGCGCGAGACCACCGCGATGTTCGCCGACGGCTACTCAGCCGCCGATCTACTCCACGGACCGATCGCATCAGCGAATGCAGAGGTTCCAACAATTGTCCTCGCAACGGACCCGGCGACCGAGAAGAGCATCAGCGGCAGTCTCGAGCGACTCCGCGCGGTGAGTGCCCCACTTCTGCTGGTGCATAGCGGTGCCGCCGGGAGTCGCGGGGTGGCAGCGCTCGAAGAGCTCGCGCTGCCGAAGGGCCCGAGTGGCCCACTCTGTACCCCCGTCACAGCGATTGCTGGCCTGGCGATCATTGAGGCGGTTGCCACGGGCCGCGGCCTCAACCCCGACGCCCCCCAGGGCCTCACCAAAGTCACCAAGACCCTCTAGCCCCTCGTCAGCCCCTCGTCAGCCCTCCGTCAGCCCCTCGTCAGAGGAGGCGTTCGGCGAGGGGTAAACCAGCGGAACAGGTGGCGGCGAGCCCTCCCCCCGTTGCTAGACTCCGCGCGCGGCGGGATGCCCCCATAGAGGGGCCAGCCAGCGAAGGAGGAAGAACATGTCAACGGTGACCTTTGAAGGCGTGACGAAGAAGTACGGCGAGGTGCTCGCCGTCGACAACCTCTCACTCAACATTGTGGATGGCGAGTTCATGGTCCTCGTTGGACCGTCTGGCTGCGGCAAGACCACCTCGCTGCGCATGATCGCCGGACTTGAAGACATCACTGGCGGAACGCTGAAGATCGGCGACGTGGTGGTGAATGACAAGGCGCCGAAGGATCGCGACATTGCGATGGTCTTCCAGAGCTACGCCCTCTACCCACATATGACGGTGAAGGAGAATCTCGCCTTCGGCCTCAAGTTGCGCAAGGTCCCGAAGGATGAGATTGACCGACGCGTCAACGAGGCGGCGGCGATTCTCGACCTCGCCAAGCTCCTTGCACGCAAGCCGAAGGAGCTCTCAGGCGGCCAGCGCCAGCGTGTCGCCCTCGGACGAGCGATCGTCCGCGAACCGGCCGTCTTCTTGATGGATGAGCCGCTCAGCAACCTTGACGCCAAGCTGCGCGTGCAGACACGCGCGCAGATCTTGCGACTCCACGCCCGCCTCAAGACCACCGTGGTCTACGTGACCCACGACCAGGTCGAAGCGATGACGATGGGGACACGCATTGCCGTGATGAACGAGGGGCTCCTGCAGCAGGTCGGCACACCGCATGACCTGTATGACCTACCCGTCAATCGCTTTGTTGCCGGCTTCATCGGCTCGCCAGCGATGAACCTTCTAGAGGCGAGCGTCTCTGGGAAGAAGGTTGTGGCGGGCGGGATTGAGATTGAGGTGAGCGACGATCGCGCGAAGGCGCTGACCAATCGGAAGGGGGTCACGATCGGCTTCCGCCCTGAGCACCTACACATTGGGAAGGCGGGGAAGGACGAAGCGCAGATTGAGCTTGAGGCGGACGTAGTGGAATATCTCGGCGCACAGGAGCTGCTCCACTTCTCCACGAGCGCAGGCGACGTCATGGCCTTGGTTGATTCTGAGAACGCCACGAAGCGCGGCACGAAGGTGAAGCTCGCACTCCCTCTGGAGAAGCTGCACCTCTTCGACGCCGAGACTGGCGCCGCGATTCGCTGATCGCCGAGGAGCGCTCAGGCCTAGCGGCCCGTAGGGAGGCTATCGCTTGAACGCGTTCCTCAGGACGAAGCCGATGTTTGCGGGTCGCTCGGCGAGACGGCGCATGTACCAGGGGAACCAGTACTCGCCATAAGCCACAAGACAACGGACGCGTTCGCCGCGCTGCGCAAGGCTCAACTGCCGTGGCGTGTTGATACCGTAGAGCATGGCGAACTCGTAGCGCCGTTTCTCAATGCCGTGCTGCGCAACGTAGGCCAAGATCTGATCTTGGATCCCCGTGTCATGCGTTGCAATGTGCAGCAGCGCGCCAGGCTTATCCGCGTCGGCCTGAAGTAGCCGGATGCAGTTCTTGTAGTACTGCTCGTTCACCTTGGACTTCTCGGTAAACGCCACACTTGCTGGCTCAAGGTAGGCACCCTTCACCATGCGGATCGTTGCGCCGAGTGCGGCGAGCTCCTCAAGATCGCGATCGGTACTGATGAGATACGCCTGAATCGCAATGCCAACCTTGGTGGAGTGGGCGCGGAGTCGCTTGAAGAGGGTGATCGTCCCCTGCGTGTAGGCGGAGCCCTCCATGTCAATCCAGAAGATCGTCCCCTGCGCTTCACACGCCTTCAGGATCTTCATGCAGTAGTTGAAGCAGGCCTCTTGGTCCTGGTCGTAGCCGAGCTGTGTCGGCTTAATGGAGATCTCGCCGCTGATCCCTGCGCTCTTGATGAGATCGAGCACCTTCAGGTAGTGCGCGTAGACCTCTTCGGCCTCTGAGAGGTGGCTGATGTTTTCGCCGAGCTTGGTGAAGATGGCGTTGACGCCGCTCGGCTGCAACTGCACCGCCGCCGTGATCGCATCCTCAACCTGCTCCCCTGGCATGAACTTCCGGACGGAGAGACGCACGAATCGGGTGCGCATTGCGCGCTCGCGCAACCATGCGTTGGTCGAGGCCCAAAGGAGGAGCTTGCGCATCAGGGACATGGGCGGATTATCGGCGAGTGCCCCCAATCCTGTGCGGAGTGGCGCGCATGCGGCTGTAACAATCAATGCGCGCGGACCTGATCGGCACGCCGCTCTCCACGAGGGATTTACGCACGACCTGCGATATCCGCACCCATATGGCACTTTCCGTGCTAATCTCGCCCCCTAGGAAGTCTGCGGTGCGAATTCCGCAGTAAAGGGTGTGAAGTATGGCAATCGAACCGCTCCGGATGCTCGCTCCAACGAGCAGCTCCGTCCCCCATCGCAACGAACCACCGACGGGTCCAACCGTCCAGATTGACCCTGCCCGGATTGCGGCGATCACCGCCGCAGAGTCAGCGCGCCTCGACGGCCGCACGCAGGCTTCGGCCGCCGCCTACGCCCGCGCCGAGAAGACGCTCGTTGGCGGTGTCTCATCCAGCTACCAGCGCCGTGCCCCGTATCCCATCTACCTTGAGCGCGGCCTCTCCCAACATGTCTGGGATGTAGACGGACATCAGTACCTTGATGTCCATAACGGGATCGGCAGCATGGTGCAGGGCCACGCGAATCCGATCATTGCCGAAGCGGTTGAGCGCAGGATGCGACTCGGGACGCATTTCGCCGCTCCAACAGAAGACGCCTACATCGTGGCCGAGCACCTTGCCGCGCGATGGAAGCTCCCACGCTGGCGCTTCGTGAACTCTGGTTCCGAGGCGACCATGGATGCGATTCGCATTGCACGTGCGCTGACTGGCCGTGATGGCGTGATGAAGATCTTCGGCAGCTACCACGGGCATCACGACTACGTGATGGTGGATATCAGCCTCAATACGTATGACATGGGCGATCGCAACAACTATCCGTCGATCGCCTACGGCAAGGGGATCCCAGATGTGGTGACGCAGATGACGGTCGCCGTCCCATTCAACGATGCTCCAGCACTTGAGCGACGACTGGAAAGCCTCCAAGCCGAAGGGAAGCTTCCCGCCTGCCTGATCATGGAGGCGGCAATGATGAATTGCGGCGTGATCCTTCCAGAGCCTGGCTACCTTGCTGACGTTCGACGCATCACCAAGAAGTACGGGATCGTATGGATTGTTGATGAAGTGAAGACAGGGCTCACCGTTGCCGCCGGTGGCGCAACGGAGCTCTTCGGCATCCAGCCAGACATGGTCTGCCTCGCCAAGGCGCTCGGCGCCGGGCTGCCAACGGGTGCGATCGGCGCAACGGATGAGGTCTGGGCGCCCGTGCTTTCTGGCGATGTCTACATGGTGGGTACCTTCAACGGCAATCCACTCGTCATGGCAGCCGCACGCGCGAACCTTGAACGCGTCATGACACCAGAGGCATACAAGCACCTGGGAACAATCAACGCCAGACTCCTTGACGGGTCCCAGGGGATCATCGATCGCTACAAGCTCGCCGCCTATCCGGTTGGCATTGAGTCAAAGGGTGTGATCACCTTCGCCACTTCAAAGGTGGTGGACTATGAGAGCTACAAGAACGCACAGCAGAAGGAGATGATCGATCTCCTCTGGCTCTGGAACATGAACCGCGGCGTCTTCAGCACACCTGGCCGAGATGAGGAGTGGACACTCTCCGTTGGGATGACCAACGCCGATGTTGACCACTATCTCGGCGTCTTTGAGGAGTTCGCCTCCGAACTG
>JAPLHQ010000090.1 GCA_026389555.1 Chloroflexota bacterium
ATATGTTCGGCGCTCGGGAGGCCGAGCAGCTCTTCAACATCTGCGGCGCGGAGTGGATCCACGCCTGAGGAGAGGAGCTGGTCGAGCATCGACTCGGCGTCGCGCATCCCGCCATCGGCGAGGCGCGCGAGGAGGGCGATCGCCTCTGGCTCCGCGTTGCGCTTCTCTGTCTTCAGGATTTCGGTCAGCTTCCCTGCAATCTCGTCTTGCGCGATCGGTCGGAAGTCGAATCGCTGCAGGCGCGAAAGGATCGCCGGACGAATGCGCGACGGGTCGGTGGTGCAGAAGATGAAGACGATGCCGGGTGGCGGCTCCTCGAGCCACTTGAGGAGCGCGTCCCAGGCGTCGTTCGTGAAGCGGTGCACCTCGTCAAGGATGAGGACCTTCCGCTTCAGGTCGGTCGGCGGATTGGTGATGAGTGGGATTAGATCTTCGCGGACATCATCAATGCGGTTGGAGGTGGCGGCGTTCGATTCCACCACGTCAAAGGTGGCACCGTCGCGAATCGCGATGCAGGCGGTGCAGCTGCCGCACGGCTCACCATCTGCAGGGGCGAGGCAGTTCAGCGCCTTGGCAACGATGCGCGCGGTGGAGGTCTTGCCAGTGCCGCGTGGTCCTACGAAGAGGAGGCCGTGCCCGAGGCGACCGTCTGCAACGGCACGACGGAGGGTCTTGGCGATGGGGTCTTGACCGCGCAGCTCGCCGAAGGTTGAGGCGCGGTAGCGGCGGTAGATCGCGAGCTGTTCTGCCATGCGCCCTCCCTTCGCTCCCCTCACTCTCGTTGACTTAATCAATCTCTGAGTGCCGCCGGCCGAGCGGCCCGCCGCGCCCGCCGCGATCCGTTTAGCGCTGCTTCCTTCCGGACCTGACGCGGTTCACGAAGCGTCGTCGCGCGGAGCCCGACCGACGGCAGAGCGATCATAGACGACCCGCACCCTCACACGGGACTCGCAACAGCGCCCCGCAGATCGGCTGCCAACCCGCACGATGGCAGCAATCGGCTGCATCCTGCGGCCCAGCATTGGAGCGTCGCATGACCCACCTCGTTGACCTTCACGCCTACGGTGTTACAGCGGAACGTGGCTTCCTCCCGATCGCCGATCCGAGCGCTGGCATCCCAGCAACAAATCCGGAGTGGCATCAGACGGCGCGCGACCTCCCCGCCCTTATCCCATCGGGAAAGATCCGCTCAATCATTGAGGCGCTTCCTGAGTTCCGCAGCGAACAGCTCGGGACGGAGGAGGATCTTGAGGCGGCGATGCGAACGCTCAGCTATCTCGGCATGGCCTACGTCTGGGGTGAGCCAGAGTCACCGAGCGCACTCCCAGCACGACTCGCCGTGCCGTGGCACGAGATCGCCGCAGCACTCGGCCGCGAACCGATCCTCTCCTATGCGAGCTACGCGCTTTGGAACTGGCGCCGCATTGATGAGAGTGGCCCAATCGCCCTCGGCAACATCGCGCTGCTACAGCACTTCCTCGGCGGTCTCGATGAGGCCTGGTTCATCCTCATTCACGTGGACATTGAGCGACGTGCCGGTGCCGCACTTGCGGCGGGCGCGCACGCACAGGCGGCGATCTCTGATGGCAACGACGGTGAGGCCACTGCGGCGCTGAACCAGCTCGGTGACGCGCTCGACGGCATCCTCGCCACGATGAAGCGGATGCCAGAGGCGTGCGACCCGTATGTCTACTACCACCGCGTTCGTCCGTACATCTTCGGCTGGCGCGACAACCCAGCACTCCCGGGTGGCCTCGTCTACGAAGGGGTAACCGCCTACGCCGGTGTTGGGCAGACCTTCCGCGGCGAGACCGGCGCGCAGAGCACCATCGTCCCCTGCCTTGATGCGGTGCTCGGCGTTGGCCATGCGCCCGACCAGCTGCGCGAATACCTGATGGAGATGCGCCGCTACATGCCGCGTAAGCATGTCGGGCTGCTTGAAGCCTTTGAGGCGGGTCCAACCGCGGCAAGTCGCATTGAGTCACTCGGCGCAGCAGCGCCGAAAGATCTTGTTGCTGCGCGCAATCGTTGCGTTGAGACGCTGCGCGCCTTCCGCGCGCTGCACCTTGAATTTGCGGCAACCTACATCAATCGCCAGGCGGCGGACGCCACCGGCAATCCAGTTGATGTTGGAACGGGCGGCACGCCATTCATGAAGTACCTGAAGAAGCACCGCGACGAGACGGAGGCTTCGCTCAGCAAGTAGCTGCTGGGCGGCGCGCCGCTAGCGGCCGAAGAGGCTCCGCAGCACAAAGCGCAGGTTCGCCGGACGTTCCGCCATGCGGCGGAGTGAGTACGGCCACCAGTCTGGGCCGTACGGCGTGTAGATGCGTACGCGCCAGCCAGCGCTCGCCAGTCGATCGGCGAGGTCGCTCCGCACGCCATAGAGGAGCTGCGCCTCCGCACGACCGCGTGAGCGCTCAGCAAGCTGCGTAAGGATCCGTTCGTCGTGGGTGCCAAAGGCCAACGGGACGCTCGTAGCGAGCAGCGTTGAAGCGAGTGCCAGATATGCGGCGTCCACGGCGGCGGGATCCCCCACACCATCGGCACCAGGATCGTAGGCGCCCTTCACCAGCCGAATCGGTACGCCAGCACTGGTGAGTCGCTCACAATCTG
>JAPLHQ010000054.1 GCA_026389555.1 Chloroflexota bacterium
GAAAGACACGGCGCTCGTCTCCATCCTCGGCGTAGTGGAGACCTTCAAGCAGGCGCAGATCCTGAAGGCGGCGAGCTTCAACTTCACGCCGCTGATGACGACGGCGCTGATCTTCCTCGTCATCACGATCCCAATGACGCGCCTCGTTGACCGACTCGCCGCAAAGGATCGCAACGCGCAGCTGGGCGGGACGCGCTAATGGCAACGGCAAAGCGCAGCGCGCGGACACTAAAGGTTGCGCCAGTCCTTGAGCTGAAGAGCATGAAGAAGCGCTACGGCGGAAAGTTGGTTCTTGACGGGATCAACCTCTCACTCGCCGAGCATGAGGTGGTCTGCCTCATTGGCGCCTCTGGCTCTGGTAAGTCCACACTGCTTCGCTGCGCCGATCTCCTCGAGCCGATTGACGCCGGTCAGATCAGCCTTGAAGGCGAGCGTGTGGCGTTTGAAGATCGCAGCGCCGATGCAACGCGCCGCAAGCTCGGCATCGTCTTCCAGGGTTTCAACCTCTTCCCGCACCTCACCGTGCTTGAAAACGTTGCACTCGCCCCTCGCGTTGCGCTCGGCTTGACGCAGGCTGCCGCAGAGCGGCGTGCCAAGGAGCTCCTAAAGTCGCTCGGCCTTGCAGAGAAGGCGCGCGAGTATCCGGATCGCCTCTCTGGTGGACAGCAGCAGCGCGTCGCGATCGCCCGCGCACTCGCCACGGAACCGAAGGTCCTCCTCCTTGATGAGATTACGAGCGCCCTCGATCCAGTTCTCGTTGCCGAGGTGCTGGAGACGCTCCGCTCCCTTGCGCTGAGCGGCATGACGATGTTGATCGCCACCCACGAGATGGCGTTTGCCGCCGATGTTGCCGATCGCATCTGCTACCTCGAAGACGGTCGTCTCATTGAAGAGGGGACGCCAGAGAAGATCTTCGGCGCGCCGCGCGACCCACGGACGAAGGAGTTCCTCCGCCGCGTCCGCGCCATCAGCGCGCCTGGCGCAAAGCGCCGCGCAGGGACGCGGGTTAAGCGGACGGTACGCGCCAAGAGATAACCTCTTCGCATGGGGAAGTTTTCGCGCGTCAAGATTGCCGGTCGCTGGGTAGAGGCGCCACGTTGGGCGCTTGATCTTCCGTTTGAGGTTCGCCCGTCGCGTGGATTCCGCACAACCGCCTGGGCGCTTTGGAAGCCAACACTGACGCTCCTCGCACGCGCCGCCAAGGCACAACGCCAACGGCTGGAGTGGGTGCGCATTCATGATCACGTCGGCACACGGCGTGAGCCGCAACACCCGTTCGGCTGGGTGATCACGGAGACCGGCGAGATGTTCCTCTGTTCGTACGACAAGGGGACGGCGCTGCACGAGCTTGCGCACTTGATTACTGGTGACTCGCATGGCGACGCGTGGGCACGGCGCTGTTTTGAGCTGCATCGGAAGTACCTCTCCGCGCGCGCGGTGCGCGCGGCGGACCTTGAGGTGACGCGCTATCTCTCAGGGCGGCGGGAGTGGAAGCGACGATTCGGTGAGCGGCCAGAGCGGCAGCCGGTGCCGAAGAGTGCCTGGGTTAGCGGCGGACGTCCAACACCTGGCCGGTGAGGCCAGAGGCGGCCAAGCGCAGCGTGGCGGCGGCAACCTCCTCGGCGGAGAGGAGCACGGTGTGGTCTTCGTTCGGGAATGCGGCTTGGCGCATCGGCGTGTTTGCGCGCTCTGGCGCCACCGCATTGACGCGGATCTTTGCGTCCGCCCACTCGTCGGCGAGCGCCTGCATCAGGTTCACGATCGCCGCCTTAGTGGCGCTATAGGCGGCGTAGTTTGGGCGGCCCTTGGTGAAGGAGCTCGAGGTGAAGAGGGTGAGTGAACCGGCGCTCTTCACAAGGTGTGGATGTGCGGCACGAGCCAGATAGACGCTCGCCGCAAGGTTCACCGCGAGCGTCTCGGCAATGTCAGCCGCATCCTGATGAGCGAGTGGTCCCATGTGCAGGACGCCCGCCGTGACGAAGAGGTCGTCCACGCCGCCAAGGGATGAGACCGCAGTGGCGAGCGCCGCCTCTGCACCCGATGCGCTGGTGACGTCGTCTGCAGCGTTTCGTCCGACGGCGGCGATGCGCGCACCAAGTGCGGCGAGCTCCGTTGCGATTGCCGCACCAATCCCAGAGGTTCCGCCCACGATCACCACGCGGCGGCCGCTCCAGTGACTGCTATCCCCCGCCGGCGTCGTTGCCTTAGACGGTGGAATCGACTGGAGTTGAATCAAGCGATCGGCGAGGACGAGGTCGATCGGCGTGGTGATCTTGATGTTCTCCTCCGCACCAGCAACGTGGAGCAGCCGTGCGCCAGGGACGTGACGCAGCACCAGGGTGCAGTCATCCGTTGCCTGTGAACCGATCGGCGTGTTCGCATACGCGGTGCGAAGCGTCCCCACAATGAATCCTTGTGGTGTCTGCCCGCGCCGGTAGAGGCTGCGGTTCGGAATATCAGTAATGCGGTCACCATCCACGATGACGAGCGTGTCGGGCGTTGGAATGGTGGTGTCCACCGCATCGGCGCGACCGTCAACGAGTGGCGCAATCACGCGCTCCACAACCTCGCGCGAGAGAAGCGGACGCACCGCATCGTGGATC
>JAPLHQ010000070.1 GCA_026389555.1 Chloroflexota bacterium
ACATCAATCGCCAGGCGGCGGACGCCACCGGCAATCCAGTTGATGTTGGAACGGGCGGCACGCCATTCATGAAGTACCTGAAGAAGCACCGCGACGAGACGGAGGCTTCGCTCAGCAAGTAGTTGCTGGGCGGCGAGCCGCTAGCGGCCGAAGAGGCTCCGCAGCACAAAGCGCAGGTTTGCCGGACGCTCCGCCATGCGGCGAAGCGAATACGGCCACCAGTCTGGGCCGTACGGTGTGTAGATGCGCACGCGCCAACCAGCGCTCGCCAGTCGATCTGCGAGGTCACTCCGCACCCCATAGAGGAGCTGCGCCTCCGCGCGACCGCGTGAACGCTCAGCAAGCTGCGTGAGGAGCCGTTCGTCATGTGTCCCAAAGGCGAGCGGGACGCTCGTAGCGAGTAGCGTTGATGCGAGGGCCAGATACGCCGCATCTACCGCCGCAGGATCTCCCACACCATCGGCACCAGGATCGTAGGCGCCCTTCACCAGCCGAATCGGCACGCCAGCACTGGTGAGTCGCGCACAATCTGCAACCGAGCGACGCATGTTCGACTGCAGTACGGTGCCAACGGGCCGCCCCGCCGCGCGCGCCGCAAGGACGATCTCATGGAGCGCGTCAAGGCTCTCCGCATGCTCCGCATCAACGCGCACAAAGCCGTTCACCCGCTGCGCCGTCATCAGAATGCGCTCGAGTCGCGCAGTGGCAACGGCGCTCCCCTCAGAGAGGCCGATCGCGGTGAGCTTGACGCTGACGTTCGGCTCAAGTCCCGCCGCAGCCTGCGCCTCAAGGAGTCGGGCCGCGTCGGCGGCGTACGCGTCAGCCTTCGCACCAGTCGACGCCTCACCGAGGCGATCGAGCGTCACCGTGAAGCCGCGCCCCTTCATCTCAACCGCCGCCGCTACCGCTTCGTCAATGGTGTTCCCAGCTACGAAGCGTTGCACCGCCCGGCGCCCCCAACCGGTTCGTTGCACAAGCGCACCGAGCGCGGAGGCGCGGCTCATGCGCAGCAGAACTGGGCGGCTTACGGACGTGAAGAGACCCACGCTTACGCCGTTGGAGGGAGGTGGGCAATGAGAAAGTCGAGCGTCTTCTCGGCGGCGAGTCGCTGATTCTCGCGACGCTCCCAACCATGACCCTCGTTGTCAAACCATACGATCTCGTGGTGCTTCCCTTCAATCTCCATCTGACGCGCCATAATCTCCGTCATGCGTGGGACGACGCGCTTATCTTTCTTGCCATGCAACATGAGCAGCGGTGCCTGAATCTTCTCCGTTGCAAAGATCGGTGAAGCGCGTCGATAAAGCGGCGCTTTCTCAGGATCATCTGGCCGGCCCATCTGCCGCTCAACATCCAGGCGCCCTGGTCGATCGCCAAGTCGATATGACATCGCAAGATCCGAGTCGCCGTAGCGGTCAACTCCAACCGCCCAGAGCTCTGGCTCGTCAACGAGTGCGCAGAGGGTCAGGTAGCCACCATATGATCCGCCGATCACACCGAAGCGGCCATCGCTCCACGGCTGCTGCTCCGCCCACCGTGCGCCATCCACGAGGTCGTGCACATCGCCGTGCCCCCACTCATCATGTAGCGCGTAACGGAAGTCACGACCATACCCAGTTGAGCCGCGGAAATCGATCGTGAGATAGGCGTAGCCAGCCTCAAGGATGGAACGCACGAGCGGATCCCAACTTCGTAAGAACTGCCATGTTGGACCGCCGTGACCATTGACCATTGTTGGCACTTTCGTCGTTGCGGATGCGCCACGCGGCAGGAAGAGGAGGCCATGCAGCGGCAGACCATCACGCGCGGTCAGGCTCACCACCACCGGCGGGGCGGGGGGCGTAGGCAAGACGAGTGGCGCAGAGTCGGTGATCCTTCGTGCTGCACCGTGAAGTGGGAGTACCCAGATATCTTCAGGCTCCGCCTCTGACTGACCAGTTGCGAGGAGACTAGAGCTGTCTGGAAGCCAAGAGAGCGATGACCAGTTCCCGGGAAAGGGGTCAAGCCGGTGGCCAACCGGGTCACCCCCGTCCGCAATGCGACGCACCTGCACCGAGCATCCGCCGGTCTCGTAGCGCAGGAAGGCGACGTGCAGGCCATCTGGTGATGGCACGGGCACCTCATCTGGCGCGTTGCTGGCAAGGACATCGTCTGCACTCACAGGATCAATCTCACGACGCAGGCCATCGACGCTGAGACAAACAACATGGAAGAAGCCCGATCGATCATCTGCTGCAATGATGTCCTTACCATTTGGGAGCCACCGCCCACCAGTCGCCCAGCAATCAGCACCGGCAACAACGCGCTCCATGGGCTCACCACTGGTGCGACTGATCGTGAGCTGGACAAGGTTGCCATCCCGCTCGTCACGCGAAGCCTCCCAGATCACCTCTTCCCCGCTCGGATGCCAGTCGTAAGAGATCACATCAACACCACTCGGGGTGATCGCCTCCGGCAACTGCTTTAGCGGCTCCTTGCCGAGCGGGACCAGGACGATCTGCCCCCAGCCACGTGCTCGAGAGATGACGGCGACGCTCTTTCCGTCTGGGCTCCAGCGCGGCTGTGAGAGACCAGCCGCATGCTCAGCGAGCAGCGCATCGCCCCCGCGGAGACGCGCAATGCGGAGTGACGTGCCGGTGAGATACGCGATAGCACGACCGTCTGGACTCCAGGCGAGATCAGTCACTGGCTCAATAGTTGCAGTCAGCTGTTGAACTGGACCGCCACTGATTCGGCGCACAAGAATTGCATCGGTGCCGCCCCGCTCCTCAAGCCAGGCGAGGCGTCGTCCATCAGGTGCAACCCGTGGGGCATGCGGGCGAGCGTTAGCGAAGGAGCGGCTAACCAGGTCACGGATCTCTGCCCGGCGAGCACTCTTCATGAGGCCAGTCTACTCCTGCGCCTCGCAGAAAACGCGCACAGCGCACAGCGCACCAGCGGCGGCAGCACCGTGCAGCCCCTCTATGCTCGGCAACCAAGCGGGCTGCGCTTTGCGCCGCCGAGGCTTTGAGCGGGGGTGGCATGAGCGAAGGTGGGACTGGCGAGGCGTTAAAGTGAAGTTGCGGGGCTGGCTCCTTGGCCGCGTCGGCGGTGCGCTCGCCACCATCCTGATGGTGCTGCTGCTCAACTTCGTCCTCTTCCGGCTCATGCCAGGCTCACCCGACCGTACCCTTGCGCGTAATCCACGCGTGTCGGCTGAAGCGATCGCGGCGGCACGAGTTCGCTGGGGCTTAGATAAACCGCTCTTCCCAGACCAGCTCGTCGCCTATGTTGGGGCGACGCTGAGCGGTGACTTCGGCTATTCGGTTAAATACGGCGGACGCGAGGTCACGAGCGTCATAGGAGAGAAGATTGCGCCAACACTGCTCATCGTTGGCCTTGGTGAAATCATTGCGCTCGCGGCAGGGATTGCGCTCGGCGCATGGACTGGCTGGCGGCGTGGGAAGTTTGGTGACCGTGTCGGGACCCTCAGTGCGCTGATCCTCTACTCCATGCCCTACTTCTGGCTCGGCATGCTGCTGGTGACACTCTTCGCCACCACGCTCGGATGGCTGCCAACCTCGGGCATCAGCACTCCTGGCGGACCTGGCGGCGTTGCAGGGATCGTTGATCTCCTACGACATGCGGCGCTACCGATTGCAACGATCGCGCTTGGATTAATTGGTCAATACGCAATCTTGCTGCGATCCTCAGTTGCAGAGGCGCTGCGAGAGGGCTACGTCCTCACGGCACGAGCAAAGGGCCTACGCGACGATCGCATCCTGCGTGGGCACATCTTACCGAATGCGCTCCTCCCGACCGTCACACTTGCAGCGCTCAACGCAGGCTACGTGATCGGCGGCGCCCTCACCGTTGAGATCGTCTTCTCTTGGCCCGGACTTGGACTCCTTACGCAAGAGGCGCTGCAGTCACGCGACTATCCAGTGCTACAGGGAATCTTCCTCCTCCTGTCGATTAGCGTAGTGGTGGCGAACCTGCTTGCGGATCTGCTCTATAGCAGGCTTGATCCACGTGTTCGACACGGAGCGGCACGATGAGCGGCAACGCCAAGCTGAGTGTGGGTGGCCGAATCCTAAACCGAGTAAGCGGTGGAAATCTGCTGCTGCTCCTCTTGCGCCGTTGGGATGCACGCGTTGCGCTCGCGATCTTGACCCTGCTCGCACTCTCAGGGATCGCACCAGGGCTCTTCGTTGGACCTCTGCAGACCGCAACCACTGCAGAGGCAGCACCGCTCCTTCCGCCAAGTGGTGCGCACCTCTTTGGAACCGACGATCTGGGACGTGACCTCCTGAACCTCACCGTCCACGGCGCACGCATCAGCCTTGTTGTAGGGGCGCTCTCCGCAGTGATCACGCTGCTCTTGGGCGGTGGAATCGGCATGATCGCCGGATACCGTGGCGGTCGCACTGACGCGCTCCTGATGCGCATCGCCGATACCTTCCTGATCCTCCCAACGTTTGTACTGGCACTCATCCTTGCCCCCATCCTCCGCGAACTGATTGGCGACCAGACAGAGATCCTCGGCATTCGCACCACACTGCTCACCATCGTTGCCGTGATCGGGGTCACCAGCTGGTCGTCCACTGCGCGAATAGTGCGCAGCCAGACGCTCTCACTACGCGAGCGCACCTTTGTGGAACGAGCGCGGCTGGTGGGCCTCTCACCAATGCGAATCATTGCGCGGCACATCTTCCCCAACATCCGCACCGTGCTGGTGGCAAACGGCATCGTTGTGATCGCAGGTTCAATTCTGACCGAATCGACGCTCAGCTTTATCGGACTCGGTGACCCCTTCCAGCCGTCATGGGGGACGATCCTTGGTAACGCCCAATCTGCCGCGGCACCGAGCCTTGGTGCCTGGTGGTTCATTATGGCCCCGGGCGGCGCAATCCTCTTTACCGTGATCGCATGCACGATCGTTGGAAATGCTATTGATGAGTTACTCGACCGTGACGTGCGGGTGCGACGATGAGTGGCGCTGCGAACCATAACGACGCACGTTCACTCCCCGCAGGGGCAAACGCCGCGGCACCACTGCTTGAGATCCGCGCTCTTCGCGTCTCCTTCTCACTTGAGGACGGTCGACGCCTTACCGCCGTAGATGGCATCAACCTCTCCGTATCACCAGGCGAAGCGATCGGGATCGCTGGGGAGTCAGGTTCTGGTAAGTCCACCGCCGCCAGCGCAATCATGGGCCTCCTTCCACCAAACGGTCGGATTGATTCTGGGAGTATTCGCTATCGCGGGCTTGATCTTGTTGCTGAAGGAGCCCCACTTCGCCGAACGCGTTGGCGCGAGATCGCCGTAGTCTTCCAAGGCTCACTTGTTGCCCTCAATCCAGTAATCAAGGTGCGCGACCAGGTTGCGGAGGCGATTGAGTTGCGCTTAGGAGAGCCTGCCAACGCTGCACGCGAGAAGGCGAAGCGACTGCTCGCCGATGTTGGCATCCCCGATAAGCGCCTTGAGGCATACCCACATCAGCTCTCTGGCGGGCAGCGCCAGCGCGCGATGCTCGCCGTTGCCCTCTCCTGCTCCCCTGCCGTGCTGATTGGCGATGAGCCAACCACTGCGCTCGACGTCATCGTCCAGGCACAGATTTTGGAGTTGCTCGACCGCATGCGACACGAGTACGGGCTCGGCCTGATCCTCATCACACACGATCTTGCCGTCATCGCCGATATGTGTGATCGCGTCGCAATCATGTACGGGGGCCGTATCGTGGAGTCTGGGAGCGTTCGGGAGGTCTTCACGAACCCCCGCCACCCATACACGCAGGCGTTGCTTGGCGCCGCGCCAGATGCGCGCGCAGGGCGCCGCACCATCAAGGTGCTTGAAGGGCAGCCGCCAGACCTCGCCTCGCTGCCACCCGGCTGTCACTTTGCGCCGCGCTGTCCGCTCGCGGACGCGCGCTGTACAGAGGAGGATCCGCCCACCGTTTCGTATGAGGATCGAGTGACGCTCGCATGCCATCGCTACGAGCCGAATGGTGGCGCTCTACCTGCACCAGTCGCTGCACCGTATCCAGTCTTGGAGCTAGGGAAGCGATGAGTGATCAGCGACGCATCAGCGCAGCATCTGGCGCGCCACTGCTCCGCGTCCGCGGGGTCTCGGTTACCTACGGCGTCCAGCGCTCAATCGCCGACATCCTCGCACGCCGCCCCGGAGGCGCTATCGTCGCGCTTGATGACGTTGATCTTGACGTTGACGCTGGCGAGATCGTTGCCGTTGTTGGTGAGTCTGGTTCAGGAAAGACGACGCTTGCGCGCGTCATTACTGGGCTGATCAAAGCAGAGAGTGGCGTGGTTGAGGTGGAGGGTGAAGGGCCAAACGATTGGCGCTCGGTCGGCATGGTCTTCCAGGATCCCTACGAGACGCTCGATCCGAAGCGCACGCTCGGTGAGTTCGTTGCGGAAGGTCTTGAAGCACAAGGGCTGCCAATGGATCGCATTGATGCTTCGCTTGAGGCGGCAGAGTTACGTCCGGCATCTGCGTACCGCGATCGCGTCCCAGAGGAGCTCTCTGGGGGCCAACGCCAACGTGCCGTCATCGCCGGCGCACTCGCACTCAACCCAAAGCTCGTGATCGCAGACGAACCAGTCTCAATGCTGGATGTCTCCATGCGCGCGCAAATCCTCGCCCTCATCGAGCGCTTACGACGCGAACAGGGGATCGCCTGGCTCTTTATCACCCACGACCTCTCGCTCGCTTGGGCAATCTCTGACCGCGTTGTCGTGCTCTACCTCGGCGCAGTGCTAGAGGAGGGCACGGCAGAGCAGGTGCTGCGCAACCCTTCACATCCATACACTCGCGCCCTCCTTGCCGCGCTCCCCTCCACTGATCCGCGCGCCGCTGGGACGCACTCCCTTGCCGCGGGCGAGATTCCGCAAGGTGCGGCCCCCTCAGGCTGCCGCTTCCGTAACCGCTGCGCGCACGCCGTTGAGGCCTGCGCCAGCGCTCGACCGCCACTTGAGGCGGCCCCGAGCGGGGCCGCTGGACACCGCGTCGCCTGCTTCCGTGCGGCAGAGTTGCCAGCCGCAGCGAGCGTCGCCAGGCATGCACCAGGAGGCGCAACTCCCTCTGGAGGCGCGTAGGATCCCCTCACACCCCTAGGGGAGGAGGATGAATGACCGTCACAGGACGCGGCAACGCAGCAGGCCCAGCACGGAGTGACGCGCTCACCGAAGACGCCGCGCTCGAGGCGGCGATGCCGAAGGGTCCGCTTGACCCAACACTTCCCGCCGGTGCCTATCTTGACCCCGCCTGGCACGAGCGCGAGATGCGCGCCTGCTTCCGTAGTGGCTGGGTACTCGCGTGCCGCGAAGAGGAGCTCACCGCGCCTGGCGCCTTTGTGCGTACCACCATTGATGGTGATGATCTACTGATCGTTCGCGGTGCGGATGAGAAGATCCGCGCCTTTCACAACGTCTGTAGGCACCGCGGCTCACGACTCATCATTGATGAACCGTCACGTACGGACGCACCAGCATGCGCGCCGCTCGCCCCAGCCGAACACGGCGCCTCTGGCAAGACAAAGAGCGTCTTCCGTTGCCCCTATCACTCTTGGACATACGAGCTCGACGGTTCGCTGCGCACCGCGCCATTCCTCCAGGAGTTGCCAGGCTTCGAGAAGTCGGACCTAGGCCTCTACGCGGCCGCAGCAGCAACGTGGGGTGGCTTCGTCTTCATCAAGTTAGATACGGTGAGCGCATCAGCGCCGGGAGGGGGCCTCATTGAGGCGCTCGGCCCGATCAGCGAGCGAGTGGCGCGGTACCCGCTCGCCGATCTTCGCATTGCTCATCGCACCATCTATGACGTTGCAGCGAACTGGAAGGTGATCCTAGAGAACTACAACGAGTGCTATCACTGCGGTCCAGTGCACCCGGAGCTCTGCCGCGTCGTCCCGGCCTTTCGTGAGGCGGGCGGCGCTGGGCTCGACTGGGAGGCTGGGATCCCTCATCGCGATGGGGCATGGACCTACACGATGAGTGGCACAAGTTTGCGCGACCGCTTCGCCGGGCTGAACGAAGACGAGCTCGTTCGCCATAAGGGTGAGGTGCTCTACCCGAACATGATGCTGAGCCTCTCAGCCGATCACGTCGCGGTCTTCGCCCTCATCCCGCTAAACCCCAACCGCACCAAGATCGTCTTTGACCTCCTCCTTGATCCAAAGGAGATGGATAAGCCGGGCCACGGACCAGAAGATGCGCTGGAGTTCTGGGATGTTGTAAATCGGCAGGACTGGCGCATCTGCGAGTCGGTCCAACAGGGAATGACCTCCTCAGTCTTCAAGGCTGGCTACTACGCCCCAATGGAGGACTACAGCCTCGATATGCGGCGATATATCCGCGAGACGGTCGGCGAACCCCCACTGCGGGGACCGGCGCAACGATAAGGGATGGAGGGTAAAGATATGGGTGACTCAATAGTGCTTAAGTCAGCTGCTCGCAGGCCACTACTGCGTCGTGCAGCGGCGCTTCTCGTAGCGTTCGGGCTGGTGGCTGGGCTTAGCGTTGGGAGTAGCCCAGTAAAGGCCGAAGCGCCACTCGTGCTCAGCGTTGGGACAACGCAAGACCTTGACGCAATGAACCCGTTCAACACCGCTCTCGTCACTGGCTATGAGGTCTTCACGCTCAACTACGACCTGCTCACTGGGTTCGGATCGGATCTTGAGCCGATCGCTGGTTTTGCCGAGTCGTACAGCGTCTCCGATGACGGCCTCACATACACCTTCACGATTGCCAACGACCTGCTCTGGTCGGATGGCGAACCGGCCACAAGCGCCGACGTCGTCTATACCTTCAACCTGATCCTTGGAGAAGAGTATGTGGGGCTCGGCTACCTTGATACCTATCTTGACGACGTGACCTCTGTTAGCGCGCCAGATGCGCAGACGGTTGTTGTCACGATGAACGCGCCAGTCTCCCGCATCTTGCAGTCATTTATCCCCATTATTCCTGAGCACATCTGGGGAGGGAATACGCTCGAGGAGATCTCGAGCACCTACGCAAATGACCCACCCGTTGTTGGGACAGGGCCGTACCAGGCGGTGGAGTGGAAGACGGGTGAGTACGCCCGCTTCGCAAAGAATCCACACTGGCGCGGCGGCGACCTAGCCGCTGATGAAGTGGTGCTGCGCTTCTTTAAGAGCGCCGATGCGATGTACCAGGCGCTGATGGCTGGTGAGATCGACTATGCCCACAACGTGACCGCAGAGCAGTTCAAACTACTCGAGAGCGCCGACCCGAACATCGTTCGCGTTGCCGGCTCGGCAAACGGCTTCACAGAGCTCGGCTTCAATGCCTATGCGAAGGAGATCAAGAAGGGTGGTGCCAGTACCACCGCGCTGCGCGACCAGCGCTTCCGCGATGCGCTCGGCTACGCCATTGACCGTGAGGCGTTGATCGAAAAGGTGCTCGGCGGCTACGGCGTTGCGGGATCCACGCAGGTGCCCCCAATCTCGGTCGCCTGGCACGTTGAGCCTACAAATCCGAGGCGATTTGACCTTGCTGAGGCGGCCAAGCGACTCGAGGCGGCGGGCTATGTGGACTCAGATGGTGACGGTACCCGCGAGGACCTCGACGGTAAGCCACTCAACCTTCGCCTCTACGTTCCGAGCAGCGAAGATAGCTACTCAAAGGCGGCAGAGTTCATCGCTGGATGGTTTAACGAAGTGGGCGTTTCCGTCAATGCGCAAGCGTTTGACTCCGACACGCTGGTTGACATGATGCTCCCACCTGAGGCAGATGGCACGGCAAACTACGATCTCTTCATCTGGGGCTGGGCCGGTGATGTTGATCCAAACCTCCTGATGAAGCTCTTCCTCACAGAGGAGATCGGTGCGTCAAGCGACAGTCTCTGGTCTAACGCGCAGTACGACGCGCTCTATGAAGAGCAGCTCAACCTCCCGAACGGTCCGGAGCGCAAGGCGATCGTGACGCAGTTGCAGCAGCTGATGTATGACGAAGCGCCGTACCACGTGCTCTACTACGATGCATCGCTGGACGCGTACCGTACAGACAAGTTTAGCGGCTGGAAGAACCAGCCAACAGACGGGACGCCGCTCTTTGGGCTCGGACCAATCGGCTACACCTTGCTCAAGCCGGCGACGGTTGAGACTGGTGGCGTGGATCCACTGCCTGAAGGAGGCGTACCGATCCCGCTTGTTGCACTCGCTGCAGCGGTTGGGGTGGCGTTGTTGATGCTCAGCCGACGCGGCAAGCGTCGCTCCGACGAGGACTGACCGAGCGAATACGTGAAACCCGCGCGGCGTGCCTAGCGGCCGTCGCGCGGGACTCGCTCCTCCCAGGTCACTTGATGAACTGGCTTACCGTCAAGCGTGACGGTCAGCTCACATCGATAATGAAAGTCACGCGTGTCGGAGCGAATCTCGCCGCTCGCGATCGCACGGACCGCGTGCGCTCCATCACGCAACTCGTAGGCAACGCTCGTCTGCAGTGATGTGTCGGCAGGGGTCGCGTCGTCCACGCTGTAGGTGAAACCTTCGTCGGAGTAGAGTGAGACGCCCGGCGCACCAAAGGCACGTCCGCCACCAAAGAATCGCGCCGTGACACGACCACCCGCCTCGCCCACTTGATCCCAGACTGAGGCCGCGGTATCTGGAAGGTCACCGTTTCGGTCGGGCGCGCCAAACTCCCCAGTCCGCGTAGGGTAACTACGCTCGCTGAGGCCAGCAAGTGAAGTTGGAGTCGGTGCCCTCGCCCCGAGCGCATGTCGCAGCCACGGATTGTTCGCCGCACGCGCAGCGCCGGCGGTTAATGCGGCATCACGCGGCAGTTGCGGAAGGGTGAGCGTTGCGCTCGCCCCCTCGGTGCACGTGAGCGCAAATGGCGTTGCGAGTGGCCAGGTGATCGGAAAGGCGCTGCCGAGAAGTTGCAGGTGGATACGGTGCCCCGCTGCGAATGCGTGCGCGATGACGCGGAGATCAATCGTGACCTCAACGGGTTCCCCTCGCGCAAGCGCCACCGGTCCCTCACCGCTGCGGTACGCGAGGTTCAAGATCCCCTGCGTCACCATCGTGATCGCACCATCTGGTGCCTGATCGCCGAGACGTGCAACGATCGCCCCCTCGCTCCCATCTGGCGTGACAAGGATGCGCAGCCTTGGCCGGCCACAGATCAGCAACTCCTCGCTGAGCGGTGCACTGCTCCACATTGCGGCACGTTCTGGAGTGACCGACGCTGCGGCCACGACATCTAAGTTCGTCACGTCACCCCGAAGATCTTCAGCGAGTCCGATCGGCGGTGATCCGCCACCGAAGCAGAGTGGTCCAGCTGCGCCAATTGAGGGCACATTGTGAATAACGGCGGGTGCATGACGGTCAGAAGAGGCGCCACCGTCACCCAGCGCAGGCGCAGGCGCAGGCACTTCAAATGTCGCGACGCCACCAGGCAGCAAGAAGAGTGCACGCTCAATCACCCGCAGCGAAGGGCTGACCGAGTCAGCGATCCACTCACCCGGCCACTCGGCCGGGAATCGCGCCGGTGGGCGTGTGCTCGGGAGATACCAGAGGATCGACTGCGCAGGATCCGCGGCGGCCGCTCGTTCCACGTCCGTTGCCGATTCTTCTGCTGCAGGTGGCGCACAGAATCGATCGAGCCAAGCGAGCGTGAGCGGCAACCAGGCGGCGCCTGGTCCGGGATAGCCCGTCTCTGGCGAGAGATGAACCCACGGCCCGCAGAGGAGGCGACGCTCCACGCCAGGTGGCGCGGATTCCTGTAGTCGCCAGGCGGGATTCGGATAGCCATCGCACCAGCCGGCAATCTGCAACATGGGAATTTGGATTGGCGGCGCGAAGCGCACCGAGTTGTGGCGCCACTCGCTTGGTCGACCATGACGCAACCACCCGAGCGTCCAAGGCGGCGTCTCCTCAAGCCGGCGGCGCCATCCCTCCATCCAACCTGCTCGCTCGAGTTCAATACCGCCAGGCATTGCATTCATGCCGATCATGGAGGCGGCGTAGCCGAACTGTTCGCTGGCGGTGCGCATGCCGCCGTTCTGATGCACGTCGTCCTCCCACCGATCGTCGCTGGCGTAGCAGGGCACGATCGCGACCAGCCCTTCAGGGCGCCGTGCCGCCGCCATCAGTGACGTGAAGCCACCGTACGACCAGCCCCATGCCGCGACGCGCCCATTCGACCATGGCTGCGTGCGGAGCCATGCAATCACTTCCAGCATGTCAACGGTCTCATCTTCGGTGTATTCGTCCACTGCAATGCCGTCGCTTCGCCCCGTGCCACGAACATCGAGCCGACACCCAACGTATCCGCGCCGCGCCACAGCGCCCATCAGCGCATCATCCGCACTGCGGTGGTAGTCGTCCTTTCGGTAAGGGAGCACCTCAAGGATCGCAGGGTGACCTGCGGCACGCGCCGGAATCCAGATATCTGCGGAGAGCTCCACCCCGTCTCTCATTGTGATGCGCACATCGCGCAGGATCGTGGTCATCGGCGGCTCCTTGACCAGCGACCTACCACTCAAGTGCGTTAGACGCGGTCGCGGAGTCGGATCAGTGCGGCAACCGCGTCATCAACGGACCAGACGATCTCGCCTGAGGCACGAATCGCGCCGGTCAAGAAGAGATTGATTCCATCGCCCGGGACAAGCCCCTTGCGGCGCGCAACGCGCATATCTGTGGTGAGGCCGATGATGCCGCGGTAGCGCTTCGGATCTTCCGCGCAGAGGCGAGCAAAGATACCGATCTCAACAGCCGTTCCGTCATCCACCTGCGTGCCGTCAAGCCAGGCGAGCACGGCGTCTGCCCCAGTGACACCAGCAAGGTCAACCGCATAGACCTCATCCGCTGCGGAGCCTCCATCAGAACGCATGAACTTCTGTTCGGCAAACTGCTCGTGCGGGACGAAGACGTCAAACCCCTCGGCGCGAAGTCGTGCAGCAACAGTGTCGAGGAAGGCCCGCTCGGCGTTAGAGAAGAGGGGTCCGGCGAGGTAGATCTTCATCAGACCAGTCTCGCCGAACCCCTCGGTTTATGCCTGCTACGTTGCGGCTGAACCTGCGTTAGCCTCTGCACCTGCGTTACGCCTTAGGTAGGTCCCCAAGCGCCGCGTCGATCTTCCCCTGGTCCAGATCAAGATCTTCAAGCTTCCCAGCCAGGTAGTTCTCATAGGCCGCAAGGTCCAGGAAGCCGTGGCCGCAATGATTGAAGACGATCACCGTCTCCTTCCCCTCAGCCTTCGCCTTGAGTGCCTCACGAACAACGGCGGCGATCGCGTGATTCGCCTCTGGTGCAGGGAGGATCCCTTCAGCGCGCGTGAACTCCACGCCACGCTCAAAGGTCTCGCGCTGCGGAATTGCCACCGCCTCAATCGTCCCCTTCTCCTTAAGGAGCGAGACGAGCGGTGCCATGCCGTGATAGCGGAGTCCTCCTGCGTGAATCGGATCTGGCATGAACGCCGAACCGAGCGTGTGCATCTTCACCATTGGCGCCATGTGCGCGGTGTCCCCGTAGTCGTACGCATAGATGCCGCGCGTGAGTGACGGAGCCGCAGTTGGCTCCGCCGCAATCACGCGTACCTTGCGACCACCACGGAACGCTGCGCCAATGAACGGGAAGGTGAAGCCGGCGAAGTTAGATCCGCCGCCAGTGCAGCCAACCAAGATGTCCGGCTCAACGTCCGCCATCTCAAGCTGGAGCTGCGTCTCCTGCCCAATCACCGTCTGGTGAAGAAGGACGTGGTTCAGCACAGAGCCCAAGGCGTACTTGGTGTCATCGCGCGTCGCCGCATCCTCAACCGCCTCACTGATCGCGATTCCGAGCGACCCGGAGGTCTTCGGATCCGACGCGAGCACTGAGCGTCCATAGTTTGTATCTGGGCTTGGGCTTGCAACCACCTGCGCGCCGTACGTCTCCATCAGGATCCGTCGATACGGCTTTGCGTCGTAGCTTGCCCGCACCTGGTAGACCTTCACCTCCAGGCCGAACATTGCCCCAGCAAATGCGAGGGACGTCCCCCACTGGCCAGCACCTGTCTCCGTTGCCAGGCGCTTCACCCCTTCTTGCGCGTTGTAGAAGGCCTGCGGAATTGCGGTGTTCGGCTTGTGACTCCCCGCCGGACTCACCCCTTCGTACTTGTAGAAGATCTTCGCCGGTGTCCCCAGCAACTTCTCCAAGCGGTGTGCGCGATAGAGCGGGCTCGGTCGATAGAGTCGATACGCGTCGCGCACCGGCTCCGGGATCTCAATCTCGCGTTCGCTCGACACCTCTTGGCCGATCAAGGCCATCGGGAAGAGCGGCGCAAGGTCATCGGGGCCGAGCGGATTTCCTGTCTGCGGATTCAGCGGCGGATGCTGAGGCCACGGGAGGTCCGCCGCGATGTTGTACCAGCTCTTCGGCAGTTTCGACTCGTCGAGGACGAACTTCGTCTGCTTTGGATCTGCCATGGCAAGAACCCTCCCGGCGAAGGCGCAAGGCTGATGCCCGCAGGTCCCTCAATCACCGAAGTCCGCATCCTACCCGAGCAAGCCCGCGCCCCGACTCCCTGTCGCATGCGGCGCGCTACGCTGAGAGCACGCAGAGGGCGGCCGCTTTGCGGTGGCACGTGAGCGTAAGTATTGAGGGGGACTCATCTGATGAGCGAGCAGGTCAAGATCACCGTACGAGATAATGGATCACTCAAGATTGTTGGCGACTTCGCCATTGTTGATGTTGAGGGGAACGAGATTCCGCACGAAGGTGACAGCACCGGCCTCTGCCGTTGTGGCCACTCGGCGAACAAGCCCTTCTGCGACGGCTCCCACAAGGAGACGTTTGAGAGCGTGGTTCGCGCCCCAGAGAAGGCTTAGTCGAGCGGCACCTCTGGCGCGCTGATCTCTACCGGCCTGGTGCGGCGTAGTTCGCGCCGCCCGCGCAGCATCGCCCAGACGGGGAGCAGGATCAGCACTGCGCCGAGCAACCCGAGCGTCGTGTAGCTGGCAACGGCAACCACAACGCCAGAGCCGAGCGCAGCTGCGGCGGCAGAACTCCAGATCAGCGCGTCGGTGACGCCCTGCAGTCGCGTGCGTTCCGTCACGGAGAGACCTTCAGTGAGCAGCGCGGAGCCGGCAACAAAGCCAAGGTTCCAACCCCAGCCGAGCAAGAAGAGGGCGACGAAGAGCATCGTGCCGCCATCTGGCGGTGCAACGGCGGCAAGCACCGAAGAGAAAGCGAGCACCGCAAGTCCCGCCGCAATGACGAGCGGTGTCCCAAAGCGTGAAGCGAGTCGTCCAGAGAGTGGCGAGAGAGCAAACATCCCAAAGGTGTGGCCGCTAATCACCAGTCCAACGGCGTCAAGGCCGTGTCCGTGCTCCGTCATGTGCAGTGGCGTCATTGTCATCACGAGCACCATCACCACTTGGCCGATCACAAGCGCCACGATCGCGGCGAAGACTCGCGGCCGAGCAACGATCTCACCTACTGATGCGCCACTCCCCGCCGCCTCAGCACGCGTGGAGGGGGCCAGGCTCGCAGGATCAGGTCGCAGTGTGAAAAGGGTGAGCAGCGCCGCGGCGGCAACGAAGAGGATCGGCACACCGTACGCGCCAGCAAGGCGCGGCAGCGAGAGCCCTTCGGCAGCGTTGCCAGCGACTGTGACAAGGTTCGGCCCCACCACGGCACCGAGCGTTGAGCCCCAGACCACAAACCCAATCGCGGTGGCGCGCTTCGTCTCGTCATACATATCTGCCGCCGTGTAGCGCGAGAGTTGATTTGATGCGTTCGCACAGCCCATCAAGACCGTTGAGAGAAGGAAGAGCGGGAAGGAGCTAAGGATCACGGCAAGTCCAGCACCAACGGCGCCAACCGCGCCGATCCCGTAGCCGAGCGTCAACCCGGCGCGTCGGCCGTAGCGCACCATGAAGCGTGAGAGGAGTTGTGACGCCGTGGCAGAGCCTAAGACGATCGCGGCACCGGGGAGACCAGCGAATGCAGAGCCGCCAGAGAGCTCTTTGGCGACAATTGTCGCAACGGTGATCGCACCAATGTATCCGGTGCTGCCAAGTCCGACGCTAACGATCAGTGAGAGCTGAAGGCGACGCCTCGTTGCGTCAGTGCTCATGCCGGCGCTGAGTCGGCGGCAACCGCTGCGTAGATGAGGTCAAAGATCTCGGCAGACTTCGGCTCGTAGGCAACGAGCGCGTTTGGCTCGCCCTTCTTTGACGCGACGATCGGTCGCTCATCAACGGCGGTCATGCCGCGCGTGAACTCACCATACAGCTCAATATCGACCCGCTTTGGGCGGAGATCAAAGAGCTGCGGATGAGTGACGGCGAAAACGGCGCACGGGTCGTGGAGCGGTCCGCCGTAGACCCCGAGCTGCTCGCCATAGGTGGTTGAGAAGAAGTCGAGCAGCTCCGCCGCAAAGGTTGCCTTCCGCGTCTTCAGCGCCGCCACACGCTCAACGAACGCCTTGGTGATCACCACCTGATGCGTGGTGTTCAGGCCAACCATCTTTAGCGGTCCGCCGTAGTTGAAGACCACAGAGGCCGCCTCCGGATCGGCCCAGATATTGAACTCGGCGTGCGGCGCGCGATTTCCGTGGAGCGTGCCGCCCCCCATCAGCGAGATCCCTGCGATGCGCTTCCCAAGGTCTGGCGCCATGCGCAGCGCCAGCGCAATGTTGGTGAGCGGGCCGAGCGGCATCAGCCAGACGCCATCCCCTTCATGCTTGCGCACCAGCTCGATAATCGCCTCAACGGCGTGTGTCTTCTCCGCGGTGCGCGTCACTGGCGGAAGCTCTGGCCCACCCAGCCCAGATTCGCCGTGAATGTGCGGCGCGTTGCGCGGCGGGGCGATCAGTGGTCGCTCGGCGCCAGCGAAGACGGGGGCGCTGATCCCAAAGACGCCGCATGAGATCAGCGTATTCGGCAGCGTGCGAGAGAGCGGCGCATTGCCATGCACCACGGTGATGCCAAGGAGGGTCGCGTAGTGGTTCGCCACCACCATGGCGAAGACGTCGTCATGGCCAGGATCGCAATCCACGATCACCGATGGGCGAGAAGGCGTCTGTGGCATCTCCGTATGCTACACGCGCCCGCGTGTGGCCACCGCGCTGGCGCGCGCTACTCTTGCGTAATGCAGAGAGAGCTCAGCGCTGTTGCCTGGCACGACGATGCACCCGACCCAACTCGCTTCACCGCGGCGGCGAGTGAGCCACTCCCGACCAGCGTGGACTGGGTCGTGATTGGTGGCGGCTTCTCCGGCCTCTCCGCGGCGCGTCGAGCCGCCGAGCGCGGGGCACGCGTTCTCCTTCTCGAGAAGGGCGCTCTCCGTGACGGCGCAAGCAGTCGCAACGGTGGCATGGCGCATGTGGGGTTCGGTGCATCCACGAGTTCCATCATCAAGCGCTTTGGAATGGAAGGCGCACGCGAGTGGCTTGACCTCTCACGTGCTGCGGTGCGCCGTGTGGCGACGCTTGCGGGCCAAGGAGACGCCTCCCTCATGGCAACTACGGGGATCGATGCCCAGTGGAGCGGAACTGGACATGTGGAGCTGACGCACTCGGCGCGCGGCCTCCCTGACCTCCGCGCGGAAGCGGATCTGCGTGAGTCTCTCGGCCTCCCCGTGCGACTCCTCGACCGAAGTGCCGTCCAGCAACTCACCAACAGCGAGTCGTTTGCAGGCGGACTCGCCGTGGACGAGGGTGGTGGCGTTCAGCCTGCGCGACTGCACGCCGCGATGGCGGCTGCCGCACAGGCGGCGGGCGTTGAGATTCGCGAGCAGACTCCCGCCACTGGAATCCTTCAAATTGCAGGTGGGTACGAAGTGCGCACGCCGCGAGGGAGCGTCCGCACGCAACACATCTTTGGCGGGGTCAACGGCTATGCCGATCGCCTCTTCCCCGCCCTCCGTCGCCGTGCGATCCCTGTGGGGAGCTACATGATCGCCACGGAGCCACTCGCACCCGAGTTGCTCGCGCAAGTGTCTGGTAACGGCGAGATGCGATTCGACACGCGCAACTTTCTCTCCTACTGGCGACCAACGCCAGACGGCCGCATCGCGTTTGGTGGCCGCACCTCGTTCTGGCCAGATTCGCTCCCGCGTATTGCACGCACGTTGACGGCGAGGGTTCGCGAGATCCACCCGCAACTTGCATCGACCAGGGTGACGCATGCGTGGGGTGGTCGACTCTCATTCGCCTTAGATCGACTCCCTCGGGTGACCAGGCTCGACGGCGTCACGCACGTGTCTGGGTGCGCCGGATCTGGCGTAGCGCTGATGACGCTGCTTGCAGAGCAGACGATCGATTGGGAGCTCGGTGGCGATCCACCACTCCCTGCGCGCATCGCATGGCAACCCGTCCCCGTCCCGTATGAGGGACTCCCCTGGTTCCTCCCGTTTGCGGGGATCGGCTTTGCGCTAGAAGACTGGTGGAACGAACGCCGCTAAGGGGTGCTCCTGATTCGCGCGCAGATCACTCAAGGCCGCGACCTGCAAGGTCCGACTCGTCCAGTCCGAGGTAGTGGCCAATCTCATGCACGAGCGTCTTTCGTACTTCTGATGTGAGTTCGGCACGAGACGGAAAGTCTGCGGCGAGTGCGCGCGCATAGATCGTGATGCGTGGCGGGAACGCCTCTGCGTCGCCAGCGCCACGTGGTGCACCGTCAAAGAGTCCGTAGAGCCCTGTTCGGCGCGTCCCGTCCACAACGATCAGCAGCACCTCCGCCGCGCTGCGCAACGGTTCAGGGAGCGTGCGAATCGCCTCCCCTACCAGGCGTTCAACCTGCGCAACCTGCGCAACCTGCTCATCAGGCGCGTCGTCCGTCATGGTCGTCGCATTGCGCCTGTTGACCAGAGCGCCCAGAGGACGAGTACGGGCTGAAAGAGGAGTCGCGTTGCTCGCGCACTGTCCGAGTTCAACCCGAACGCGTCAATGCCGTTGACGAGCTGATTGATGTTTCCGGGAAAGATCGCCACGAAGAAGAGTGCCGTCACCAGGCCGACGCGCTTGCGGAGCGGCCACAGCGTGATCAGTGCAATGCCGAGCAGGATTTCCACGATCCCCGAACTGATTACGACGAAGTCGGGGTCGAGCGGCAGCCAGGTTGGAACCTGCGCCTGAAACTCAATGCGGCTCACGGTCAGGTGGCTCACCCCTGCGGAGACGAGCACGACGCCGAGCGCAACCTGACTCACCGCTCGCAGCGAGCGAAGGAGACCCTGGCGGGTGAGCTGCATGCGCTACCCCCTATCCGAGCAGCGCGGTGGCGAGTGCCACATAGAGGGGGATCCCAAACAGGATGTTGAACGGAAAGGTGATGCCGAGACTGAGCCCAAGATAGAGCGCCGGATTCGCCTCTGGGATCGTGTGACGGATCACCGCGGGCACCACGATGTACGACGCGCTGGCGGAGAGGACCATCAAGAGCGCGGCATCACCAACACCGAATCCAAGCAGCGCCGAGAGGAGGAGGGCGAGGGCCGCATGAGCGAGTGGCGCACACACCGCATAGGCGAGGAGGCTCCGAGATGATCGACGCGCCACTGGAAACTGACGCGCAACCTCGATGCCCATGTCGAACAGGAAGATCGCCAACACCACGCGAAAGCCATCGCCAACAACCAGTGCCAGGAGGCTCACGTTTGACGTGCTGAGGAGCGCCCCCACTACGAAGGCTGCGAGTAGGAGCAGCTGCGTTCGGTCCGTGAGCGCCTCCCGCATCGCGTGACGAATAGAGAGCCCTTGGTTTTCGGCGCCCCCACTCCCGCCCCTCCTCCGCACCGCGGCAGCGAGCAGGATCGCCATGAAGATTGCGGGAGACTCCATAAGCGCAAGGACGGCAGTCATGTACCCGCCATATGCCACACCGCTGATCTCCAGGGTCTGGACCGCCGTGACGAAGGTGACCACACTCACCGATCCATATGCAGCGGCAATCGCCGCAGCGTTCAAGTGTGTCGTCATCCGCTTCAAGATGAAGAAGCCCGAGACTGGGACAACGAGCGCCATCACGAGCCCGGCGGCAATGCTCGCAACCAGCCGCAGGTCGAGATCAGAACCAGCGAGCGCAGCGCCACCCTTCAGTCCAATTGCGATGAGCAGATAACGAGACAGCAGCTTGGAGAGGGTGTCAGGAAAGCGTAGTGATGGGCGCAGGGCGCCAGTCAGCGCTCCAGCAACAAAAAGCAACACGGAAAGATCAAACGGGACCTGCATGTTCCAAACTCTATCCTGCGGAGGGAAACATGATCAGGGTGGTGGCGGAGAGAGAGGGATTCGAACCCTCGATGGGGTTGCCCCCAAACCGCATTTCCAATTCGCCCCCGAGGAGGGATCGGAGGGCCTCTTAGCGCCTCCTGAGGTCAGATGCAGGTGTCTTGAGGACTCTTGAGGGATTGGAAGGGATCGGAGATACCACCCGGAGCCACACCCTCGAAGACACGAACCCTTCTAACCTATGGAGCTGCTAACGAAACCCTCACGGTGTCAACGTCGCCAGATGTGATCAGGCTAATGGCGACCCCATCGGTCACGAGGGTCTCGCCAAGATAGGTGAGGTAGCCCGAGTCAATCCAGCTGAATCCCTTAGCGCCTGAGAGCATCTCGTGCGTAACGGAACGGTTCGGAATGTAATAGGCAAACGCTTATGAATCTCCAGTCCATTTGTAGGCCCTCGGCTCCCAGACTCGATTGCTGCGGTTCAACAGACGTTGTGCTCTTCCGATCTGCTATTAGTAAACC
>JAPLHQ010000055.1 GCA_026389555.1 Chloroflexota bacterium
ATTGCAACGGGTCTCGTCCGAGTGGCGCGTGAATCAGATGCAGATCTTGTTGAGGTGAATCCACTCGCGGTCGTCCCTGCGCCAGAACTTCCTGGTGGTGAGCGACTCGTCTGCCTGGATGCAAAGGTTACGATTGATGACTCCGCGCTTGAGCGCCACCCAGAACTTGAGGCGTGGCGCGACGAAGATAGTGAGGACCCGATTGACCGCGAGGCGCGCGAGATGGGGATCGCCTACATCCGGCTTGACGGCAGCATCGGTTGCATGGTCAACGGCGCAGGTCTCGCCATGACCACGCTTGACCTGGTCACACGTGCAGGTGGCACGCCGGCCAACTTCCTAGACATTGGTGGTGGCGCACGTGCCGACAAGGTCGCCGCCGCAATGCGCATCATCCTTGCCGACAAGGGCGTCAAGGCGATCCTCGTCAACATCTTCGGTGGCATCACGCGCGGCGATGAAGTGGCGCGCGGCCTGATTGAAGCACGCGGACAGCAGGAGCGCACCGTCCCAATGGTGGTGCGCATCGTTGGCACGAATGCAAAAGAGGCGGCAGAACTCCTCACCGCTGGTGGATTTGCAACTGCGTCCAGCCTTGATGAAGCGGCGGAGAAGGCGGTGGCACTTGCCGCGGGAGGGACGCAATGAGCATTCTTGTTGGACCAGAGACGCGTCTCGTCGTTCAGGGACTCACCGGTCGCGAGGGTGGTTTCCACGCCGCACAGATGGCGACCTACGGCACGAAGATCGTTGCTGGCGTCACACCAGGTCGCGGCGGAGAGCGCGCACTTGATGACAGCGTCCCAATGTTTGACACCGTGATTGATGCGGTGCGCGAGACGGGGGCGAACACGAGCTGCATCTTCGTTCCAGCAGCAGGCGCCGGCGATGCGATCGCCGAAGCGGCCGAAGCTGGCATCAAGGTCATCTTCTGTATCACGGAGGGGATCCCCGTCCACGACATGGTTGGCGCGCTCGCCATTGTGCGCGCGCATGGCGCACACCTGATTGGACCGAATTGCCCCGGTGCAACGTCGCCTGGTGCAAACGGGAGCGGTACCAAGGTCGGCATCATCCCTGCGTCAATCCATCTCCCCGGCGATGTTGGCGTGGTGAGCCGCTCTGGAACGCTGACCTACGAAGCGGTGCAGTCAATGACAGATGCAGGGATCGGTCAGTCGACCTGTCTCGGCATTGGCGGCGATCCGATCATCGGCACCACCTTCCGTGAGGCGCTCGAACTCTTCGCCGCAGACAAGGCGACGCGTGCGATCGTCTTGATCGGCGAGATCGGCGGATCTGCAGAGGAGGAGGCGGCCGCCTGGGCCGCTGAGCACCTGAAGCACCTCCCGCGCGTCGCATTTATCGCTGGACGTGCCGCCCCTGAGGGGCGCCGCATGGGCCACGCAGGAGCGATCGTCTCTGGCGCCTCAGGGCGCGCGGTGGACAAGATCGCCGCGCTTGAGGCGGCGGGCTTCAAGGTGGCTGGCTCCCCTACCGAACTCCCACGCCTCCTGATTGAGGCGGGCTACAAGAAGGCCTAACGAATCCGCAGTTGCGCTGGATCTCCGTAACCGAGTCGCTTCCATGCTGGTCCGCCTGGCGCCTCAATCAGCTCCACCAAGATGCCGTGGCAACTCTTCGGATGGAGGAAGGCGACCGGTCCCTCAACACCTTCAACCGCCACTGCGTTGATCAGTTGAATCCCCGTGGCTGCGAGTCGCTGCAGCTCTGCATCAATGTCGGCCACCTCTAAGCAGAGGTGGTGAAAGCCCTCACCTTTTGCCTCGAGGAAGCGCGCGACGCCGCTCGTGCTGTTCGTTGGCGCCACAAGTTCAATCTTGGAGTCACCGGCGGTGAGGAAGGCGATGCGCACCTCTTGTGACGGGACATCGGCGATCTGTTCGAGCGGCAGGCCGAGCACCTCAGCGTGAAACTTCACCGCGGCATCAAGATCACGCACGACCGTCGCAACATGATGAATGCGGCCGCTCACTGGCAGGCCATCGGACGGGATGCCGCTCACTCCAGCCTCACGCGACGCTGCGCTCATAGGACGAGTGACTCTCGATATTCGCCCCAGATCTCACGCAGTGCGCCGCTGATCTCCCCAACGGTAAGCCCTACCTTGACGCCGTGAATCAAGAGAGGCATCAGGTTGGTGCTCCCCTTTGCCGCCGCTTGAATAGCGGCGAGTGCGGCAGCAGCCGCCGCCGCGTTCCGTGCGGCGCGGAAGGATGTGAGCGAGGCAACCTGCTCCTTCTCGCGTGCTGGATCAATGCGAGCGATCGGTGGCGTGCTCGCCTCCTCGTCAACAAAACGGTTCACACCAACAATCACACGATCGCCGCGCTCCACTTCGCGCTGATATGCGAAGGCCGCATCTTGGATGGCGCGCTGTGGGAATCCTGCAGAGATCGCCGCAACAGCACCGCCGAGGCGATCCGTCTCGGCGATCAGCTCCAACGCTTCTGCTTCAATCTTGTCGGTGAGCGCTTCAATCGCCCAGCTTCCACCGAGTGGATCAACCGTTCCGATGACACCCGCCTCGTGCGCGAGCACCTGCTGCGTTCGCAACGCGAGACGCGCCGACTCTTCTGTTGGTAGCGCGAGTGCTTCATCTTTCCCGTTGACGTGGAGGCTCTGCGCGCCGCCAAAGATTGCAGCAAGCGCCTGATAGGCGGCACGCACCACATTGTTGTCAATCGATTGCGCCGTCAGCGCAGAGCCAGCGGTCTGCACATGGAATCGGCAGTGCAGCGACTTCTCGTTCTTCGCGCCGAAGCGTTCGCGCATTATTCGCGCCCAGATCCTCCGCGCGGCGCGGAACTTTGCCGTCTCTTCCAAGATGTCGGTCCAGGCGGCGAAGAAGAAGGAGAGGCGCGGTCCGATCGCATCCACCTCCATGCCGCGCGCAATCGCTGCGTCTACATATGCGATCGCATCTGCGAAGGTGAAGGCGAGCTCCTGCGCTGCGGTCGCCCCAGCCTCGCGCATGTGATAGCCGGAGATGCTGATCGTGTTCCACTTCGGCAGCTCGGCGCTGCACCACTCAAAGACATCGGTGATCAGGCGCATGGATGGCTCTGGCGGGAAGATATACGTGCCGCGTGCGATGTACTCCTTCAGCACATCGTTTTGCGTTGTCCCAGCGAGTGCGCTGCGCGGCACCCCCTGACGCTCAGCAACCGCCACGTAGAGGGCGAGCAGGATCGGCGCGGTGGAGTTAATCGTCATTGACGTCGAGACCTTGTCCAGCGGGATCCCGTCGAAGAGCTGCTCCATGTCAGCGAGCGAGTCGATCGCCACCCCGACGCGTCCAACCTCCCCCTCCGCCTCAGGGGCGTCGGAGTCGTAGCCCATCTGGGTCGGCAGGTCGAAGGCGACCGAGAGTCCTGTCTGCCCCTGCTCCAGGAGGTAGCGATAGCGGGCGTTCGACTCTCGGGCGGTAGAGAACCCGGCGTACTGGCGCATCGTCCAGAGGCGGCCGCGGTACATCGTTGACTGGACGCCGCGGGTATACGGGTAGGCCCCAGCCGCGCCAATCTCAGCGTCTGGGCGACCCGCCACGCTCTCTGGGCCGTACTCCTGGGCGAGTGGAATCCCGGAGCTGGTCGTCGTCCGCGCCGCCTCTCGCTCCCCGTCTCCCGCCATGCTCCCCCCATTGTTACATTCTTAATTGTTACAGCGGCGGTCACTCCGCCGGTCCCGCAGATTCTCCCACACCCCCACCCTGCCAGACAGCCGAAGGGGGCAGGCAGCCGCGCAGACACTTCGCCCGTGCGCCGTCCGTGTACGCAGACAGCGCACAGACGCCGCTACGAACAAAGACAAGGGGGTAGGATGCGCAAGGCGCACAGGCGGCACACCGCCAGCGCCCGCGGAGGGAGTTACATGGGGAAGGTTATAGCGGTCGCCAACCAGAAGGGTGGCGTCGGAAAGACGACCACGGTCGTCAACCTCGCTGGAGCGCTCGCCGAGCGCGGCCTGAAGGTGCTCGCCATCGACATGGATGCCCAGGCGAA
This sequence comes from Chloroflexota bacterium, assembly GCA_026389555.1. GTDB lineage: Bacteria > Chloroflexota > Limnocylindria > Limnocylindrales > Limnocylindraceae > Limnocylindrus. The sequence continues at coordinate 4,026 of JAPLHQ010000055.1, forward strand.
CCTCACCGCCGGGCTCGGCTTCAACCTCGCCGATGTCAGCCGCTCCACTGCTGACGTCCTCGTCTCGCAGGAGCGCTCCCTGGCGCCGATCATCCTCCACAGCGACTTTCCAGGCATCCACGTCGCCCCCGCTACCCTCGACCTCGCCTCAGCAGAGGTTGACCTCTTTAACGCGATGGGGCGCGAGTACGCGCTACGCGAGGCACTTGATGACGGCACGCGCGACGCCTACGACTACATCCTCATCGACTGCCCACCAACGCTCGGCCTGCTCACGATCAATGGACTCGTAGCGGCGGATGCGGTGATCATTCCGGTGCAAGCGCAGTACTACGCGCTGAAGGGACTAAAGAACCTGCTCAACGTGGTGAAGACGATCCACTCCAAGCTGAATAAGGATCTCACTGTGCTGGGACTCCTCCCCACCTTCGTTGATCAGCGCACCGTACTCGGCAAGGAGATGCTCGCTGAGATGCAGGGCTACGCCGATGCACCCGTCTTCAAGACGATCATCGGCTCCACGGTGCGACTCGGCGAAGCGCCGCTTACCGGGAAGCCGATCACCGTCTATGCCCCAGTCTCTGACGCGGCCGAAATGTATCGCGAGCTAGCAGCGGAGGTGATCGCACGTGGCCAAGCCTGATTTTCGCGCAGCGGCGAGCCAGCGCCTCTCACAGGAGGAGAAGCTCAGCGACTCTGTCCTCTCGCTCCTGAAGCCAGAGGGCGAGCAGCACGATCGCGCCGTCCGCCAGATCGCCGTTGATCGCATTACGCCGAATCCGAAGCAGCCGCGCATCGCCGCCGACCCAGCCGCACTAGACGACCTTACGGCGAGCATCCGCGAACATGGCGTCCTCCAGCCGATCCTTGTGCGACCACTCGAGCGCGGCCACTACGAGATCGTTGCGGGTGAGCGCCGCTGGCGCGCAGTTACCGCACTCGCCCTCGCCATGATCCCCGCGATCATCGAAGAGATGAGTGATGAGCAGGCGATTGAGATCGCCGTCATTGAGAACCTTCAGCGTGAGAACCTCTCGCCACTTGATGAGGCGGCGATCTTCGCGCGCATGACGAGCGAGCTCGGCTACAGCATCCGCAAGCTCGCCGACAAGCTCGGTAAAGACAAGGGCTACATTGAGAATCGCCTCCGCCTAGTTGCAGCACCAGCTGATGTTCGCGCCCTCGTTGCCGAGCGCTCCGACACCATCAGCCACGCTTACGAACTGATGAAGATCGATGATCCTGCACGTCGCGCCGAACTTGCAGCGCAGATCGCTCGCGGCGAACTCTCGCTTGCGCGCCTGAAGGCGGCGGTTCGTGGAGAGAGCGAGCATCCAAGCCTCGGCGCACCAGCAGTTGCTCCCGTCACAGCGCCTGCACCCGTTGTGGTGGCAGCACCGGCTCCGGCCCCAACGCCAGCTCCAGCAGCGGCGCCGGTCCAGGCGCAGGTCTTCGCGCCAATCATTGAGGCAACGCCGCTCACCAGCACCCCGCTCCCTGCGGCGCTTCCTGCGGCGAGCGACGCAGGCCTCACCGCCGCGCGCGAGTCACTCGGAAACGCCATCGAAGAGCTCGCCACCATCCTTCATGCAATCGATCGCGCAGACGGTTCGGTAAAGCTGAACCAACTCGACCGCACGAATATGGCGAAGTGGTTGCAGATCGCCCGCAACAAGTTGGATAACCTCGCCGCAATCCTCCGCCAGAAGGGCGAGTAGCCCGAACTCTCACCGGTCGCGCAAGCGCGCGCAGGAGATCGGCGTTAGATGTAGACGACCTCCTCGAAGGTCGCAATCAGAAAGTTGATCAGTCGATCGCGGCCGCGCTTCGGCTCGTAGGCGCGGATCCCCGGCACGAAAGCCCAGAGCGCTACCGCAGGGAAGATCAGTCGCCCCTCGGCATCGCGCCCCATCGTTGCGGCGGCACCACCGCCAAGGGTGAAGGCCCCAGCGAGTGCATCGTCATCAAGGCCGGTTGCCTTGCTCAGTTCATGCACCGACTGCACCACACCCTTCCGCTTGGCGATATCGCGGAGAGAGCCGGCAACCCAGGCGTCAATCTGTGCGTCATCTTGGGCGGCAAGTTTGGTGCGATAGGCGGCTGGGGTTTCGCTGAGGCCTGTGCCAACCATCTGGTCCTCCTGCCGCTCAATACAGAATCAATGTTGCTGGCTCCGGCGGTAGGGCTCGAACCTACGACCTAGCGGTTAACAGCCGCCCGCTCTACCACTGAGCTACGCCGGAACAGGTCAGCAGCGCGAGGCTGCCGAGGGCGAAATGGTAGCAGGGTCAGCGTCGACGAGAGGAATCGCCGCGCTCCTCGCCAGCCCCTCGGGCGCGACGGGCACGGTTCCGCTCTTCGCGGAGTTGCAGGGCATTCGCACCGATCGCGGCGAGTCTGCGGCGGAGCCAGGTGGCATAGAAGAGCGGCCCCACGATTGGGAGGCCGATTACCGGCAAGACCGACCAGAAGAGTGGTCGCGGAATTCCTGGAATGAGATCCATGTCTCGAATAACGCGTAGGGCTGGTAGCCACCAAACGGCGACTACCAGCCCCAAGACGATTAGATCGTCCACGCGTTTCCGCCTAAGCCCAGAGAGCCGAGACGGATTGGATCACGAGTTAGCGTCGACCCTTCCCCTTGACCGGCGTGCGGCCAGGGGTGGCAAGGTTCTGACTCTTGATCACCGCTGCGAACAGTACGTAGTACAGCGCAGCGAAGACAACGCCCAAGCCCAGGATCCCGAGAGGTCCCGTGCTCCCACCCGCTGACGCACTCGACGCCAACGTGAAGTTGAGCAGGTAGTCGATCAAGCCTGCCGAGAAGCCGAAGCCCTGCACCCAGTCGAGCTGTGCGCAGATGGCGAGTGCCACGCCGGCGAGGAGACCGTGCACTGCGAAGAGTGCCGGTGCCGCGTAAGCGAAGCTGAACTCAATCGGCTCAGTGATTCCGGTGAGGAACGAGGTGAAGCCCGCCGAGCCCATGATCGAGCCGGTTGCCTTCTTCTCGCTCTTGTCTGCAGCCTGGTAGATGGCGTATGCCGCGGCCGGGAGGCCGAACATCATCACCACGAACCAACCGGCCATGAATGGCCCTGCGGTTGGGTCGCCAGCGAAGAAGCGGTTAAGGTCGCCGTTCACAACGGTGCCGTCGGCCTTAGTGAAGCTTCCGAGCTGGAACCAGACGAACGTGTTCAAGATGTGATGCAAGCCCACGAGGAGCAGCATGCGGTTGGCGAAGCCGTACAGGATGAGGCCAATGGCACCCATCGTGACGATCGCGTCGCCAAAGCTCTGAATGGCCTGCCCGATTGGCGGCCAGACGACGGCTGCCACGATGCCCACACCCACCGACGCAAGCGCCGTGACGATTGGGACAAAGCGACGACCGGCGAAGAAGCCGAGGTAGCTCGGCAGCTTCTTATCCTTGTAATTGTTGTAGGCCCACGCAGCAACAACACCGATAATGATGCCGCCGAACACGCCCATCTTGAGAGGGGCTGCGTCTGGGGTCGCATTCAGGATGTCGCTGATCGAGCCCTGCTTGTTGATCGCATTGAGGATCAAGATACCGACCGTACCGCCAAGGGCGGCAACGCCGGAACCCTCGGTGAGACCAACGGCCACACCGACTGCGAACAAGATTGGCAGTGCGCCGAAGACGGTGTCTCCAGCGAGTGCCATGACCTTCCACACCGCAAGAAGCGGCGTGTCTGTGGCGAGACCCGCGAAGCCCTGGCCCGCGTCACCACCACTGAAAAGTACTCCGAGGCGAAGCAAAAGCGCCGCCGCCGGAAGCACTGCGATCGGAAGCATCAACGCCTTCCCGATCTTCTGCATGTACTCCAACATTCCTCTGTACCTCCACTTAAGCGTGAGGCCCTGCCCTTGCGGTCAGGACGGCTCCCGCTTGTGGATAACCCTACCCCCCAGGTGGCGGTATGACAAGGGGTTTCATTAAGGTCCCTTATCTTTCGCCCCAGCCAGGGCCGAATTCGTGCTCAGCGCCTGGCGAGCTAGGCGGGGTAGACGATGAGGAGCGGCTCCCCCGCCTGAACCTGCCCCCCCACGGCGGCGACGAGCTCAACCCGCTGCCCACCGATCGCAACGATCGGGGTGAGGAGCGATGTCCCGCCAGCACGGATGCTGGCGGCGGCGAGTTCAACCAGGGGCTGGCCGGCGACGATCTGGTCACCATCCCCCACGAGCGCAGTGAGGCCGACCCCCTTCAGGGCGACGGTGTCGAGGCCAAGGTGGAGGAGGATCGGGCCAGCGGCACTCTCAATCGCCACGCCGTGCCCACCTGGAAAGAGCTTCGCCACGCTCCCCGCGCAGGGGGAGGCAGCGGTCAGCAGCGGGACCTCCTCAGGGTCAATCGCGATCCCGCCGCCCATGATCCCCTGTGCGAAGACGGGGTCGGGGAGGTCGCTCAGCGGGACAACTCGCCCCGCAAAGGGGGCGAGCAGGGTGACCGGCTCCGCCACTCAGCGCTTCATCTGGCGGCGCATCTCCGACTCAATGTTGTCTGAGAGGGTCCCCATCACCACCTGGACGCCCTTCCCGAACTTCACGACGGCGATCGCACCAGCCTTCTTTAGGGCCGCCTCGTCCATCTTTTTAATGTCAACAAGGTCGCAGCGGATCCTCGTGATGCAGGGCTCACTCGACTTGATGTTCTTTGCCCCACCGAGTCCTTTAATCACGCCCTTTGCTGCGGCGACGATATCTGTGCCCATATCTCCTCCACTTGACCTGTCTACCTGGGTGGTCACCCAGTAATGAGCAGTCTGCCCCGAAGTCGGCGGCTAAGGGCGCGCTGGCGCACCCTACAGAACGCCGCTACGCGATCGTGCGGATGAAGGCGGCGAGCCCCTCGGCGGCCGCCTCGGCGTCGTCCCCCTCTGCGCTGATCACTACTGTGCTCCCAGCAACGGCGCCGAGCTGCAGGACGCCGAGGATTGACTTCCCGTCCGCAGCTCGTTCGCCACAGGTAAGCCGGATCGCGGAACTGAAGCCCGCCGCCTGCTGCACGAAGAGTGCGGCAGGGCGCGCATGCAGCCCGACCCCTTCAGGGACGAGCGCACTCGTCTGATGCGTGGTCATGCGACTAGTCGAGATAGTCGCGCAACTTGCGCGAGCGTGATGGGTGTCGCAGCTTCCGCAGCGCCTTCGCCTCGATCTGGCGGATGCGCTCACGCGTCACGTTGAACTCGGCGCCCACCTCTTCCAGCGTACGCTGTCGCCCATCCTCAAGGCCGAAGCGCAGTCGCAACACGCGCTGCTCGCGCGCACTGAGTGACTCAAGCGTTGCAACAATCTGCTCGCTGAGCAGCTGGCTGTTTGCCGCCTCATCTGGCTTCTTCGCCGCCTTATCCTCAATGAAGTCGCCGAGGTGACTGTCTTCCTCTTCGCCGATCGGCGTCTCCAACGAGACTGGCTCCTGGCTCACCTTGCGCATCTCGCGGACGCGCTCCGCCGTGACCTCAGTCTCAGTGACCTTCGTCAACTCTGTGG
>JAPLHQ010000048.1 GCA_026389555.1 Chloroflexota bacterium
GAGGCGAAGGTGCTGATCACCGCCGACGGTGGCTACCGGAAGGGGAGCTTCTTTGAGCTGAAGACGATCGCCGACGAGGCGATGGAGAAGTCGCCAACGATCACCGCGTCACTCGTCTATCGCCGCCGCCAGCTAGGGACGCCGGGCGAGACGGCGATGAAGGCTGGCCGCGACCACTGGTGGCAGGATCTCGTCCCCGCACAGTCGGCCGACTGCCCCGCCGATCCAATGCCCGCCGAACAGCTCCTCTTCCTGCTCTACACGAGCGGCACCACGGCGAAGCCGAAGGGGATCATGCACACGAGTGCCGGCTATCTGCTCGGCGCATCGTTCACGCATCGCGCCGTCTTTGACATCAAGCCAGACGATGTCTACTGGTGCGCGGCGGATGTTGGCTGGATCACCGGCCACACCTACATCGTCTACGGCCCGCTCGCGAACGGCGCAACGCAGGTGATGTACGAAGGGACGCCAGACACGCCAGCATGGGATCGCTGGTGGCAGATCATCGAAGAGTTGAAGGTGAACATTCTCTACTGCGCACCAACAGCGATCCGCGCCTTCATGCGCCAAGGCGAGGAGCATCCGAAGAAGCACGACCTCAGCTCACTCCGACTCCTCGGCTCCGTTGGCGAGCCGATCAACCCAGAGGCGTGGATCTGGTATCGCAACGTCATCGGCGGCGGACGCACCCCAGTGGTGGACACCTGGTGGCAGACGGAGACCGGCTCAATCATGATCAGCCCACTCCCTGGCGTCACCACCACCAAGCCAGGCTCGGCAACCTTTGCGATGCCGGGCGTTGGCGCCGATGTGGTGGATGCCAGCGGTGCAAGCGTCCCACTCGGCTCGGGTGGCTTCCTCACCCTGACCACACCGTGGCCCTCCATGTTGCGCGGCATTTGGGGTGATCCAGCGCGCTTCAAGGAGACCTACTGGAGCCGATTCCCGGGTTCGTACTTTGCGGGTGATGGCGCGCGCCGCGACGAAGAGGGCTACTACTGGCTGCTCGGTCGCGTGGACGATGTGATGAACGTCTCGGCACACCGCATCAGCACCATTGAGGTGGAGTCGGCGCTCGTTGACCATCACGACGTTGCCGAGGCGGCGGTCGTCGGCAAGAACGATCCGCTCACCGGCCAGGCGATCTTCGCTTTTGTCATTCTGAAGAAGGGGGTCGAGGCCTCCGAGGCCTTCGCCTCCGAGCTCCGCTCCCATGTGGCGAAGCAGATCGGCGCGATTGCCCGACCGAAGTTCCTCCTCTTCGTCCCCGACCTCCCGAAGACGCGCTCGGGGAAGATCATGCGCCGCCTCCTCCGCGACATCGCCGAAGGACGCGCCCTTGGCGACGTCACCACCCTCGCCGACGGCAACGTGGTGGAGACGATCCGCAGCAACACCGGCGCCGCCGAGGAGTAGTCGCGCACTCGACTCGATCCTCCTGCACTAACGCGCACGCCGCCTACACTAGTCAGATGCCACGGACCGCTCGCTCCCTCCCCATCTACAACGGTGCCCCCGTTGACACACTGCAACGCCCGCTGCGCGATGTGCGCCTCTCTGTCACCGATCGCTGCAACTTCCGCTGTAGCTACTGCATGCCGGCTGAGGTGTTCGGCCCAGACTTCGCCTTCCTCCCGCGCGCCGAACTCCTCACCTTTGAAGAGCTTGCCCTGGTGGCGCGCGAGCTGGTGGCGCTCGGCGCGCGGACACTGAGGATC
>JAPLHQ010000100.1 GCA_026389555.1 Chloroflexota bacterium
GCCGCCACTCGACTTCAGTCGCGCAATCGCGGCGAGCGTCTTCGGCAGCTGCATCAGCGCGTAGGTCCCCTCCTGCATGCGTGCGCCGCCAGAGGCGGAGACGATGAGGAGCGGAAGGCGGCGTTCGGTGGCGAGTTCGGCGGCGCGCGCCACCTTCTCCCCAACCACAGAGCCCATCGAGCCGCCCATGAAGAAGAAGTCCATCACCACGAGTGAGACCTCAATCCCGCCGATGCTGGCGGTGCCGCGGATCGCCGCGTCCCGTTCGCCGGTCAGTTTTCGGGCGGTGGCGGCACGCTCTGGGTAGGGCTTGGAGTCGGTGAAGACGATCGGGTCGAGGGAGACCAGGCTCGCGTCCAGTTCGGCGAATGAACCCTCGTCCACCAGCTGGGCGATGCGCTCCCGGGCGGGGACGCGGAAGTGGTGCCCGCAGGATGTGCAGACGCGGAGGCCCTTCTCGAGGCTCTTCTTAAAGAGGAGCTCGGAGCACCCGGGGCAGCGCAGCCAGAGATCGGGCTCGCCTCCGGGGGCCGCCTTGCGGCGCTTGAACGGGTTGCTAAAGCTCGGCACGGACCCTCCCCACTAGAGAGTGATGGTACCCGCTACGGGGTGGCGGCTCGCACGACTCGGGTCACTTCTCCTGTGGAGATGGCACGCTCCGTGCCGTCCACGCTCAGAATGAGCGCGCCAGAGCTGCCGTCGAATCCCACCACACGCCCCTGCAGATGCCCCTCGGCGCCGAGATCCAACTCCACCTCCCACCCATCCAGGAGCTGGCGTGCACGCCAATTAGAGACATCAAAGCGACCGGATTGGAGCGCCGCCAGGCGCCCCTCAAGGCGCGCCACCGCGTCGTCAAAGATCGCCTCGCGATCCACGGGGCGACCAGAGGCGAGCACGAGTGACGTGGCCGTGGCGGCCAGCGCCGCGTCGAGTCGCGACGGATCGCCGCGCACATTGAGCCCAATGCCAACGATCAGTGTTGCGTTCGGACCACCAAGATCCGAAGCTTCCATCAACGCACCGCCGACCTTGCGGAATCCGGTCGTCACGCCACCCTCTTCGTTGCGCAGCACCAGATCGTTCGGCCACTTCAGTGCAAGCCCGCCAATCAGCAGGCCTGCCCCATCCTCCGCCGCGTCTGCAAGTGCGAGAGCGAACTCCGCACCAACACGCCAGGCGCGTTCAGGCTCCGTAGGGAGTGAATCGGCGCGGACGGCGAGGCTCATCAGGAGCGAACCACCAGGAGCATCAAGCCAGGTGCGACCGGAGCGCCCGCGCCCCGCGCTCTGCGTCTCTGCGCGAATCAGGAGCGGCGTTGCCGCACCTGCGGCGAGCCGCTCGCGTGCAACGTCGTTGGTTGAGGTGACTGCGTCGAGTCGCTCGACGTGGATCAGGCGCGAGACTCCGCGTCACGCGCCGCAGCATCAACTGGATCTGGCGTTGCAAGATCAAACGTGTCGTGCAGCGCCTTCAGTGCGCGATCCGCATCCGCCTGCGCAACGATACAGGTGATCCTGATTTCTGAAGTTGAGATCATCTGAATGTTCACCTTCGCATCAGCAAGCGTGCCGAACATGCGCGCCGCATACCCAGGTGCGTTCTGAATGCCAGCACCAACAATAGAAATCTTTGCAACTGATTCGTCAATCTCCAGCGCGCGCGCGCCGATCTCGTTCTGAATCTTCTCCAGCACCGGCCGCGCGGCGGCAAGGTCGCTGCGGCCGCACGTGAATGAGAGGTCGGTAGTGCCGTCGTGCGAGACGTTCTGCACGATCATGTCCACGTTGATGTTTGCTGTGGCGAGTGGGTCAAAGACCGACTTCGCAATGCCAGGGCGATCGGGGACGGCGACCATCGTCACCTTGGCAACCTTTGTATCTGCGGCGAGTCCGCGAACCTTATTGCGCTGTTCCACTTGACGGTCCTCCTTGATCTGGGTCCCTGGCTGATCCACAAACGAGCTGAGTACCTCTATGGTGACGCCGTTCACCCAGCCCAACTCTACGGCGCGGGTCTGCATCACCTGCGCCCCCTGGTTGGCGAGTTCCAGCATCTCCTCATATCCGATCACCTGCAACTGGCGGGCGTCCGTGACCACGCGGGGATCAGCGGTATAGACGCCGGTCACATCCGTGAAGATCTGGCAGCGATCGGCACCGAGCGCCGCCGCGAGCGCCACGGCCGAGGTATCTGAGCCGCCGCGACCGAGGGTGGTGGTCTCCGTGCCGCTCACCCCCTGGAAGCCGGCCACGATCACCACGCGCCCGGCTGCAACCTCTTCGCGAACGCGCTTCGGCTCAATGGCGGCAATCCGCCCCTTCCCAAAGGTGCCGTCGGCGCTGATCCCCGCCTGTGCACCGCTGAGGCTGACCGCCTCCACGCCGCGCGCCTGCAGGGCCATCGCAAGCAGCGCCGCCGATTGAATCTCACCCGTGGCAAGCAGCGCATCCTGTTCGCGCGCGCTCGGCAACACGCCGCCCGTCACTTGTGATGCGAGCGCGAGCAGATCATCGGTGGTGTCGCCCATGGCGGAGACCACGGCAACAACACTCTTTCCCGCGGCGCGATCCGCCGCGATGCGGGTTGCAACGGCGCCGATCCGCTCAACGTTGGCAACAGAGCTCCCGCCATATTTCTGGACAAGCAGATCTGACGCGCTCACGTGCCGAACCCCGCGAAGGCCTCAATGCGGACGCCGTCATGATCAACATCAAAGCGCACGGCACCGCCGCCAATCTTCGCCGCAGTTGCAACGCCCTCCATGGCGGCGCTGATCGCGTCCACGTGTGACACCTCATCCGTAATCGCAAGCACCGCAGATCCTGCGCCAGCAAGACAGGCGCTCACCGCACCTGCGCCAACCGCGGCGGCAATCAGATCTGGGAGCGCCGTGTAGCGCTTGGCGCGATACGGCTGATGCAGACGATCGTCGGCAAGGAGCGCAAAGCCTGTGACGTCGCCAGACTCGAGCGCGGCAACACCCGCCGCCATGCGACCAGCGTTATGCACCGCGTCCTCGATCGGCACTCTCGGTGGGAGCACGGCGCGCATCTCGCTTGTTGGGAGTCGCTGATCTGGAATCATCAGCACGGGGATCGTTGCATCCGGCACCGCAATCAGGCGTGCTGTGAGAACTCCATCAACGCGCGTGCTCGCCACCAAGCCGCCGAAGATCGCCGCGGCGGCGTTATCTGGATGACCCTCTTCGTCGTCTGCTGCGGCGAAGAGTCGATCGGTCAGATCGTCGGGGAAGAGATCGGCGCAGGAGCCGGGAAGTTCATCAATCGTTCCGGATGCGCCAGCCAGTGCGGCACCAGCGAAGAGTCCGCCAACAAACGCCGCGGCGGATGAGCCGAGACCGCGCGCGAGCGGGATGCGATTGAGCGCCTTGATCTCCAGCGAGAGGCGATCACCGTTCGGCACCCCTGCGGCGGCAAGACCCCGCGTGATGGCACCCACCGTCACGTTGCGCCGATCCGTTGGGAGTTCACCGAGGCCCTCACCTTCAACTACCAACGAGATGTCCCCAGCCGCACCAGGTAAGGCGAGGCCCGATACGCGGACGGTAAGTTCATTGCGGTACTCGATCGCCATGCCGAGCACGTCGTAGCCCACGCCAAGGTTCGCAATCGTGGCGGGGACGGAGATCGTCACCGACCGTCCGATCAGGCCCTTCAGCTGCTCGTCACTCATCGCAGCGCGCCCCTACCAGCCGAGCGC
>JAPLHQ010000104.1 GCA_026389555.1 Chloroflexota bacterium
GCCGTACTTGGCGTTTGACCAAATGTTGATGTCGTCGTAGCTCATCTCGCTCCCCGTGCGAAGGCGGTTCGTTCGGCAGGAGGCGAAGCGGCTCTTGTCGTCAAGATGGACGAGTGTTGGACCAGGGGCGAGCGTGTCGAGCGTGGCGCCGAGGATATCGGCGGTGCCGAAGGTGGTGAGCACCCAGTCATCAATCTCAATGTTGAAGGCGTAGGCAAGGTTCTCGCGGACTTTCTCTGCGGCGAGCGAGGAGCGCTCCCATGCGCGCAGCTTCGGCGTTGCCTTCATGCAGAGTTGCGCATAGACATAGAGTGCGTTCACTTTTCGGTTAAATCGCGTCCGTCCAGGACGGCAGAAGTCGCTCGAGAGTGAGGGCTTCAGGGGGAAGTTCTCCATGTCGCGCGGAATGCTCAGCGCCGCAGACTCACCCGTTTCAGGGTTCACCGTGAGGAGGGTCATCACATCGGTGCGCTCGCTGCCGGCGGCGTTGTGCGGTGCGTCAAGTTTGGCATCGGCGGTGGGTGACCAGATGTATGGGTAGAGGGCGCTCACTGGCGAGCCATCAGCGCTCGCCGCCGCCACCTTCGGCTCAAGGCTGCTGCAGCGCTCCGCGCCGAGTGGTGAGTGAATCTTCCGACAGCGCTTGTCGCTCCCTAAGAAGAGGAGCGTGTAGCGACCATCGCTGCCGAGGAGTGATGGATCAAGCACCCTGGCCTCAGTTGCAGCCTCAGCCGTAATCTCGGCGGCACGTGCGCGCGGTGTTGTAACGGCGAGCGGCCCAAGGCCAGACCAGGTGGCGGTGACGAAGGTGATCCCGGCGAGGAGTGCGAACGCTGCTGCGTGCGGCGCGCCGCGGTGTCCCGCGGGCGTCACATCATCACCAGGCCGCCATCCACCCCCAGCACCTGGCCAGTGACGTACGAAGCCTCACGCGATGCGAGATAGATCACCGCGGCGGCGATCTCATGCGGTTCGCCGAACCTGCCGAGCGGCGTCTGCGCCTTCACGCCATCTTTAATCGCATCCGGTAGGTCAGCGGTCAGTTCGGTGGTGATGAAGCCTGGCGCAACGGCGTTCACGGTGATGCCGCGGCTCGCAACCTCGCGCGCGGTGGCCTTGGTGAGGCCGATCATCCCCGCCTTCGCCGAGCTGTAGTTCGCCTGGCCGGCATTCCCCGCCTGACCGGAGACGCTCGTGATGTTGATGATGCGACCACTCTTGGCGCGCAGCATCTCCTTCACCGCCGCCTTCGTCATGTAGAAGGCGCCGGAGAGATTCGTGTCGATCACTTCGCGCCACTGCTCTGGCGTCATGCGCAGGATCAGCGTGTCGCGGGTGATCCCCGCGTTGTTCACGAGCAGATCAACCTTGCCGAAGGCCTCAATCGCCTTGGCGACCACCGCAACGGCGGCGTCTGGATCTGCGGCGTCAGCCTGCAGCGCAATCCCCTTGCGCCCCTTCGCGGCGATCTCAGCGATCACGGCATCGGCGGCGGCGGTGTTCCCCTTGTAGGTGATCAGCACGTCGGCGCCAGCGTCGGCGAGTGCGAGCGCAATGGCGCGACCAATCCCGCGTGCGCCGCCCGTCACGATTGCCGAATATCCGTTCAGTTCAAACATGCCGCCTCCTTCGTGCTGATGTTGATCAGCGTACTGTTCCCGATCAGTTTGCTCTTAGCGATGGCGTCCGTCCAGGTGCGCACGAAGCGCCGCAGGGACCACATCCACCTTGGCCCCACCCTCGGGGCGAACCACCACGATTGTGCTCGCGTCAACGCTCGCCGCACGCGCGCCGTGTGCCGGATCCGCATCCCAGCGCGTGACGAAGGCGCCCGAGGTGTAGCCGCCACCGAACGCCACGGTGCAGAAGACATCGCCAGGCTTCAGCCGCCCTGCGGCGACCGCCTCAGAGAGGGCGATCGGAATACTCGCCGCCGAGGTGTTCCCGTACTTATCCAGGTTGACGAAGATCTGCTCCATCGGATAGTCAATCGCCTTTGAGACGTGTTCAATGATGCGGATGTTCGCCTGATGTGGAATGACAAGGTTCACCTGTGACGGGGTGAGGCCGGCGCGCTCAATTGCAGCGGTTGCCACCGCCGCCATGGTGCGCGTTGCGTAGACGTATGTTTTTGCGCCGTCCATCTTGATCAGCGGATCGGCTTCGTCACCTGCGCCTCCTGGAATCCAGAGCGCATAGGCGCCGCTCGGATCGGCGGAGAGTTCAAAGCTGAGCGTCCCTGGACGCGTTGTCCCCTCCTGTCCAGCGGGAAGTTCGAGCGCCTCAAGGACAATCGCACCTGCGCCGTCGCCAAAAAGGACGCACGTTGAGCGATCGCTCCAGTCAACGGAGCGCGAGAGTGTCTCGGCGCCAATGACGAGTGCGCGTTGGCCGAGGCCCGCCGTGATGAAGCCGTGTGCAACGGCGTAGGCGTAGGCGAAACCGGAGCAGGCGGCGGAGAGGTCGAAGGCGGCGGCGCGCGTGCTGCCGATCGCCCCCTTCACTAACACTGCCGTAC
>JAPLHQ010000119.1 GCA_026389555.1 Chloroflexota bacterium
CCGTCGCTTCGCGCAGCGGCGGATGTGGCGCGCGCTGCGGCAGACCGATTCACGGAGCGCCTCCGCACGGAGGTCCTGCCGCGCAGCGAAGGTGAAGGACGCTACGGTGCTGATCTTTACGACCGCGCGCTACGGCACACCCTCTTCGGGTCGCACGATCGTGCAGCGGTGCGTGCCGCCGCTGAGGTGGAGTTCACCGCAGTGCGCGAGCGGATGATCAGCATTGCGCGCGAGATCGCTCCGCAATGGATTGGCGATGAAGCGGCGCACCTTGCGGAGAAGCCGCATGAGCTTGTGGCACGCGTCCTCCATGCGATCGGTGGCGAACATAGCGCCGCCGCGGATCTGCTCGATCGCTGCCGTGAAGAGACGGCACGCTGTGAGGCCTTTGTGAAGCGCACGGGCCTGATTGATCTACCGAAGGAGCCGCTGCAGATCACCTGGACGCCGCGCTTCTTGCGTGCCTACGGCGGCGCCTTCCTGGATTCGCCAGGTCCGCTAGATAAGGGGGAGACGAGCTTCTTCTATGTGACGCCGCCGCCAGATGACGCTACGCCGGAACAGGTTGAATCGATGTTGCGCGAAGACAACGACCGCATGCTGGCCCTCCTCGCGATTCACGAAGCAATCCCTGGACACTACCTGCAACTTGCCGCCGCGAATGAGACGAAGCGACCGCTCCGCGCCGCATTCGGTTCTGGCGTCTTCGCCGAAGGGTGGGCGGTCTACGTGACGCAGGTGATGTTGGACGAAGGGTTCGGTGACGGCGACAAGGCGCTCGAGCTCGTCCATTGGAAGTTTTATCTGCGCTGCATCGCTAACGCGTTGCTTGATGTGGGGATTCACGCCGAGGGTCGCGACGAAGCCTGGGCATTGAATCTGATGGTGGGGGAGACCTGGCAGGAGGAGTCGGAGGCGAAGGCGAAGTATCTTCGCGCGCGGCTCACCGCAACGCAGCTCCCAACGTATTTCATTGGCTCCGTTGGTTGCTGGGAGCTAGAGGATCGCGCCCGCGCCGCCGTGAGCCGCGCGCCGGCTCAGCGCGCGGGGTTACCAGGAAATCGGCCAGCAACCGAAGGCTTCAGTCGATCGGCGCATCTGCGCGCCATGTTGCAGCACGGCACACCGCCCATCCCACTCCTTGAACGCCTGATTCGCGCGGCAGAGTAACGCCGCATCAGCGCCGCGTCAGCGGCGCTCGCATCAGCGCGGCGGTCGTGCCGGTCGGCCGTCTGGCTCTGGAACCGCACCAGGTGCTGAGAGCGCTGCGGTAGCTGCTGCCGAGTAGGCCGAGTCGGTTGGCGTGGACGATCCCTTGACGGTGACCGACTTTGCGCCGACTGGTGGCTGCTCCGTTGCCGGGAGGATTGAGCGGCCAGGGAGGCGATGCTCAAGCTTTACCGTCACGTCGTAGTCCTCGCAGATATCCAGGAATGGATCTGGATCGAACGCATCCGGCGACTTCACGCCAGCGCCGCCCCAGACACCTTCCGCAATGAGCTCCATCGCCATGATCGGCATGACGCCGGTCTGCCAGGCGACTGGTTGCAGGTTGTAGCGACCCATCGTCTCCGCCGCATCGCAGACCTGGTAGTGGAAGGTCTCGCGTGGTCGACCATCCTTGGTGCCGCTGACGAGCGCGCCAACGATGGCGCGTCCCACCATGTTCTTGCCGAGCGTTGAAGGATCCGGCGAAAGAGCACCGATCACGTCGCGTGGTGCAACCTTCGTCCCCTTCACATTAATTGGCTCCTTGCCGTCCAAGCCGAGGCGGTGCAGTAGTTGCAGCGTCTCAATGAAGTCGGCGCCGAGCGCGTACTTGAAGGTGATCAGGTCGGCGTTCATATTGCGCGGCAGTTGCACGATCTCCTCGTGCTCCACGTTGACGCACATGACCGGACCAACGCCCTCAGGGAAGACGAAGTCCTCTGGCTCGCTGAATGGTGCGCGCGCCTCAATCTTTCCGTTGCGCCAGACGATCGGTGGGTTCAAGCACTCCTCGATGACGGTCCAGAGGCTGAAGACGGTCGCGAACGGGTAGCCCTCGATGCGCAAGTCGCCGCCGTCGCGAATATGCACGGCGCTGATCTCATCAACGGTCCACTTCTTGGCGTACGCCGCGAAAATGTTTGAGAGGCCGGGATCCATCCCCATGCCGATCAGCGCGACCTTCTCCTTCGCCTCCCAGAGGCCGTTCTTCGCCACCTGATAGTCGCCGAGCATCTCGCCGGGCACCGTGTACGGGTTCTCCTTGTCTGGGACCGAGAGGCTGGTCGCCATGTCGATGTAGTGGACTCCCGCCTCGAGCGCGGCGTCGAAGATCGCTGGCACAAAGCGCGGGTCAACGGCGTTCAGCACCAGGTCCGCCTTGGAGGCGATGATCAGCTCCTTGAGCTGCTGCGCATTCCCCGCGTCCACCTGCGCCACGTCATACCCAGCACCCACGGCGTCTGCCACGGTGCGTGCCCGATCGAGTGAATAATCGGCGAGGGTCATCTTGCCGAGCCATTTGCGCCCCTTCACGAGGTGGGCGATTGCCTCTCCGACCGTGCCGGTACCAACCAACAAAACGTTCATAAACGTCCAGACCTTTCCCGCAGGGGCCCAGTTTGCCGGGCTGCACCTGCACCAGGGGAGACCGCAGAGGCCTCAACCCAGTTACTCGCCCCAGCCTACGCCTCCCCCCTGGGGGGTCGTCAAACGCACCGATTTTGTGCGGGATTCTTAATACTTCTTCCAGAAGCAAGGGGAGTAGAATGAGTGCAGCGCACGGTTTCGTGCAGTGAGCACATATAAGGAGGACGCGTGGATCTTCTACTCCCCCCCATTATCGTTGGCGCACTCGTACTACTCGTTGTCTCTGCATTTAACGGACTGGTGAGCGGACGCAATCGTGTGGACGAAGCGCTCGGCCAGATCCAGGTGCAGTTGAAGCGCCGCTACGACCTGATCCCGAACCTCGTTGAGGCGGTGAAGGGGCAGATGGGATTTGAGAAGGGCGTCCTTGAGAGCGTTACCGCCGCGCGTGCCGCCGCCGTAAACGCCGGCTCCACGGGAAACACCGCCGCACAGGCGAAGGCCGAAAATATGCTCAGCAGCTCACTGCGCACCCTCTTCGCTAACGTGGAGGCATACCCCACGCTGAAGTCGAACGAGAATGTGATTCAGTTGCAGGAGCAGCTCACCTCCACGGAGAACCAGATCGGCTTCAGCCGTCAGCATTACAACTCGTCGGTCCTCTCCTATAACAACGCGGTGCAGAGCTTCCCAGGGCTCCTCTTCGCTGGAGCCTTCGGCTTCGCCAAGCGCGACTTCTTCGACGCGCCGGACTCTGAGGAGGCCGTCCCCAAGGTCAGCCTCTCCTGATCGTCTCGGCGTAAAGGAGCAGCATGGCCACCTTTTACGATCTCGCGGCGGCGAACCGGCGCAAGTCGGCGCTGCTCGTCCTGCTCGTCATCGGCATCTTCGCCGCCCTCGCCACTGCGGCGGGCGTGGCGTTCACGGGCGGCATTGAGGGAGCGCTCCCTTATTCACTCTTCGCCTTTGGCCTTGGCTTTGTCCTGACGCTCGGCGCCTGGTTCGGCGGCGATCGCGCCGTGTTGGCCGCATCAGGGGCGAAGCCGCTCGACCCGAGCGCTGGCGCTGAAGAGTTGCAGCTGGACAACATCACCGCCGAGCTCTCCATTGCGGCGAACATCCCGAAGCCGAAGATCTACGTCATTGATGACACGGCGCTGAACGCGTTTGCCACAGGGCGCGACCCGCAGCATGCGAGCATCGCCGTCACCAAGGGCCTGATGGCGAAGCTTGACCGTGAGGAGATGAGCGGCGTGATTGCGCACGAGCTCTCGCACGTACGCAACTTCGACATTCGCTACAGCCTGCTC
>JAPLHQ010000021.1 GCA_026389555.1 Chloroflexota bacterium
CCAATCCGCTCCCTGGAGCGGCGGCTCCGATTCGCCCCCTCGTCTAGAATCCTCGCAGGATCCACCCTTCGTCCCGCACGGGGCGCAGCGCGGGAGCAGGGGTCCAACAGAGGAGCTGCATGAACGGACTCTGGTACGTCCTCGGCTTCGCCGGCGCGGGTGTCTCGTTCGTCTTCTTGACGATCGGTATCGCCTGGCTGATCTCCCACCGCACCCGCGGAAGTCGCGGGAAGCAGGTCCCCTACGAGTCCGGCATTGACACATATGGCGACACCCACGGTCGCTTCGGCCTCTCCTTCTATCTCTACGCACTCCTCTTCGTCGCCTTCGACGTTGAGATCGTCTTCATCTACATCTGGGCACTCAACTTCAAGGTGCTCTTGATGGATGGACTTATCTCCATGGCGATCTTCATCGGCATCTTGCTCATTGGGCTCGGCTACGCCTGGCGCAAAGGGGTGCTCTCATGGCGATGACGCGCGATCCGAAGAAGGGGCTCCAAGCGCCGATCGTTACGCCGAATACGCTCTGGACAACAGATGATCCACGCGCGTACGGCGGCGTCCCGCTCGCGCAACATCCAAACCTTGAGCTTGCACGCTACGACGCAACTGGAGATGGACGCGTTGATGATGCGCGATGGAGTGGCGCGCTCGGTGCAATTCCAACAAAAGCGGACATCGTCCTTGATCTGATTCGCGCAAACAGCCTCTGGCCACTCCTCTCCGGCCTTGCATGCTGCGCGATCGAGATGATGTCCACCGCAACACCAAAAAACGATATTGATCGTTGGGGGATGTTCCCATTCCGCGCATCACCGCGCCAAGCGGACGTGTTGATTGTTGCGGGCACACTCACAACCAAAATGGCAGAGCCACTAATTCGACTCTGGGAGCAGATGCCAGAACCAAAGTGGGTTGTTGCAATGGGCGACTGCACCTGCTCCGGTGGCCGCTACAAGCGCAGTTACTCCGTCGTCCAGGGGATTGATCGCGTCATGCCAGTTGATGTCTACATTCCAGGATGCCCACCACGACCAGAGGGGCTGATTTACGGGATGATGAAACTGCAGCAACTCATAAAAGATCGTCGCGGCCACTGGCCAGAGCGCGCCATCGGCCCAACTGTTCCGGACGGCATCTGATGGATCGCGCACTTGCGTCGGCGCTACAAGAGCGGCTCGGCGCAACACTACTCGCGCCTGTGCGCCAGCGATTTGATGAGACAGAGATTCGCGTCAGTATCGCCGATGCAATTCCAACACTTCGCGCACTCCACGACGAGCCAAACTTCGCCTTTGAGATGCTGATTGATCTCTGCGGCGTAGATACGGGCGAAGAGATGCAGATTGTCTATCACCTCTCATCATCTACAACGGGCGACTGGCTGCGCGTGATTGTCCCCGGTGTTGACCGCAACGCCCCGCGCGTGAACTCACTCGTCTCACTCTGGCCAGGCGCCGAGTGGATGGAGCGCGAAGCGTACGACATGTTCGGCATCATCTTTGAAGGGAATCGTGACCTGCGCCGCATCTACATGCCAGATGACTACCTGAGTCATCCACTACGAAAAGATTTCTATTTGGCCGACGATGCATCACGCTCGCCTGCGGCAGGCGTGCGCAACATGGAGCGCGCAGGAACGCCAGCTGACGCTACGCGCGCAACCGCGCTGCGCAAGAGTTCGGGGGCATAGTCATGACAACACAGCAGACGCGCCCCTCACTCGACGATCCACGGATCGCGATCCCGTCCACCTCTGAGTGGTACGAGCCAGCGCCAACGGCGCAGACCGAGCGTCAGGCGGAGTTCCTTAACCTTCGCGACGGCGAGATGTTCATCAATATGGGACCACAGCACCCGTCAACACACGGCGTACTACGCATCGTGGTGAAGGTGAACGGCGAGCAGGTGGTAGACCTCGATCCCGTGCTCGGCTACCTGCACCGCGGCGTAGAGAAACTCTGCGAGAACGCCGACTACCACCAGGCGATCTGCTACACCGACCCGCTCGAATACGTCGCCTCCCTCTTCTGCGAGGCGGCCCCCGTGGCCGCCTTCGAGAAGCTGATGGATGTGGAGGTGCCGCGCCGCGCCCAGTACATTCGCGTGCTCACCATGGAGCTGAACCGCATCGCCAGCCACACCCTTTTCCAGGGCTGGATGGCGCTCGACCTTGGCGGGATCACACCAATCCTCTGGTCGTTCATTGAGCGGGACGAGATCGTGGACATGCTCGCGGCGCTCACCGGGCAGAAGCTCCTCTACAACTACTACCGCATCGGTGGCGTGAACGGCGATCTCAATCATGAGTTCATGAGCCGCCTCGGCAACTGGATGAGTCGCGCCGCAGCGCAGATCGACTCAAACACTGGCCTAATCAACGAGAACGAACTCTTCGTGCGTCGCACGCGCGGACTCGGAACGCTTGATCAGGCTACGGCGCTACGCATGGGCGTTACCGGCCCGAACCTTCGCGCAACTGGCGTTCCGTTCGACCTGCGACGCGATCATCCGTATCTCGTCTACCCAGAGTTGGAGTTCAACGTGCCGACGCGCGACGAAGGCGACTCGCTTGCGCGCTACATGGTGCGCATTGATGAGATTCGCGAATCAATTCGCATCATTGACCAGGTCCTCCACGAAATGCCAGACGGTCCAGTGATGGCAAAACTTCCGCGACTGATTCGACCACGACCAGGCCGCGCCTTCGGCGCGGTAGAAGGGCCGCGCGGCGCATACGGCGTGTATGCAATCTCCGACGGCACAGATCAACCGTTCCGCATGCGCATCCACGATCCGTCATTCGTCCATCTGCAACTTGTTGGACCACTGACGCGCGGCAATCTGATTGCCGACACGATGGCGGTCATGGCGAGCCTTGATCCAGTGATGGGTGGGGTGGACAAGTGAGCGGCGCACAGATGGCCTGGTCGCGACTGACGCCAGGCGGACGCGCACTCGCCGTGCTGCTTCCGATCCTCTCGATTGGCGGCGCGGCACTCACCGCGCTCTTGATCGTTGCTGGGCCGTTTATTGGTGCAACGATCGGCGCAAACCTTCCGATCGTCCGATTCCTCGCCGCGTCGGTGATCACCTTCCTTGTGACGGTTCCTGTTGCATTTCTCTTGATCTACATGGAGATGAAGATCATTGCCCTGATGAACCTGCGCATTGGGCCCGACCGCATCGGACCAGCTGGCGCGGTGATGAGCGTTGTGCACGGCCTGAAGGTGTTGATGAAGGAAGACTTCACGCCGCCAAGCGTTGATGTTCCGGTCTTCACGCTCGCCCCTGTTGTTGTGTATCTCGCAAGCTTCATGACGGTGATGGTGATTCCATTTGCGCCAGACCTCACCAGCGCTGGGCTTGAGTTCGGCCTTCTCTACTTCTTCGCTATTGGCGGTCTTGGCGTTGTTGGTTTGATGATGGCCGGCTGGTCGTCATTCAATAAGTACTCACTCCTCGGTGGAATTCGCGCCGCAGCGCAAGCGATCAGCTACGAGATTCCACTGACGCTCTCCGTTGTTGGCATCATCATTCTTACGGGCACGCTCTCGCTGCCGAAGATCGTTGAGGCGCAGGGCGGCTCGCTGCTTGACTGGTTCATCTTCCGCCAGCCACTCGCGGCGATCATTTTCTTCATTGCGATTACCGCCGAAGCAAATCGCACACCGTTTGACAACACCGAAGCAGACCAAGAGATCGTTGCCGGCTTCGCAACGGAGTACTCCGGAATGCGCTTCGGCTTCTTCTTCTTCGCCGAATACGTCAACGTCTTCATCGTCTCGGCGCTCTTCTCCGCACTCTTCTTGGGTGGCTCCAACGCGCCGATCAACCTTCCGTTCCATCCGGAGATCAACGTGAACCTTGGGAGCCTCGGCGTCATGCTGCCGATCCTCGCCGGCCTCGCCCCAGTGGCAGGGACGCTTCTCTTTGCTGCCCCGATCTTTATGGCGAGCTCAAAGATCAAGGGCTGGCAGGCGCTCCTCGGCGGCTTCCTGATCTTCGGCGCCGTCTCCACGGCAGCGATCGGCTTCTGGGCCTGGGCGATGCTTCCCCCGATCGCCGACCTCCTCTTCTTCTTGCTTAAGACGTTCACGCTGATCTTCATCTTCGTCTGGATGCGCGGGACGCTGCCGCGTGCACGTATCGA
>JAPLHQ010000117.1 GCA_026389555.1 Chloroflexota bacterium
AGAGCGACGCCACCTTATGCCCGCGCTGCGCCGCCGGGTGGCGGACCGGCGGGTCGTGCAAGTTGGACGCGGCCGCGGAGGCGGATCTCCATGCCGCAGGCGGTGCAGCTGCTCAGTTCAGCGAGTCGTACCGCACCGCAGCCCGGGCAGCCCATCTGAAGCGGTTCGCCGCTCAGCGTACGGAGCGTCCCGATCGGGTAGATCTGCGCGTTACGAGCGTCATACGGTCGTCCAGCCGGGTAGATCGGCAGTCCTGCCGCGTCCCGCTCCGCCGCCTGTGGCGCCGCGTCAACTGGGCGAAGGCTGGCACGCGGCTTGGTGATCGCCATCAGGCTCCAGGCCGCTCCGGTGCTGAAGAACCAGAGGGCGACGAGCGGCACGATGAAGAGGGGGAGGAGGCCGATCAGCGCCCCCCAGTCTGGGGTGACGATCAGCGCGATGAACCCCATCAGCGCGTCGATCAGCTCCGCAATGCGGCTGCCGATCTCACTCATACAAGCGCCACAGCAGTAGGGGTCATAGAAGAATCCTAGCGTCCGCGGGGTGGGCGCGCAGAGGGGCCGCGCTTCTTGGTGGCGCCGCGTCCCGGCTGCCAGCGACGCTCCTCGGGCCCCTCATCTTTTCCAAGGTTTGCTGGTGGCTTTGGTGCGACGCGACCGAAGCCACCAGTTGCGCGCGTCGTTGTTGGCGCCAGCGTGTTCGCGGCGATGCGGTCACGGAAGTAGCGCGCGGTGATGGTGGATGCGCCGAGTCGGCGCGCGCGATCGCGCAGCTCCCGATCGTCCGTGACCACGACGATGCGGTCGGCGCGACTCGGATCTGGCCTGCCCACCGCCTCAATGATGCGGTCATCGGCGGAGCGGCCGCCGCCGTCGCGGAAGACTTCGAGCTTGGCGGAGGCGGGGAGTGAGCGGTGGATCGCCGTCTCATAGGCGCGCAGGCGGACCTCATCCCAACCGCCGACAAGGTTGTTCCCATCAACTAAGACGCGCTCGGCTCGCCCGAGCAGCTTCCACTCCTGATCTACCATCGCATCATGCTCCTCTGCCTTGACCTTGACGGTGTGCTCTATCGAGGTGCCGACCCTGTCCCAGGGGTTGGACCCCTGCTGACCGAGCGACACGCTGCGGGTGATCAGGTCGTCTACATCACCAACAACAGCTTCCTCCGTCGTGCTGAGTATCGCGCGCGGATCGAATCGTGTGGCGCACCCTTCAGCGACGAGGGGCTGCTGACCGCAGTGAGCCTGGTTGCGGCGCGTTTTCACGCCGCCGGCCTGACGCGGGTCCTCGTTTACGGGAGTGAGGGGCTCGCCGGTGAACTGCGCGCGGCAGGTCTTGCGGCGCGGCTCCCTGCGGAGTTTGCCGATCGTGAAGCGCTCGCCGCCTGGGCACCAGAAGGGGTGACCGTTGGCCTGAACCGTGAGAGCACGCCGCGCGACCTTGAGTTCGCCGCCGCAGCCGTCCGCGCCGGCGCACGGCTGATCGCACCGAATCGCGACGCCGCCTACCCGGATCCAACAGAGCTGATCCCTGGCACCGGCGCCGCAGTCGCCGCACTCGAAGCGGCGACCGGCGTCACGGCGCAGGTGGTGGGGAAGCCGTCACCTGATCTTCTCCTGCTCGCAATGGAGCGCGC
>JAPLHQ010000047.1 GCA_026389555.1 Chloroflexota bacterium
ACTAGGCGACCTCTCCGTGTGTGCGCGTCAGGAGCTGGCGGAAAGGGTGGGATTCGAACCCACGAGGCTATTAACCTGCCGCTTTTCGAGAGCGGTGCCTTCAACCACTCGGCCACCTTTCCACGGCGGAGGATAGCCCATTAAGGGGTGAGGCTCACCTCAATGCCGGCACTCACCCGCATGCGCAGGAGGCCGCGGACGCGATCGTAGAGGCGAAAGGCGCCTGCCTGGAGTCCGTATTTCTTAACGAGTGCGCTCCACATCCCGCCGAGTTCGTCTGGCGCCAGGATGCGCGCCGTTGCTGGCAGCTGCGCGCCGGTCAGCGTGCCGTTCCAGGTGCACGGCGCAACGCTGGCGCGCGACGAGTTGTTCAGGCGCTTCATCTTTCCCGCGGCGGGATTGCTAAAGATCAGGAGGCGACCGTCACGCGCGGCTGCCCAAACGGGGGTGACAACGGCGCGGCCATCAAGCCGATAGGTGGTGAGGGCGACGTACTGCGCCGTCAGGATTGCGGCGCGCGGGTCAGCGCTGGCTGTTGCGTCAGGCATCGATTGCGTCCGCCATGCGACGGAGCTGGTTAGCGAGTGCGGAGAGGTCTTCGCCCCCTTTGCCAGCGGCGATCAGCGCATCTTCAAGTTGCGCCACCAGCGTGGCGGCGGGGACGGGGACGCCGAGCTCCTTTGCAAGGTCAATGGCGATGCCGAGATCCTTGCGGTGTAGTGCAACCTTGAAGCCGAGTGGGTAGCGATCCTCCGCCATGCGCTGCCAGCGGTTCTCTAGGACCCACGACTTTGCGGCGCCGCCAGTAAGCGCGCCCGCAAGTGTTGCTGGATCAAGCCCAGCCTTCTGCCCCACCAGGATCCCTTCGGCGAGTGAGAGGTAGCTCCCAGAGATGACGAGCTGATTCACCGCCTTCCCCACCTGGCCGGCGCCGAGCGGTCCCAAGTGCGTAATCGTCTTGGCGAATGCGGCGAGGAACGGCTGCGCCGCGGCAACGGACTCTGTTGATCCACCAAGAAAGACGGTGAGGGTGCCGTTGACTGCCCCTTCGCTGCCGCCACTCACTGGGGCGTCCACCATCAGGATGCCTTTAGTCGCGAGCTGTTCGCCCATGCGGCGCGTGGCGGAGGGGGCAATGGTGCTCGTATCAATCACGATCGCGCCTGGGGTGAGGTGCTGGATCGCACCGTCTGCACCAAGGAGGAGCTCTTCCACATCTGGCGTGTCTGAGACGCTCAGCACCACGGCGTCTGCGCCAGTGAGCGCTTCGCGCAGTGATGCGAACTGCGTGACTCCATCTATAGATGGGCGGCCCGGCGTGCGATTCCAGCCGCGCACGGTGTGCCCGGCGCGCGCCAGGTGTCCCGCCATGGGTGCACCCATCGTGCCGAGGCCGAGGAACGTGACGCTGCTCATGACGCCAAGATACGCCAGTGCTGTGAAGGGAGTGAGGAGAGTGGTGCGCCCGGCGGGACTCGAACCCACGACCTTTAGGTCCGCAACCTAACGCTCTATCCACTGAGCTACGGGCGCCTGTGCTTCCTGCGGAGTCCTGATGCTACGGCACGCCTGCCTGAA
>JAPLHQ010000105.1 GCA_026389555.1 Chloroflexota bacterium
GCGGATTGAGCGGCCGCCATGTTGTAAGTAGCGGATCCCGTTGAGCCCCTCGTCATATTCGGCGTCTGCACGTGCGATCTCGTCCCGAAGTAGTTCGCCGCGATCTGCGTCGCGCAGTGATGTTGATCCGCTTGTTGCTGCTGGGTCAGCGCCGTGCGCGCGGAGAGATGCGGCGGAGAGGTAGACCCTCCCGTTCGCAAGGTCTTCATCAATATCGCGCAGGATGTTGGTTCGCTGCATCGCAGATCCAAGCGCACGAGCGGCGCGATCCGCTTCGCGTTCATGGCCAGGTCTGACGCCGAGCATGGAGGCCATCAGCCGACCAACCGTCCCCGCAACCTGATAGCAGTAGTGCGCTGCCTCTTCATCGGTCCCTATCCGAGGCCCAGCAAGGTCGGCGCGCATCCCGGCGAGAAAGTCGTGGACCGCGTCGCGCGGAAGATCTGGGTGTCGGCGTGCAAGGTCGTCCAGGATGAGCAGTTCGCGGCTAACCTCTGGTGCGCCACCCGCAGGCGCGCCAATCCCTTCGCCGCTCGCCCATGCTTCGATGGCGGCGATGCGCCGCTCCGCCGCGTCGCGCGTGCTTCCACCAGCACGCACGTCAACATCTACGAGATCGTCGAGTGTGCGCAAGACGAGATAGAGGAGTTCAACATCGCTGCGGATCTGGTTGGGGAGGAGTCGTGCGGCGAGGGAGAAGCTACGCGCGACGCGGTTGATGGTCTGCCGCGCCTCTGGGAGGAGCGCGTGGATCTCTGGGCGGAGCGGGCTCACGGCGCGACGAGATTCCCTGTTGGTCCGCTGGCGTGAGAGCTGTACGATCCGCGGTAGTCCTCGCGAATCAGGTCCTGCGTCACCTGCGACGTGAGGAGGGCGCCAGGCATCCCAGCCCCTGGGTGCGTGCCGCCGCCCACGTAGTAGAGGCCGCTCAGCGCACGATCACGGTTCGGCTGGCGGAAGTAGGCCGACTGTTGCAGCGACGGCTCCACGGCGAAGGCGTTTCCGTCTGGGGCGAGGAGTTCGTCTCGGAAGGTGAGCGGCGTCCAGCTCCGCTCCACCACGATGCTCTCTCGCAGGCCGGGGAGGCCCCAGTCTTCGAGCCAGGCGAGGGTGCGGTCGCGCATGCGCTGTTCCGCTTCGTTCCAGTCGTCGCCAGAGCGCAGGTTCGGGACGGGGAGGAGGATGGCGATCGAGTCGCCACCAGCCGGCGCCATTGCCGGTTCCGTGCGCGACGGTGCATGGATGTAGACGGCGTTGCTGCGTGGCATGCGCCGATCGCGTGTCACATCCTTGATGAAGCCGTGGTAATCGTCGCCCACAACAAGGGTGTGATGCAGCAACTTCTCAAACTTCCCATTTGTGCCGAGGTACATCATGTGGGCCGACATCGTGGTGCGCAGCGGTCGGAGGCGCCACGGGAAGAGATCGGGGAGATCTGGAAGGAGTGCGTCGCGTGCCGTCACGTCACCGTTGTAGATCACAAGATCCGCATCGTGGATCGTTCCATCAGCGGTCCGCACGCCAACCGCGCGTCCACCACGGTGCAAGATCTGATCGACTTTGCTGTTGAGTGCAATACTGCCGCCCATCTTCTTGACGATCTTTCCGAACGCCTCAATGATGCTGTAGACGCCACCCTCGGCGTACCAGATGCCGTCAGCGATCTGCAGATAGGCGAGTGCTGAATAGATTGCAGGGACGCGCGCAGGATCGCCACCAATGAAGAGCGAGTGGAACCCGAACGCCTGCTGCACATGCGGCTCTTTAAAAAATTTACCAACCCAGCCTTCAAGGAAACGGATCGCATCAAGCTTTGCCATGGTGGGGAGGAGCTTGATGAAGTCGGCGAGCTTCAAGAAGTTCTGTCGACCAGAGATCAGAATGCCCTTACGATGAATGTCACCCGACGCTGCAATGAAGGCGTCAAGCTGCGCGGCGTCTGCCGCTGAGAACTTGCGCATCTCGTCACGGAGCGCCTCTTGGTCGCTACCAAAATCAAAGTGACGATCCTCGCCGGTCCAGAAGATGCGGTAGCCCGGCTGCAGCTGGCGCAGCGTGACGTGATCGGACATCTTCTCGCCAGCGGCGGCGAAGACCTCCTCAAAGAGCCAGGGCATGGTGATCAGTGATGGGCCGGTGTCAAAGGTGTAGCCCC
>JAPLHQ010000111.1 GCA_026389555.1 Chloroflexota bacterium
CTCGGCGCGGTGCTCACCGCCCTGACTGCGGCGCACCCAGATCTGCGCGAGCAGATCTTCGAAGCGGACGGCACGCTGCGCCGCTGGGTGAACGTCTACGTTGATGGTGCTGATGTGCGCCATCTCGCAGGACTTGAGACGCCAACGCACGACGGAATCGAAGTGGTCATCCTTCCCGCGATGGCGGGCGGCTCCGTCGCACCGGTCAGCGCGCGCTAGTGCGCTACGAACAGATCGGGGAGGTGATTGGCGGCACGCCGCTCATTCGCGTTGACGCGCTCCTCCCCGAGGCGGCGCGCGCGAAGGGGATCCACCTCTTCGCCAAAGTGGAGCTCCTTGGGCCAACCGGCTCCATTAAGGACCGCACCGCCAAGGCGCTGATCGACGACCTTCTCTTCAAGGGGCTGCTCACACCTGGGAAGGAGCTCCTTGAGCCAACGAGCGGGAACACTGGCGCTGCGCTCGCCGTGCACGCCGCGGCACGCAGCATCCCGCTCACACTGGTGATGCCAGCAAACGTCACTGAAGAGCGCCGCGCCTTCGTGCGTGCGCTCGGCGCAACGATCATTGACTCCCCAGCAGATCAAGGTTCAAACGGCGCCGTTCTGCTCGCACGCGCCATGGCGAAGGCAGATGCCAAATACGTCTCGCCAGATCAGTACAGCAACCAGGCGAACCCGAAGGTGCACGAGGTGACCACCGCGCCAGAGATCCTCACCGACCTTCCCGAGGTGGATGTTGTTGTTGCTGGACTCGGCACTGGCGGCACCGCCACGGGCCTTGCGCGCTTCTTTGCGCGCGAGAAGCCGAGCGTGAAGATTTGGGCCGCCGAGCCGATGCCAGGTGAGAAGGTGACCGGACTCCGGTCACTTGAAGATGGCTTCACGCCAGAGGTGATGGAGACCGAGCTGCTCGCCGGACGGGTGCTGGTCAACAGCCGCGATTCCATCATGGCGGCGCGCGCACTTGCGCGCAGTAGCGGCATCCTTGCCGGCCCATCAACTGGCGCAACGCTCGCCGTTGCGCTCCGCGTTGCGCGCGACGCAGCGCCAAACAGCAACATTGTCTTTATTGCCTGTGATGCTGGCTGGAAATACTTCTCTGCTGGACTCGGTGACGGGAACCTTGACGAGATGGAAGACGCGCTCGAGGGCGACGTCTTCTGGTGGTAGTTCACACGCCATGAGCCTCCCTGGCCATCCGCAGTCTATTGCGCTGCCGCGCGAGATTGCGACGGCGATTCGCGCACACGCGCGCGCTGAGGCGCCGCGTGAGGCGTGCGGGATCATTATTGGAAGCGCGTCAGCTGCATCTGGCGGCGCACCGTTGCGATGGGAGCCAACTACGAATGTGCTCGCCTCATCAACGCTCTACGAGATTGATCCGGCACAGCTCTTGCGCATCAGCATCGCTGCGGATGACGCGGACGAGGTGATCTGGGGGATCGTCCACTCTCACGTTGCTTCACCAGCGAAGCCGTCGGTCACGGACACTGGCGTGGCCGGCTACCCCGACGCGCTCTACCTAATCGTCTCCCTCGCGCAGAGCCAGTCGGCCCCAGATGGTGAGCCAGGTATTCGCGCCTGGTGGATCGTGAACCGCGAGGCAACCGAGGTGGAACTTCGCATCCAGGGGTGAGCCGTTCAGGAGTAAGATGCTCGTAGAACCCTCAAGTGAATCGCGCGGAAGAGTTCGTGGGGTGATCGGGTCACACTGATCGCAGCTGCGGCGCC
>JAPLHQ010000064.1 GCA_026389555.1 Chloroflexota bacterium
AGTTCTGCAACGCCTTTCAGCGTGGTCACCTGTGCGCCAAGGGTGCGACCCTGACCGGCGAGTCGCGTCGCCCAGATCAGATCGTCGGCGAGGATGTAGAGGTGTGGCGCGCCCTGCGCCTGTTCGCTCAAGAGACGGTCCAGGTCTCCCCGCCGGAGAGGAGTCGCTGCAGATCAACCGGCCCCTTGGCGGCACGCGCCGCCTTCGCATCTTCAATCTGCGCAACGAGCAGCTGGTCGTGCGTTGGTCGCGGCACGCGGCGGAAGACCCCAACCGGAACCCGGAACTCTTGCCACCACATCCGACTCAAGATCTGCGTTCGTGTCGCGTCCTGATCCGTCTCGTCATGCACCCAGAGGTCGGCAGTGGTGACGCCGTTCTCGCCGATCGTCACCACTTCAGGCTGCAGCCCGTTGAGACGGATCCCCTTGTTCTTCTCGGCGCCAAAGATCATCGGCTCGCCGTGCTTCAGCACCAGCATGCGATCTTCCTTCACCGACTTGTCGGTGAAGTCGCGCCATGCGCCGTCGTTGAAGATGTTGCAGTTCTGCAACACCTCAAGGAAGGCGGCACCAGTGTGCTCTCCAGCGCGGTGCATCATCTCCTGCAGATGCTCCGAATGCGTATCAACGGAGCGCGCAATGAAGCTCGCCTCCGCCGCCGCAACCAGGTTGAGTGGAATGATCGGCGTCTCAATGGTCCCCATTGGGGTGGACTTGGTCTTCTTGCCGATCGGCGAGGTTGGCGAGGCCTGACCCTTGGTGAGGCCGTAGATGCGGTTGTTGAACATGATCATCTTCATATCCACGTTGCGGCGCATCGCATGGATCAGGTGGTTGCCACCGATGGAGAGCGCATCACCGTCGCCCGTGATCACCCAGACCATCAGGTCGGGTCGCGCACCCTTGAGGCCGGTAGCGATGGTGGCGGCGCGGCCGTGGATGGTGTGGAAGCCGAAGGTGTTCATGTAGTACGGGAGGCGGCCGGAACAACCGATCCCAGAGATGAAGACGATCTCCTCCTTGGCAACACCAAAGTCAGGCATCGTCTTCTGCGTCTGCGCCAGGATCGAGTAGTCGCCACACCCTGGGCACCAGCGCACGTCCTGATCGGACTCAAAGTCCTTCTTCGTCAGTACGGGGAGTTCGCTCTGCGTCACTTGCTCACCTCCACACTCTCACCAAGCAGCGACTCGGCCTTCGCCTCAATCTCGCCGATCTGGAACGGCTTCCCGCGCACCAGGTTGAAGCCAACGATATCTACCAGGTACTTGGCGCGGAGCAGCATGCGCAACTGGCCAAGGTTGAGCTCTGGCAGGAGGACGCGCTTGAATCGCTTCAGGATGTCGCCCAAATCGTTTGGAAGCGGGTTCAGGTAGCGCAGGTGCGCATGGCTGACACTCTTGCCGCGCTCGCGGAGGCGCTCTGTTGCGGAGCGAATCGACCCATACGTTGAGCCCCATCCGAGAATGAGAAGTTCGCCTTCTGCGTCGCCCCAGACCTCAGTGGCGGGGATGTCGCGCGCAACGCGCGCCACCTTCTCGGCGCGCAACAGATTCATGCGGTGATGGTTGTCTGGGTCGTAGCTGACGGTGCCGAGCTCATCCAACTTCTCAAGACCACCAATGCGATGCTCCAGACCCTTGGTACCCGGAACCGCCCACGGGCGCGCAAGTGTCTCTGGGTCGCGCTGATACGGACGGAAGCCGCCACGATCTGACGGCGGTGCATTCTCAACGGCGATCGACGGAAGGTCGCTCGCCTGCGGAATCTTCCACGGCTCAGCGCCGGTGGCCAGGAAGGCGTCACTCAAGTAGACGACTGGCGTCATGTGCTTTAGCGCAATGCGCCAGGCCTCGATCGCCATGGTGAAGCACTCGGCTGGCGTTGCTGGTGCAATCACTGGAATCGGTGAATCGGAGTTGCGTCCGAACATACTCATCAGCAGGTCGCCCTGCTCGGTCTTCGTTGGCATCCCCGTTGATGGACCAGCGCGCTGCACATCAACAACAACGAGTGGGAGCTCCACCATCACAGCGAGCCCGAGCATCTCCGCCTTCAGCGCCATGCCAGGGCCGGAGGTGGTGGTCATTCCCATCGCGCCGCCGTATGCCGCACCAACCGCGGCGCCGATCGCTGCGATCTCATCTTCGGACTGCACCGTCTTAATGCCGAGGTGCTTGTATGACGAAAGTTGATGCAGGATGTCCGAGGCTGGCGTGATCGGGTAGCTCGCCAAGAAGAGGTCGCGCTCAGCCAGCTTTGAGGCCATCACGAAGCCGAGCGCTGTTGCCTCGTTCCCCGTGATGTTGCGGTAGGTGCCTGGCGCAAGGTGTGCTGGTGCAACGCGATAGTGCGTGTGGAAGATTTCGGTCGTCTCCCCGAATGCGTAGCCCGCATTCAGTGCGCGCTTATTCGCCTCGGCGATCGCCTCTTTTCCAGCGAACTTCTCCGCGATCCACTTCTCTGTTCCAGCCATCGAGCGCTCGTAGAGCCAGAACATCACGCCGAGCGCGAAGAAGTTCTTCGTCAGCTCAATCTGCTTGCTGGTGAGACCGAGCCCTTCGCAGGCGCCAGTGACCATCGTGGACATAGGGATCTCGTAGAGGTTGTAGCCCTGCAGCGAACCGTCATGCAGTGGGTCAACGGCGTAGCCCGCCTTCTTCAAGTTGATGTCGTTGAAGGCATCCGTGTTGACGATGATGCCACCGCCTGGAACCAGGTCACCAATGTTCACCTTCAGCGCGGCGGGATTCATCGCCACCAAGACATCTGGTCGGTCGCCTGGCGTATGAATGTCGCCCGACGAGAAGCTGATCTGGAATCCGGAGACGCCCGGCAGCGATCCGGCCGGCGCGCGAATCTCCGCCGGGTAATCGGGAAGGGTGGAGACGTCGTTACCGAAGAGGGCGGTGGTGGCGGTGAACTGGCTGCCGGTCAGCTGCATCCCGTCGCCAGAGTCGCCGGCAAATCGGATCGTGACTCGATCAAGCTGGGTGACGCTATCGGTGTGGTTGCCGCTCTTGGGGCTCGTCACGCTGCTCAATCCTCCGCTTCAGTCGCCAAGCTTGAAGGTCTCAGCGCGTCCGTCGTGCGCCGTTCCGTGAGCCTACCGCATCTGGGTACATCGCCTTAAGTTCGGCCAGGAGGCGCCGCTCGTCGCGCTTGCCGAGGAAGTGCCAGAGGAGGAAGGCGGTCACACCGAGCGTCCAGAGCACGGCGGCGGGGAGGATCGCTGGGTCAAGCTCCCCCATCGAGGTCAGAGCGCTGATGCGCGCCACGCCCGCCCCCCAGAGGAGTGCCGCGCCAACCGAATAGCCGAGTGTCATCACGCTGCCATAGCCACTCACTCGGCCGAATGAGAAGAAGGCGAGCTTCGGCGCATCTGCCGGGTAGAAGTAGGCGGCCTCAAGTCGGTGCGCCGGCAGCACGGCGCGCCCGAAGCGCGCGTTGATCGTGCGCTCAATGAACTCGGCGTGACGTCGCGCGAAGACGGTGTAATAGAAGGTGTATCCCGCCTCAAGGAAGGCGAACGGCACCAGGAACGGGATGATTGCCGCCGCAGGCGCAGCACCGCTCAGCGTTGAGAGGGCGAGCAGCGCCACACAGGCGAGCCCCCAGCGCGTGATCTGCTGGAAGAAGAGCGCCGAATAGGCGCCGAGCATGCCGCGCATGCGCCGCAGCTGCTCCTCAAGGATCCTCAGTTCCGCCCGATCACGTTCGTTCATCACCCCTCCAGAAAATCACTATAATGCAGGGCATGAGCCGTATCGTACTGGCACTTGGACTACTACTCGCCGTCGTCGCGGGCGCTTGCGGCGAAGAGGTGAAGCCGGTCGGTCGCGTCACGTACACCATCACGCGCACCTGGTCGAATGGCATGGTTGAGAAGGGCGAGGTCTACGGCAGTGGAGCCCTGGTGATGAAACATGGCGATTACACCGAGAAGCTTCAGCTTCCGGAGGACCAGATGGCTGAGCTTGCCGCAGCCGCAGCACTCGGTGTTGCCGCTGGGAGCAACAGTGATGACCCGATTATCGGCATCACCATTTCAGGTGGTGACGAGGTGAAACCTGCGAGCCTGCAAGAGGGCTCAATTGCGGATCTCCTCAACACACTCCTCGATTCGCACACGCTGCACCCGTAACTACACCGCGCAAATCCTTGCGCGGGGATAGATCAGCGCGCGAGCGCGTCGATCAAAACCAGGTGTCGGCCGAGCGGTTCTGAACGAATCCCACTGAACTTTGCGCCGAGCATCTCGCTCGTTGCCTGCTCCAGCGTGGCGGGGTCCAGGTTCGGCGGGGCAAGATCAATGATTGCGAGTCGGCCACCCCTTTCAAGCCAACTGTGCGCAACCTCTACCTGTCGCGCGCGCGGCTCAGCGGCGAGCTGACTCAGAAGAAACGGAAGGAGAAGCAGGCCGGCAGGCGCACCCTCTGCCCCTTCCAAAAGCGCGCGCGGATGCAGGTGCGCCTTCATGCCGTGCGCCAAGAGTCGCTGCCGCGCACGCGTGAGGCGATCTTCGCGCGCGTCATATGCGCTCACCTCGCCGCGTGATGCAAGGAGCACCGTCCAGAATCCAATCCCCGCGCCGAGCTCCACAATCCGGCCCTCAAACGGAAGCGCGTCGAGCCAGAGCACCGCGCGATCGAGCTCTCCCTGCCACGTTGCACCGGCGAGTGGGCCACGATCGTACGGCGCGCGATTCAGATACCACGCCTCGAGTGCGTCCGGCTCTTCTGGTGGCGGAAGAAGGCCGAGTCGCGCCGGCACCGCACCAGCAGGATCGCCACTCTGCGGAACGTCGCTCGATGGCGCGCGCGGCGGTGTAGCAACGGCAACAGGAATGCCAATAGGTGGCGTGCCACCTTCGCCACGGCGACGCATCCCCTCTTTCAGTTTCGCCTTCAGGTACGGCTGACCGGGGGCGCGCTCAAGACACGGCGCGCAAAGGAGTGTCCAACGTTCGAGTGAGTCTTCGGTGCGCGGTGCAACGCTACTGCCGCACCATGAGCACGAGAAGGGGGTGATCGCGCTCAGCGCGTCCGCCTCAGCGCGGCTTTGCCGCGTCGATCGCCGCTCGTGCCCCCGCCTTGTCCTTGTACCAGTTGGCGTCGATCTGGATGTAGTTCGACCACTGCGCCGGTACCGATTCGGCTGGGAAGATGGAGTTCACTGGGCACTCAGGCTCGCAGGCACCGCAGTCAATGCACTCGTCGGGGTCGATGAAGAGCTTTCGATCGCTCCCCTCTTCAAAGTGGATGCAGTCAACAGGGCAGACGGCAACACACGACTGATCAAGGACGTCTACGCAAGGTTCTGCAATCACGTACGTCATCTTCTGCTCTCCTCTCTTAGGGCCGCACTAGGCGACCGATCTATGCGCCCGAAGGTACCACTTCAGTACCCAGTTCACATCCCAGACGGCTGGAATCCTGCGTCGAGGAAGCGGTCTGGCTCATCCTGGAAGTCGAGCAGGCAGCCGCGGCCGCAGAAGTAGAAGCGCTCGGAGCCTGCCGCCCCTGGTTCGGCGGCACCGCTGTGGCGCCCCGCCTGGGCGGCGACTGGGAGACTTGCAACATCAAGGAGCAGCGTAAGCGCCTCTGGCGCCACCTGGACCTCCATCCCGCAGACCGGATCGATTGCGATACTCATTTGGCCTCCCCTTTCTGTCGCTCTGCAAGCGCAACTTCACGCCGCCGAATCTCGGCGAGCTCTCGCGCCAGTTCATCCGTATCGTAGCGCGACGCTGGCCGCTCCTCCGCGCGCATCCAGGTTGCGAGCACGGCGAAGATCGCCAAGAGGAAGAGGGCATCCCCCACCAACCACATCAGCGCGCCAGCGAGCTGCTGGTCTTCGAGCGGCGATGGGCCCCAGCTCCGGTTCAGGTTCTCGTAGTGCGGATAGAGCACACGCGGCGACCACATGATCGCCACACCGAGGAAGCTGTTCTGCGGCATCTGCGTGAAGAGATAGACGAGCGCCGCTGGTCGTGAGAGTCGGTGCCGAATCGGATCGAGCGAGAAAACAGGCGCCCAGAAGAGGAGCGCCGTAGTTAGGTAGAGGAGATGCTCGAGGTCATGGATGAGCGGGTTCTCAAGCGCCGCGTCAAAGAGCGGCGAGAGGTGCGTCGCCCACATCACAAATGCGAGCATGAGCCAGGCAACGAGCGGATGCGAGACCACCCCAACGGCGCGACTCTGCAGCAGCGCAAGGAGGCGTGCGCGCCAACGCGGCGAGGCGAGTCGCAGCAGTAGCGTCACCGGCGCTGCGCGCAGGAGGAGGATCGGGATTGGGAAAAGGAGGAGCAGGTGCTGCACCATGTGAATGCTGAAGAGCGTGGTGTCGTAGCGCTCAATCACTGACTGGAGTGCGAGGAGTATGAGCAGCGCAGCCCCAACCACGGCCACGGTACGCGAACGTGGCACCGGATTCCCTGGGTGATCACGCCGAATTCTTCGCAGTGCAGCGAACCATGCGGCGAGCCCAACGGCGACGAGGAGCGTGATGATTGGCGGCGAGTACCAGTAGAGTGCCGCCGCGAGACTCGGCTCTGGGGGGAGGGGGCCGTGCGCTGGGAACAGGGCGAGGAGGCTCATCCCCCATATATTAGTCCAGATCGGACTTTTCGGGTCGCCGCTACACTACGGGTATGAAATTTGCGGCCGCCTTTGGGCTGATCTTCGTCGTGATTGGATCCGTCTACTACGTCGTCTCAAAGGATCTTGGCGGCGCCTTCATGCTGCTCACCCTCGGCGTTGCGATGGGAACCATGGCGCTCATCTTGCTCCACGCCATGAACTCCGAAGCCTAGAGAGGCGCAGAGCGTGGATGCACTCCGCTCGCTCCTCGAGTGGGTGATCTCCCTTATTGGACCGCTCGTCGCACCCGACTGGGGTGCGCTGATCAAGCTGATTCCAATCGGCGTCCTCGCACTCGTTGCCGCCTTCTATGGCTGGGTCTTCTTCCGCTATCGCCGTGCCGGCCGCCGACAGATCGGCATGCCGCCACTACCAGCGGCAAAGCCGCCAGCGGGGATCCATCTCCCCGGACCGAGCCTTGCGCCGTTCCTCATCTCGATTGCCGCCGCGGCGCTCTTCTTCTCTGTTGCAATGGGCGGCGCCGCACTCGCAGTCTCTGGTGCCGCCATGGTCTTGGCGCTGATCGCCTGGGGTCGCGAAGCGGTGCGCGAATATGACGCGATCGGCGCTGGACACAGCGACGCGCTGCAACTGCACGACGGAGCCTCTACCGCGCCAACGGGTCCGCCAGCCGGCGTGCACCTTCCTGCCCCATCACTCCTCCCCTTCCTGGTGAGCGCCGCCGTTGCCGTCTTGCTCTTTGGCGCGGCGATTGGCCTCTCCTTCGTCCTCCTTGGCGCGCTGATGACGGTGATCGCCTTGATCGCATGGCTCCTTGATGCCGGTCGTGAATACCGCGCCGTAGAGGAGGCAGATAGCTCTGGTCACCTTGTGAATCCAGAGCCGAAGCGCGCACCGCGCATCAGCCTCGCCCTCTTCTCAATCCTCTTCATCTTCGTTGGTGGCTCGCAGTTCGGCCTCTTTGCCCCAGCCGCAGGCGAAGGTTCTCCAGCACCAGGGGAGAGCGTTGCACCAACTGAGGCGCCGAGCGACGGCATCACGGTGGTGAGTGCTATGGCGGTGAAGTTTGAACAGGCGAGTATTGAGCTCGCCGCAGATGTGCCGACGCAGCTCCGCTTCCACAATAAGGATGCGGGCATCCCGCACAATGTGGCGATCCATGAAGGGACGGTCGACGCGGTCGGCGCTGAACTCTTCCAGGGGGAGATCTTCAATGGTGACGACGAGCGCCTCTACGACATCCCGCCGCTCGCAGCTGGTGGATATGTCTTTGTCTGCACGGTGCACCCGAATATGGTCGGTGCGCTGACGGTGAAGTGAGGAAGCTCAGCGCACTCTTCGTACTCGCACTTCTGGTGAGCGGCTGCCAAGCATCCGGAGAGCTGATCGGACGAACGATCAGCATCAGTGGCGAAGCAACACTGAGCGATCCGCAGGCGAGCCTTGAGATCGGCGATCTCGCCGCCGGCAGAGAGCGCATCTTGCTGAACTTCTGGGGGAGCTGGTGCGTCCCCTGCCGTGATGAGATCCCACTCCTTGCCGCGTATGGCGCAAGTGCCGCGCCGCAGGCAACGGTCATTGGCGTTCTCTATAAGGATGCGGCGGGGCCCGCCGCCGCCGCGGCGGAGCAACTCGGGGCAACCTGGGTGAACCTAGTTGATGCGGACGGCACGATCGCCGGACAGATTCCGGTGAATGCGGCGCCGCTCACGCTGCTCCTTAACGCGTCAGGGGAGGTCCTTGATTACCAGGTGGGGCCATTCGCCTCGCTGGAGGAGATCGACGCGTTCGTATCAGGGAAGTAGAGGTTGGTTGCGGGGGATGGATTCGAACCACCGACCTTCGGGTTATGAGCCCGACGAGCTGCCACTGCTCCACCCCGCTTGCGGAGTATCGGCAGTTCGGCGCGTTGCGTCAAATCCCTCGCTCAGGCTGCGCGTGACGACGAAGGAACTCGCCGATCGGTAACCGCGCACCGAAGCCTTCACCAAGGCCGTGCGCGTAGGCGACGTCCTCGCCGTCCGCCTCCTCCCAACAGAGAAGGAAGGGTCGCCCAAACGCTGCCGCTGGGAAGTCGATCAGGCCGCGCTCAATGTCGCGCAGCTCAATCCCGCGCGACGCAACGCGATCAACGCTCGCCTGCATCTGATCAACGAGCGCGCGGATGCGCACCTCAACGAGTGAGCTGGTGACGAGCGCCTCTTGGGTGGCGCTATCTGAATCAATCGCCTGAAGGTCGCTCTGGTCGCTCCCGCCTGGCCGAGCGCCGGCGCGCTCCAACCTTCGAAGTCGGAGGAGCTCCTGCTTCAGGCCCTCAAGGGCGGCGCGCTGCTCGCGCAGGAGCGCGATCAGGGGACGCAGTTCGGTAAGGGCCTGCGTTGCCGCCTCAATGGACCATTCACGCTTCATGAGGCAATTCTCCCACGAAGACGACCCGCCGACCAGCGTGTCGTGCGAGAATCCGAGCGGGCCGGTAGCTCAGTGGTAGAGCAGGGGTCTTTTAAACCCTTGGTCGCGGGTTCGAACCCCGCCCGGCTCACCAACGGCGCACTGATGCGCGCCGACACGCCACGCGCGCTTACGCGCGCCTGCTCCGCAGCTTCTCAATACCGAGATAAAGGAGCGCCACAACGTAACCGCCCACGATCACCTCACCCAT
>JAPLHQ010000002.1 GCA_026389555.1 Chloroflexota bacterium
CCCCAGGTGGCAACAATTGCGCCGAGTGGCACGAGGTGCGCCAGTTTGCCGAGTCGGCGACCGATCGCCGCAGTGAAGAGGAAGCCTGCGAGCGGCAGGATCAGGAGGAGCGGCGCGTATTCAGGGAGCTGCGCAGCCGGCTCGCCACCCTCTGACGCGGCGCGGATCAGTGTGTTGAATACGTTCATCACTACTGCCTCATCGTGTCGTACTCGTCGACCAGCGGGGTCTTCCGATTGCGATAAATGGCAATGACGATGGCGAGGCCAACGGTGGCCTCAGCGGCGGCGACGGCGATGATCAGCAGCGCGAAGGCGATCCCTTGTCCGACGAGCGCCGGAATGAATGCGCCGAGCGCAACGGCGGAGAGGTTCACCGCGTTCAGCATCAGTTCAATGCTCATCAGCATGCTGATCGCATTGCGGCGCGCAAGGAAACCAAATGCGCCAATGGAGAAGAGAATTCCGGCGAGGACAAGGTACGGCTCAAGGTGCCCGGCGATCTGGCTCATCGAACCTCCTCGTCGTCTTCTGCGCCAATCTGGCCAGCGCGCGGAGTGGCGGCGAGGTAGATCCCGCCAATCACGGCGGCGAGGATGAGGACGCTGACAACCTCAAAGGCGAGCAGGTACGGCCCGAAGAGTTCGGCGGCGGTGCCCGTTGTCCCCTGCGGTGCTGGCGTGTTGTCGAAGACGGTCGCCTTCCAGTCGTTTGTGCCGAGCGTGATGGCGAAGATGATCGCAAGGAGTGAAGCGATCAGCGCTGCAGGGAGCGCCTGTGTCTGGAAGGTGAGCTTCGCTGGCGCCGCCTTTGATTGCGTCAGCATGATGGCAAAGAGGATCAGCACGCTGATCGCGCCGATGTAGACGAGCACCTGTGCGCCGGCAAGGATCGCCGCGCCGAGCATCACGTAAATCCCTGCAAGTGCGCCGAGCGCGAGGATCAACATCAGGCCGTTACGAATGATGTCGCGACCGAGCACCACAAAGAGTGAGGCGGCGATCGTGACACCACCGAGCATCATGAAGAGTGCGTCAGCCCATGTGATGCCGATCAGCGGGAGTGTGTCAGGGAGCGGCATCCGCTACTTCCCGCGCAGGTTGGACGGCAGCACTGGAAGGGCGCGTGCCGGATCGTGTCGTCGCCCCGCAACGGTGTTCTCCCAGTTGCTCTCACCGCGAATGAAGGTTGCCTCGGAGGTGCGCTCAATCTTGGCGAGCGCGATGAGATCGATCATCGGCTCGCTGCGATCGGTGTGCGCAAGCTCAAAGTCGAAGCCGCTGCGCAGCGCGTCGTATGGACATGCGTCAACGCAGATGCCGCAGAGAATGCAGCGTGATTCATCAACTTCGTACTTCGTAAGGAGTCGCGGCTTCGGCATCAGTGCGCCGGTTGGACAGGTTTCTGCACAGCGGCCGCACGAGACGCACGGCGACTCGTTGAGGCTCATGTCGAGTGGTGTGGTGACGAGCGTGTCGAATCCGGTGCGCATGAAGTCGTAACAGGCGGCGCCAACCACTTCTGCGCAGACGTTGGCGCAACGGCCGCAGTCGATGCAGCGCGAAGGCTCGCGCAAGATGAAGGCGTGCGAATCGTCGCGGACGTAATCATGATTCGCGCCGGTCCAACGATTCTCTGTAATGGAGCGGAAGCCTGCACCGTTCTGATGGTCCTTCTCCAGCGTCTTGAGCGTGGTGCCGTACTCAATGCCGAGGCGTCGTAGGTCACAGAAGCCGATCGCTTCACAGGTGCACTGCAAGCAGCGCGTGCTCTCTGCCATCACTTCGGCCTTGCTGTACGGGATCTCGTACTGGATGTAGTCGTGCTTCCGCTCGTCAGCGTGGAGCGCCTTCAGGCGGAGTCGTGGCTCCTTCGTCTCGCCGGTGAACGGGACGATACTGAGGAACTCTGGCTGTGGCTCCGCGAGCGTCTGGCGGTTGCGAATCTCACCGAGGTCGAGCCCCTGCAGGTAGGCGTCCGCGGCGTAAGCACAGCGGCGACCGTCGGCGATGGAGGCGACCACGGTGGTGGCGCCGTTGCGCACATCGCCGCAGCCGAAGACACCGTCGCGGCCGGTCTGGAAGGTGACGGCGTCCGCCTTCAGGCGGCCGTTCTTCGTGGCGCTAACGCCATCCGCGCCAATCGTTGCCCAGGTCATATCTGGTCCCTGGCCGATCGCCTTCAAGATGCGGTCGCACTCAATGATGAATTCGGTGCCCGGTGCGGGCTCTGGTCGACGGCGACCAGAGGCATCTGGTGCGCCGAGCTGCATGCGGATGAACTCAAGACCGGTGACGCGGTTCTTCTCGTCCACGATGACGCGGGTTGGTCCCGCCTGGAAGATGGCGCGAGCCCCCTCTTCAATCATTTCGTGCACTTCGTCTGCGGCGGGCATGTCCTTCATGTCGCGGCGATAGACGAGCGTCACCTCTTTTGCACCGAGCCGGATGCTCGTGCGTGAGCAGTCCATTGAGGTGTAGCCGCCGCCGACCACCACGACGCGGCTCCCTTCGTGGTTCGGATACTCAAGGCCGAGTGCCGCGGTGTGCAGATAGTCGAGTCCGTCAATGACGCCCTCCGCCTCTTCACCAGGGATGCCGAGGTCGTTTGTGTCGTAGCAGCCGATCGCCACGATCACCGCGTCGTAGCCTTGCGCCTTCAGGTCGGCGGTGGTGAAGTCACGCCCGAGCATCTTGCCGCACTCAAATCGACC
>JAPLHQ010000110.1 GCA_026389555.1 Chloroflexota bacterium
GCTCTTCCGATCTGCTGAAAGATGCGATTGAAGTGCGGCAGCACCTGGATCTCTGGCGTGAGGGCGAGCCCCTCGGTTGCTGCGCCAAAGTGCAACCGAAACGATGGGACGTGGCGCGCCATCACCATGGCGCCAGCACTGCAGCCGGCGAGCGCACCGCCTGTCCGCCAGTGTGCTTCGATCGCCGCGCCAACCCGCGTGCCGCGTAGCGATTCGGCGAGGTAGCGCGGATCGCCGCCCGACATGTAGACGAGCGCAACGTCCTGGATCTGTGCCGCAAGCTGCGCATCATCGGCATGCTCGCGGTTCAGCACTGGGAGGAAGGTAGTCTCCACGCCGATGCGCCTCCCCTGCTCCGCGCCGAGGGTGCGCCAGTACTCCAACCGATCGGCGCTCTCCCGCCCCGCCGCCGTTGGGATCTGAATGTAGGCGCGCCGCTTCCCGCGCTGAACAGCATCCTCAATGAGCGCCGCCTCAAGCGACTGCATCTGCGGGAGATATTCGCCGGAACCAACAAGTGCCAGCGCACCTGTCGCGCGAGCGGAGTGAAGCGGACGAGCGGAGTGAGAGGTGATCGTGTGGCCCGCTACTTGCGACCGCGCAGGCGGCTCACCCAGGCGCCGAAGCGCTCGCGTTGTGCATACGCAACCGCGGCGGCGAGGAGGAGGACGAAGTTGAGTGTCCAGGCGCCAGCGGCGGAGAGGAAGCCGATCTGCTGGCCCACTTCACCAGGGAGTGCGAGTCCTGGCACGGTGAGGCCGAAGAGTCCGGCGCGGAAGACTGGCGCCTTCGGCGATGTGCCAGCGCTGAGCGCGGTGGTTGCCGATGCGCCGCTCGCATCCTCGCCACCGAGGAGGAGCGCGTGCGGTCCAACCACCACGCCGCTCGCGTTGACGCGCAGCTGATCGGCGGGGAGGTTCACCTGCTCAACGGTGTGCCATGTGGTGATGCCGGTCGCGGCGGCTGGTGCGGTCCAGTAGACGCTGCCGATCGCCACGCCGTCCTGTACGCCGCCCGCAACGTAGAGGGTGCCGTTTGCGCTCCAGAGCGCCGCACCCTCACGAGGTGTTGGGAGATCTCCTTCGCCGCTGGTGGCACTCCACTTGTAGATGCTGCCGATCGCCGCGTCGCCCTGCTCGTCAGGTGTTGCGGGGGCTGGCGCGCTGTGTCCTGTTGCTGGACTCTTCGCCACGGCGATGTCGCCACGGAGCGAGACGCCGGTCACGCCGTCTGCGTCCCGTCCACCCCAGAGCCAGATTGCGTCGCCCACCAGTGCCACCGCGGCGTTCGCGCGTGGCTCAGGGAGCGGTGACATCTCCTCCCATGCGCCGAGCGTTCCGTCGCTCTGCAGCGTGGCCTTCCAGACGCTCGTCTGCGGTGTGTAGTTCTGATCTGCGCCGCCGAGCAGGATGAGTCCATCGCTCACCGTCACAACAGCTGCACCGTTACGCGGCGCAGGGAGCTGTAGTGCATCAACTAGGGTCCACATTGTGATGAGACCGGTGACGGTGTCTGGCTTACC
>JAPLHQ010000101.1 GCA_026389555.1 Chloroflexota bacterium
CCTGCGCCTGGCACGTGTCCCGTCTGTGTCATCTCTCTCCTTCTAAGAACACGAAACCCCCGCCTCTCTGGCGGGGGTTCTGAGTTCCGTTCGGTGCGACTTCCGCGCTATCCGTCGGTCTCCTCAGCCCCGCCTGGGCTGAATAAGCAACCCAATGAGGAGTAGCTCCTCATTGAAGATCGCCACAGGGCGTACAAACACAACGCTCACAATGCTCACTGTTAATGCGCTGCTCGTCTTCATTAGATAGGCAGCCTACCAGAGGGCTACGAGGCGACGCTAGTACGCGGCCCCACCCGCGGCGGCAAGGGCGGCACGAAGGCGCTCGGTGATCGCGGCAGCGCTTCGCGGGTCGGCGCCGTCCAAGAGCCGCTCCCCCACGCCGAAGCCTGCGGCACCCGCCGCCACGAGGGGCGGGATCTCCTCAAGGGAGACGTTAGTCGGGGCGATGCGCGAGGCGGGCCGTGTAGCGAGGACCGAGCGGAGGAAGACGGGGGTGTTGATCGCCAGAGCCGGGA
The DNA here is from genome assembly GCA_026389555.1 of Chloroflexota bacterium. Classification (GTDB taxonomy): domain Bacteria; phylum Chloroflexota; class Limnocylindria; order Limnocylindrales; family Limnocylindraceae; genus Limnocylindrus. The sequence goes on from JAPLHQ010000101.1 coordinate 519, forward strand.
AGAGCTTCACCTGAGTTGCCCCCGACCGCTCAGCGAAGGCGATCTCTGTGGGGGTGAAGGCGCCGGGGAGCCAGTCCACACCAGCCGCGGCGCAGACGGCACCAGTTGGCGCGTCAGTAATGGGCGAGACGACGATGCGTGCGCCGGCGGCGCAGACGCGCTGCGCCGTAGCGGCGTCGAAGACGGTCCCCACACCAACAGCGAGGCGCGGGTGTGACGCAGCAAGTCGCTTGATGGCGCCGAGAGCGGCTGGCTCAGCACCTTCGCCGCGGAGCAACAGCTCGAGCGCCAAGACGCCGCTCGCCACGCACGCGTCGGCCCACGCGTTCACCACCGCGTCATCGAGCGGACTGATCGCAGGGAGGAGGCGCGTCTGCGCCAGAACGGCGAGTGGGCTTGGCGCGCTGGATGGTGAACTCATGGCGGGATTCTCGCATGCCGCCGCCCCGCTGGGGCGGCGCGCCGCTCTGGTACGCTCGTTGCATGGCGAAGACGATCGTCCAGAAGATCTGGGATCAGCATGTGGTGAGCCAAGACGAGGGGGCGCCCGCCATCCTCGCCATCGACCTCCACCTGATCCACGAGGTGACCAGCCCGCAGGCGTTCACCGGTCTTCGCACGCGCGGCCTAAAGGTGCGCCGCCCCGATAAGACGGTCGCCACCGCCGACCACTCCATCCCCACCACGCCGCGCAACCTCCCGATCGCCGACGAGATGGCTGCGACGCAGGTGAAGCAGCTGGAGACAAACTGCAACGAATTTGGCATCCCGCTGCACGGCTGGGAGTCGCCGAACCAGGGGATCGTCCACGTCATTGGGCCAGAGCTCGGCCTCACGCAGCCTGGCGCCACCATTGTCTGCGGCGACTCACACACCGCCACGCACGGCGCGTTCGGCGCGCTCGCATTCGGCATTGGCACGAGCGAAGTGGAGATGGTGCTCGCCACGCAGTGTCTGCTGCAGCGCACGCCAAAGACGTATCTCGTCCGCGTTGACGGAAAACTGCAGAAGGGCGTCTCCGCCAAGGACATTATCCTCGCCCTGATCGCGCGCATTGGCGTGGGCGGCGGAACAGGCCACGTCTTTGAATATGCTGGCGAAGCGATCCGCGCCCTCTCCATGGAGGAGCGCATGACGATCTGCAACATGAGCATTGAAGGCGGCGCGCGCGCCGGACTCGTAGCGCCAGACGAGACCACCTTCGCCTACCTGAAGGGCCGACCGCACGCACCAC
>JAPLHQ010000075.1 GCA_026389555.1 Chloroflexota bacterium
GCACGATCAAGCCCTTCGTTCGCGAGCGCATCAGCCTGGCCGTTCTGCTCGCGAGGGACATGCGCCGCACTCCATTGCGTGAAGCGCTCAAGTCGCGCACGCGCCTCGTCACAGAGCGGTGCAAGCTTCGCATCGCGCACACGCCAACGGCCGTTGAGCTGCTCAACAACGAGCTTGCTATCTAGTAGGAGTCGCAGCTCAGATGCGCCGAGCTCGGCGGCGAGTTCAATCGCCGAGATGACCGCCTTCCACTCCGCAACATTGTTCGTCGTCGTCCCGATCGCGGCGGAGATGGTTGCATCGGGGAGTGCATCTGGTCGGTCAGACCCATCGCGTGACGCGTCATAAAGTGCAACGCCAATTGATGCTGGACCAGGATTCCCCCGGCAGGCGCCGTCTGTCCTGCCGATCAGCGAGCGCATGACGCGCTAGCCGCGCGAACCGATCGCCGAAGAGACTTCAAGGATCGCCTTCGTGATGTTGATCCCGCGCGGGCAGGCATCAACGCAGTTGAAGGTGGTACGACAGCGCCACACGCCATCTTCGTTACTCAAGATCTCAAGACGCTCGTCAGCCCCCTGATCACGTGAGTCAAAGATAAATCGGTGCGCGTTCACGATTGCCGCAGGGCCAACGTATTCGGGCTGCGCCCAGAAGCTCGGGCAGGAGCTCGTGCATGCCGCACAGAGGATGCACTTGGTGGTGTCGTCATAAACGTCGCGCTGCTCCTGTGACTGCAAGCGCTCCCCCGCCCCCTCTGGCTCGTCGGCGACGAGGAACGGAAGGACGGATCGGTACTTGCCAAAGAACTCATCCATATCGACCACGAGATCCTTCACCACGGGGAGGCCTGGGAGCGGAGCGACGCTGATGCTCTTCCCAAGCTGCTCAACGCGCACCTTGCAGGCCAAGCGATTCCGCCCGTTAATGAGCAGCGCGTCGGAGCCGCACACTCCGTGGGCGCACGAGCGTCGGAAGGTGATGCTCCCGTCGAGCAGCTCCTTTGCGCGCGTCAGTACGTCAAGGACGCGATCCATCGGCTCAACTGGGACGCGGTAGGTCTCCCAGTGCGGCGCGCTATCTCGCTCAGGATCAAAACGCTGGATCTTCAGCTCAACATCCATCACGCCTCCTAATACACGCGTGGCTTCGGCTCAAACTTGGTGATCGTCACCGGCTTGTAGTCAAGCTTGGTAGCGGGTGCCTGATCAGCGCCGCGCCAGACCATCGTATGCGCCAAGAACTTCGCATCATCGCGCTCTGGATAGTCTTCGCGGCTGTGCGCGCCACGCGACTCTTTTCGCGCAAGGGCGGAGACGGCGGTTGCCTCAGATACATCAAGCAGGTAACCAAGCTCACGCGCCTCAAGAAGGTCCGTATTGAAGACGCTCCCCGTATCCTCAACGCGCACGTGCTGGTACTCCCCCTTCAGTCGCTGGATCTCTTTCACGGCGCTGGTGAGGAGTGTCTCGTCTCGATATACGCCTACGTTCTCCATCATCACGTCGGCCAGCGCACGGCGGATCTCCGCTGGGCGCACCCCCTCGGGTCGGGTTGAGAGGGCGAGCATCTCCTCGCGGATCGCTCGTTCAGCCCCCGCAACGTGCTTCGGGGCGGTAGTTGACTTGCAGATCTCGGCCATGCGCTTCCCGGCGCGCTTGCCAAAGACGAGGAGGTCTACGAGCGAGTTTGTCCCAAGGCGATTCGCGCCATGGACGCTGACGCAGGCAACTTCACCAGCGGCGAAGAGACCAGGGACGACGCCACCTGCGGCGTTCGCAAGCACCTCGGTCTCAAGGTTCGTTGGCACGCCACCCATCGCGTAGTGCGCCGTTGGCTGCACTGGCACCGGCTCGCTGATCGGCTCAACGCCCTGATAGACGCGCGCGAAATCTGTGATGTCTGGGAGCTTCTCTTCGATCACCTTGCGGCCAAGGTGCCGCACATCAAGGTACACGTAGTCCTTCCCGTCAATGCCGCGTCCGGCGCGAATCTCCTGATACATGGCGCGCGAGATCATGTCGCGCGGCGCGAGCTCCATCAGCTTCGGCGCATAGGTCTCCATGAACCGCTTCCCTTCACCGTTGAGGAGGTAGCCACCTTCGCCTCGAGCCGCTTCGGAGAGAAGGATCCCAATCCCCACAATGCCCGTTGGATGGAACTGATAGAACTCCATGTCCATCAGCGGCACACCGTGACGCCAAGCGAGCGCCATTCCGTCGCCAGCGAGCGAATGCGCGTTGGAGGTTACGCGCCAGGCGCGCCCGTATCCGCCGGTTGCAAGAAGCACCGCCTTCGCTCGCAAGACGTGCAGTGAGCCATCAGCGATCTTGTAGCCAACCACGCCGCTACAGCGTCCACCCTGATCTGCACTGCCGCCCTCAAAGAGGAGATCAACAACGTGGTACTCGTCATAAAACTTTACGCCTGCCTTGATGCACTGCTGATACAGCGTCTGCAGAATCATGTGGCCGGTGCGATCTGCCGCATAGCAGCTGCGTCGAACCGGTCCCTCGCCGTAGTTGCGCGTATGGCCACCGAAGCGACGCTGGTCAATCTTTCCGTCTGGCGTGCGATTGAATGGGAGCCCCATGCGCTCGAGTTCAATGACTGCAGGGATCGCTTCGCGGGCCAGCACCTCGGCGGCATCCTGGTCAGTTAGGTAGTCGCCACCCTTGATGGTGTCGAACATGTGCCACTCCCAGTGATCCTCTTCAACATTGCCGAGCGCGGCGCAGACACCACCCTGCGCAGCGCCGGTGTGCGAGCGCGTTGGATACAACTTTGTGAGCACCGCCGTTGGGATCCCCTCACGTGCCAACTCAAGCGCGGCCCAGAGGCCAGCGCCGCCCGCACCGATGACGATCGCGTCGACATCGATCTGTCCCGCCTCCGCTTGAAGTGCGCTACTCATACGGCCGCTAATCCATTGGCAGCGTGACGACGACCTGGGTACCAAGGACGAAGAGGATCAGCGCGAGCGCATAGAGTGCGCCAAGCGACAGGCTGCGGACGCGTGACGGAACGTAGTCTTGCAGCACCGTGCGCATGCCGAGGAATCCGTGCACGAGCACCGCCATCAGCATCCCCCAGTCGAGCGCGCGAAGTGCGACCGAGCTCCAGCGTGCCTGGCGCACCCACTCTGCGCTCTGGTCTGCAGGATCAAAGACGAAGTGCGTCATCGCAAAGTGCGCCAGCGCGAGCACAAAGAGCGCGAGCGAGCTGAGGCGCACGGCGTACCAGACGTAGAGGTCAACGGCTGAACCCACTGGTCGCGGTCGCCCCCCGCGCGAATAGCGAGGCGCGTTCATCCGGCGACCTCCCAGATCGGCTTCAAGATGATGTAGGCGCCGGGGAGTCCAAGCGCGAAGAAGACGATCCAAACGATTCGCCAGAGTTGGCGGTGATAGGCGGTGAGCGCTGGCCAGAAGTCCATCACCACGATGCGCATCCCGTTAAGCGCGTGATAGAAGAGCGCAGCACCAAGAACGGTCTCCATCACTCGGCCTGGAGGGCTGGAGTAGATCTGACCGAGGAAGTCGTAGGCCTCTGGGTTCGCGCCGATCAACCAGATATCAATGACGTGCAGGATGATGAAGAGCCAAACGCCGATTCCTGAGATGCGGTGGAAGGCCCAGGCCACCATCCCCTCACCACCACGATATGACGGGTAGTTGCGGAGCCTCTGGGGCGAAGCGAGCGGACCAGAACCTCGCGACACGGGCAACCCCCCTCTGCTGCGGCCGGCGGCTCTGCCGCTCCGTTACCGCTCTCCCCATCCTAGCCGCGACGGTTGGGACCTGCACGCGTACACTCCCTCATGACAACTCGGGTTGGTGCCCGTCAGCAGCAGATGGAGGCGAGATGAAACTGCACGAGGCAGAGGCACGTGAACTCCTTCGTCGCGCTGGGCTTCCCGTTCCAGACGGTGAGGTTGCGACAACTCCTGCCGCCGCTCGCGCCACTGCAGAGCGACTCTTCGCCAGCGGCGCCACACAGGTTGTCATCAAGGCCCAAGTGCTCGTTGGGGGGCGCGGGAAGGCGGGCGGCGTCAAGCTCGCCGCCACCGCTGAAGAGGCGGAAACGATCGCTGCGCAGATTCTCGCCCTCACGATCAAAGACCTCCCCGTGCGCCGCGTGCTCGTGGCCCCAGCGGCGGAGATCCTCCGCGAGATCTACCTCTCCGCACTAATCGACCGCAGCAGCCGCGGCATTCTCCTGATGGCGTCCGCCGCTGGCGGCATGGAGATTGAAGAGGTTGCGGCTAAAGATCCAACCGCGATCATCCGCGAGAACGCGCATCCTCATGCAGGACTCCTCCCCTTTCAGGCGCGACGCCTCGGCCTGCGCATCGGCGCGCGCGGTGACCTACTGAAGCAATTCGTCGCCATTGCAACGGGTCTCGTCCGAGTGGCGCGTGAATCAGATGCAGATCTTGTTGAGGTGAATCCACTCGCGGTCGTCCCTGCGCCAGAACTTCCTGGTGGTGAGCGACTCGTCTGCCTGGATGCAAAGGTTACGATTGATGAC
>JAPLHQ010000015.1:0-9646 GCA_026389555.1 Chloroflexota bacterium
ACGCCACGCTTGCTTCTTGCCGTCGCCAAGCGCAGTGATGCGCTGCGGCGCCCAATGAGGATGACGCGCGATGTATCAGGTCCTCGCTCGACAATGGACCGTAAAAAGGCGAGCCCTTCAGGATTAGTTGCGAGCGTGTCCGCGTCGTCAATGACGAGTGTCAGCGCCGAATGTGGCGTTGCAAGATCAACGCCCAGCGCTGCTGCACGAACATCCGCTGTCTGTCCGCGGCGTACTGCTCGACTGAGTCGAGGCAGCCACGCGCCCGCATCTTCGTCTGAGGCAAGCGCCAGTGCATCTGCAAGTCCGCGAGCCGCACGAATCCACCGTGTCGGGCCTCCTGAACGTGTGCTCCATGAAGCGACAGAGCTGCTCTTTCCGTACCCTGCACTTCCAGCGATGATCGCCAGACCACCAACCTCGAGGTCATCAAGTTCGCGTTCAAGACGTGGCCGTTCAGCGCTAATTCGAGTTCCGTTACTCATCGCACCCCTCCATTAAGAGCCGCCGCGACGGGTCGCCGCATCAAACGGCTGCGGGGATGATGAGGGTGTATCGCGTACCAAGCGCGTATCACGTGCGCACCCGCCTCCTCTGGCAGCGTGCGACGTGGCTCTCCGCCAGCTAGTGGCTCCACTATGCTCCCCCCATGAGCAAGCACCGCCTGATCATCGATTGCGACACGGGGACAGATGACGCCGTTGCCCTGATGCTCGCCGCACTTCACCCAGAGATTGATCTGATTGGCGTCACCACCGTGTTCGGCAATGCGCCACTCACCGCCACCACAACGAACAGTATTTCCGTGCTTGACCTGATCGGGCGCTCTGACATCCCAGTGCACTCAGGCATGCCACGGCCGCTCGTACGAAAGACAATGCCGTCAGAACGATTCTTCAAGGCCGACTCAGTGCAGGATCCTCACGGGACGTATCTCGACATTCCGCGAAGCACGCGTGCCGCCGTGTCAAACCGTGCCGTTGAGTGGCTGATTGAGACGTACCGCACCGCTACACAACCGATCACACTGATGCCAATCGGCCCGCTCACCAACATCGCCGCGGCTGTGGCACAAGAGCCGAAGTTCGCCGAATGGGTCCCCGAGCTCATCATCATGGGTGGCGGCCACGAGGTGCCGAACATGACCGCCTCCGCCGAATTCAACATCTGGGCTGATCCTGAAGCCGCCGCCAGCGTCTTTGAGGCTGGCTTCAAGCTTCAAGAACGTGCTGATGGTGCCCCTCGACGCTACGCATAAGGCGCTCGTCACAGCGGCGCAGTGCGACGCGCTTGATGCGCTCGGCACCCCAGCAGGGAAGGCTGCAGCGATCTTCATCCAGCGCCGCGTTGCAAGCTACGAGAGCAGCCAGAAGATGGACGTTCCTGAGTCGGCCCCAGTGCACGACGCACTCTGCGTTGCGGCGCTTGTTGAGCCGAACATCATTACTACGAGCCGTCATCACGTTGCGGTAGAGACCGCCGGCACACTGACGCTCGGCCGCACCGTTGTTGATACGCACTTCCGCGGCGGTAAGGAGCCAAACGCCGCCGTTGCCTTTGACGCGAACGCGCAGCGATTTGTTGACCTCATGATGGAGATCTTCGCGAAGCAATAACGCGTCCCTTCACAGAACAGCGCGGCGAACTAGCGGAGCACTCTCCAAGCGAACGGGATGGCGCCGAACATGATTGCGCCAGACAAGAGGAAGAGTGGCACAGCACCGAGCTCGCCGTAGATGATTCCCCCAACCAGTGCCGCAATCGCTATAGAGAGTCCGAATGAGACGCTCTGATAGAGCGCTTGACCGGTGGCCTGCAGCGCGGCAGGGACGAGGGTGCGGATGCTGAGGACGCTTGCGAGGAGCGTGCAGGCGAAGCCAACGCCAACAAGCGATCGCACAATCGCGAGTGCGAATGGTGTATCAATCACCGCATAGCCCACACTGCAGATCCCCATGGCGATCAGGCCAAGCGCAAAAAGCGTGCGCATTCCAAGACGGGCTGCAATAGCGCCGCCAGCAAGAAAGAAGGGAATCTCAACTGCGGCTGCAACGGTGCCACTAAATGCCACAGCGGCAGCGTCCCCGCCAACCTCCTGGATACGAAAGGATCCATACGCGTAGAAGAGTCCCGCGCCGATGTTGACGAGCAGGCTAAGCATTAGGAATGTGAATAGCCCTGGAGACTGTTGGAAGGCGAGGTTGACAGTTCCAAAGCGATCACGCCAGTCACCCGCAATGGCAATCTCTGCGTTTGTTCCGGCAATCTCGGAGCGCTCAATCTCCGCGATCGCTTCACTCCGCGCAGGGCGCGCGGCGCGGTGCAGTGCGGGCGCTGTGTGGAGTCCGATCGTTCCTGCAATCATGACCAGGGCAGCAACGCCGTAGAGCGGGCCGATCACGATTGCCCCGCCAGCTGCAACGAGTGCGCCGCTCAACACACACATGGCGGCATAACTGAAGCTCGTGATTGCGCGGAGCGGGCCCCACTGGCCGCCAACTTTTGCTAGTTGCTCCATCCCGATCGAATCAAGAAGCGGGACGAGGCCTGCGCCAGCAAACGCAGCGAGCGCCGCGCCAGGGATTCCAGCGAGCGGCCCAACGGCAAAGATCGCAACGCCTACCGCCGCCAAGACGAGCGCTAGGCGAAAGGCGTTGGCGCGCCCGAGCACTGCGTCACCGAGGTGTCCCCAGGTGGGTCCTGCCGCGAGGGCAACCATAGAGTTCACGGCGCCAATCAGGCCGATCGCTTCGAAGGAGATGCCGCGATCGCGGAAGATGATGCCCGAGAAGGGGAGGTAGGCGGCCTGCATCAGGCCGATCAGGAAGTAGAGAGAGGAGGCGCGCCGCATCTCTGGGCGCGTCAGCATGAGGGTCATGCCCTCACATTAGCGGGTCGCTCTCCGTTCCAGGCGCTGGGAGTTCGGGCGCTCGCTCGCGCACAAGGTTCATGAAGCGCGTCTCCTCCTTGCGGAACCAGAGTTGGCCGCTTCCCGTTGGCCCATTGCGGTGCTTCGCCACGTTGAAGTTGATCGCTTCGCCGCCAACTGAGAGGTCATCGCTTCGCTCACCGTCGCGGTAGAGGAAGATCACCACGTCGGCATCCTGCTCAATCGCCCCCGACTCGCGGAGATCTGAGAGGCGCGGCTCCCCCTTCTCGCGCATCTCCGTCTGACGAGAGAGCTGGCTCAGCGCAATCACCGGGATGGAGAGCTCGCGCGCCAGCGCCTTCAGGCCGCGCGAGATCTCTGAGACCTCCTGCACGCGGTTGCCGTCGCGACTCTGCTGACCCGGCTGCATCAGCTGCAGGTAGTCCACGATCAGAAGGTCAAGCCCCTGCTCCATCTTCAGCCGACGCGCCTTGGTGCGCAGCTCCATTACGGAGATGCTCGCCGTGTCGTCAATGAACATCTTCGCGTTAGAGAGCGTGCCCATGGCGTTGGCAATCTTTGGAAAGTCCATGTCTGTGACATGGCCGCTACGCAGGTTGAACGAGTTGATCTTTGTGACGCTGGAGAGGAGTCGCAGCACAAGCTGCTCCTTGCTCATTTCCAGCGAGAAGATGCCGACCGACTTCCCTTCGCGCACCGAAACGTTCTCCGCAATGTTCAGCGCGAGCGACGTCTTACCAACTGATGGTCGCGCGGCAAGGACGATCAGGTCAGAGTTCTGCAGCCCCTGCATGATCTTGTCAATGTCGGAGTAGCCGGTGCGCAGACCCATCAACTGCCCGCGATTCTGATGCATGTGATCTAGCTGCTCGTAGGTTTCACCGAGCAGCGTGCTAATTGATGAGAAGCCGGTGACGGCGCGTCGTTCGCTGACAGCGAAGAGTTCCGCCTCTGCGCGATCAATCGCTTCGGAGATGTCAGAAGGATCTTCGTAGCCGATAGATGCAATACGACCGGCGGCGCCGATCAGGCCGCGCAACATTGCCTTGCGCTCCACAATCTTTGCGTACTGCTTGGCGTGCACCGCTGTTGGTGTGCGATCGCAGAGGTCGGCGAGTGCGGCGCGACCACCGATCTCCTCAATCTGCCCGCGTCGCTCCAGCTCTTCGGAGACGGTCAGGATGTCAATCGGCTGGCGCTGCTCGTAGAGCTTCATGATCGCCGAGTAGACCTTGCCATTCGCCGGCTTATAGAAGTCGCTCGGCTTTAGGCTCTCGGCGATCTCAATCATCACATCGCCGTCAATCAGGAGCGCGCCAATAATGCTCTCTTCGGCGTCGCTCGACTGCGGGGGGAGTTGGTTGCTCATGCGCGCATCATCGCAGTCGCGGCGGGAAGTCTCCAGTCAGATCTCCACGAATACACGCTGAACTCTCCACGAAGCGGGCAAAGGCCGCGTCGGCTGTGGATAAGTCGGCGCCCCAGCGCGCAGATTTGTGGATTAGTGGACGCGGCGAAGCACGCCAACGAGCACGCCCTGCACGTTGACGGTTGGGTAGTACATCGGTGCATACGCCTTGTTCGCCGGCTGGAGGCGCACCCGACCGCTCTCGCGGAAGAGCTGCTTCAGTGTCACTTCGTTCTCTTCTACCTGGGCGACCACGATGTCCCCATCTGCCGCGACCTTGCTCGGCTTAATCACCACGTAGTCGCCATCGGCGATCTGCGCGTCGATCATGGAGTCGCCGCGAATCTTCAGGAGATACGAGTCTGCGGTGGACATGAACTCTGGCACCGCCACGGACTCCGATCGCTCTTCGTACGCCTCGATCGGCCCGCCGGCCGCGATCTGCCCCACCACGACGAGCTCGCGCGCCGCCATGGGGAGGTTGGTCGTTTCGACCGCGTCATCAAGCTCAAGTAGGGAGCGGCCGCGGGCGGTGAGGCGGACCGACCGGGAGAGGCCCGAGTCGCGCTGAATCAGCCCCTCTCGCTCGAGGGTCTCAAGGTGATGATGGACGGCAGATGGTGCGGCGAGCCCCACCAGGTCGGCGATCTCTCGCACGGTAGGGGGCGTCCCCGAACGGCGGCTCCCCTCGGCGATCGCCTGAAGGATCCGCGTCTTCCTGTCCTGATCGTGCTTCGTCATACACTCATTAGAACGGCTGTTCGGAATCCTGTCAAGTAGCTGGCACGCTCCCTCTATTCAAGCCGAAGCCGTGGCGGAAGAGCGGGTCTTCGGTATCGAACGGGAGATCCTCTTTGGAGCGCTCGACGGCGGCCATGGAGCGCGGGAGATCGAATGGGAGGCGGCCAATAAACGGCGCTTCGCCGAAGAGCAGCTTCAACAGGTTCTCATCTGACGCGCCAAAGTCGCCGATCAGCACGCTTGCGTGCGAGAGGAGCGGCGTCAGGATTGCCGGCCGTTCAAGGAAGACGCTCACGATCGTTGGTGCGATACGGGAAAGATCGCGCATGTGGTCGACGACCGCTTCTGGAAAATCAAGACTCCCGCCATGGAACCACTCGTCAAATCTGCCGTCGCCAACTTCATACGGCGCGTTGAGACGAACCACGATGAGGTCAGCGCTCTCCGGCTCTTTCACTGCGACTGCAAATCCGTCAAGAATCGCAGCGGAGAACCCTTCGCAGTAGATGCGCACACCTTGGGTGAGCGGCAGTGAGAGTTCCGTTGTGTTGTGCTGCAGCAGAACGAGCGAGTTGCGCTGCGCCTCGTCGCCACGCGCGCGGAGCTTTGGCGTCCCAACTCGTGCCGCCGCAGCCGCTGGGTCTACGTGACGCTGCTCAAAGAGGCCGAGCTGGAACTTCTCGGTAAGGAGGCGCAGTGCGGACTCGTCAATGCGTGCTTCTGAAATTTCGCCGGTTTTCACAAGGTTGATGGCAACGTCCACACAATCATCACCGCCAAACTGATCAACACCAACACTCAGTGCGCGCGCCATGCGTTGTCCTGGTGTCAGGTGCTCAAGCCCCCATGCATTCGGACCGAAGGTGAATCCTTCGCGTGGCGCGCCATCAATCACGTTCCAATCGGTACAGATAATGCCCGTAAACCCGAGCTTGGTGCGCAAGAGGTCGTGGACCACTGGGCGATTGAATGCGAATCCCACCTCTTCCCATTCGGTTCCGATCGGCATGCCGTAGTAGGTCATCATCTGCGTGACCCCTGCGGCGATAGCGGCCTCAAACGGCGCAAGGTGCAGCGCTTGTGCGCCACTCGGATACACCTGCTCGCGGAATCGTGAATCGTGTGCATCGCGGCCATCTTTTTGCGGCCCTGCACCAGGGAAGTGCTTCACCATGGCGGCGACACTCTCTGGCCCAAGTTGCGTGCCACCTCGGAGGCCTTCAATGAACGCAACGGTGAAGCGACGCACAACGTCTGGATCTTCACCAAACGTTCCGTAGCCGCGCGACCAGCGCGGGTCACTAAAGATGTCCGCCATGGGGCCAAGCAGCACGCGAATTCCTAGTGCAGTGAGCTCTTGACGCACCGTGTCACCACAGAGCCGCGCCACCTCCTCGTCACCGCTCGCCGCAATTCCCGTGGTCTCCGGCCAGCGCGAAAGCGCCGCAATACTCTCTCCCGCAACCGGGCTACTTCGTACGTGGTGGCGGGGGTCAGATGAGAGCGTGACGGGGATCTTGAGCCGAGTCCCTTCGGCCGCCTCCTGCAGTGCGTTATGCCAGCGCGCAATCTCTGCAGGATCACTCCCGTCAACAATGTTCAGGTGCGAAATACCGCGCTTCCGAACGAGCTCTAAGTCTCGCTTGCGGCCAATGTAGGTGGCGGGATGGAAGAGGAGGCCCGCCTTCTCTTCAAGTGTCGCTTCAGCAAGGAGCGCCGCAGCCCGCGCCGCCGCAGCCTCGCGCGAGTTACTGCTCATCGCTCGGCTCGATCAGACGGGCGCGGGTGATCGTGTCATCGCCGTATTTTGCGCGCATCTTGTCAGCGGCGCTGGTAATGGCGCGCTCTCGCGCCGACTGCGCACCACCGAAGAGGGGGAGCTGTTCGTCAGTTGTGAAGTCTGAGGTGGAGATGCCAATGAGACGGTACGGCTCGCCGCGCGCCGCCTTCTTCAGTAGCGTGCGCGCCGCTTCAAAGATCGGTCCGCTCAGGTCACTCGGCTGCGGCAACTTCACCTGGCGCGTGAACGATTGAAACTCGGTGTCCTTGAGCTTTAGCGTGACGGTGCGAGCGAGCAGGTGTTCTTTCCGCAGTGAGTGCGAGACAGATTCAACCAGACCGAGCAGCAGTGTCTCGAGTGCGTGCGGATCGGCAACGTCGTCATCAAGCGTCATCTCGCGACCGAGCGACTTGCGGTCGTCACCCGTATCAACCGTGCTGTCGTCTTCGCCGATCGCGAGCAACTTCAAGTCTGGGCCGTGCGCGCCAAAACGACGCAGCAGGTGATCGTCAGGTGCGGCGGCGAGTTGCCCGCACGTTGTGATGCCGAGTTCGCGAAGTGTGCGCTGTGCGACAGGGCCGATCCCCGGGATCTCACCAACTGGTCGTGGTGCAAGCCAGGCCACCTGCTCGTCTGGCGGAACGATGAGCAGACCATCCGGCTTTGATGCGCCAGATGCAATCTTGGCAACAAGTTTGCTCGCAGCACCACCAACGCTGATTGTTAAGCCTGTCTTCTCTTTGACGGCGCGCTTCAGCCCGCGCGCAACGCTATCTGCGTCGCCGTGAAGTTGCGTGGTGCCAGCAAGATCGAGATACGCTTCGTCAACCGAGACCTGCTCAATCACTGGGCTCCACGCGTCGAGCAGCTCCATCACCTCATCTGACGCTTCGCTGTATCGCCCATGTCGTGGCTCAACAATGATGAGTTGCGGACAGCGTGCGAGCGCGAGTCGCGTGGAGATGGCGGCGCGGACGCCGAACGCGCGCGCCTCATAACTTGCGGCGCAGATCACGCCGCGCTGTCCTTCACTGTATCCAACCGCAACCGGCTTCCCCGCCAGCTTCGGATTGTCGCGGACCTCTACCGACGCGAAGAAGGCGTCAAGGTCAACGTGAAGGATGCTGCGCGGCGCGGTGCTCTTCGTTGTGGCCAGCCGTTTCTTTTCTTGGCGCTGCGCTTGGCTAGCTCTTTGGCTCAACGGTGACCGTGACCTCAGCGATGAGATGCGCGGCGACCTTGACCTGCACCTTGTAGGTGCCGAGCTGCTTCAACGGCTCATCGAGCAGGACCTGGTGCTTCTCTACGTTGATGCCGCGGCGCTCGAGCGCTTCGGCGATCTCCTTGTTGGTGATGGGGCCGAAGAGCTTCCCGCCTTCGCCGACCTTCACCCCCATGGTGAGGGCGGTGGCGCTGATCTTCTTGGCGTACTCCTCTGACTCCTGCTTGACGCGGTCGACCTTTGAGGCGCGCGACGCGATCTCGGCGGCGACCCGGGTGGCCGCCCCGCCAATGGCAGGGATGGCGAGGCCGTTCGCGATCAGGAAGTTTCGGGCGTAGCCTCCGGCGACCTCCTTGAGCTCGCCGGCCTTGCCGACCTTCGGGACGTTGGCGGTGAGGATGACCTTCATGTTGCGCTCCTTTCTGGGGCGGGGGAGAGCCCCCCGCGCTGGTGCGGGGATTCTCGCACACCTCCTGAAACTCCCCCTTGACAGAGAACAGATGTTCTATGAGACTACCCAAGCAGAACAGATGTTCTAGTCAAACGAAGTCCCCGTCAAGGGGTAGCCCCCACGGGGGAGGAGGTACGAGATGGCAATGCAGCAGATCGCTCCGGTCGCGGTCAAGGTGACCGCACACTGGCGCACAGGGGCCCCCACGGCGGTCGCCTTTGAGGGGATCGTCCGCAAGGTGACCAAGGTGCTCGCCCTTCGCCGCGAGTACGGCGCCTATCGCGCCGAGAGCGGCCCACGCACCCTCTGGGAGCTGGAGACCGAAGATGCCGCCCTCGTCCTCTCCTTCTCGCGCCGAAGCGGCGCCTGGAGCATTGAGGCCTTTGACGACGCGTGGCGCACCCTTCCATTCGCCTCCACGGCCGAAGTGCCTGGTGGCGTCCTCAGCCACGCCTAACTCGCCAAAGTGGCTCGCCGTGCGATGCTATGCACATGGCAACGCAGAGACGAACGAGGGCAGCGAAGGGGCAAGGGGGCCCAGTTGAGTCTGCGCGCTCCGCGCTTCGCTTGGTCGAGATCGGGCTCGATCTCACCCTTGCTGCAGTCCTCATGGTCGCCGTGCTCATCATTGGCGGCGAGGTACTTCATGAGATCGTCGTCGGGCTCCAATCCGGCAGCATTGAAGCGGCGCTCAAGATCCTTGATCGTGTACTCCTCCTCTTCATCATTGCGGAGCTGATCTACACGCTGCGCATCTCACTCGCCAGGTCACAACTCATCCTTGAACCGTTCCTCATCATTGGCCTTGTCGCCGTGGTGCGGCGCATTCTCATTGCAACTGCGCAAGTTGAGCAGTGGCTTGTGGCAGGACGAGAGATTTCACCGCTCCTCTACGAGCTCGGCGCACTTGCGGGGCTCGTACTCTCACTCGCCATTGCACTCTCGCTCGCGCGAAAGCACAGCGGCCGCAGCAGCGATTACGAGGCAGATTAACTACTCCTTGCGCACATTGAGAGGGGCCGCATGACGCACCTATCAACCACTTCGCTCACCTCGTACCTTGACGCGCTTGCCGCAGCGACTCCAGCACCTGGTGGCGGGTCGGCGGCTGGCGTTACTGGTGCGATGGGGGCGGCGCTCGTGGAGATGGTAGC
>JAPLHQ010000015.1:9687-11621 GCA_026389555.1 Chloroflexota bacterium
CGCGCAAGGCGGCGAACACAGTGCGCTGCAACAGGCGGCACTTGAGCGCGCACGCAGCGCACGCGCTGAACTTCTTCAACTCGCCGAAGATGACGCCGTTGCATATGGCGCATTCATGGAGGCGTTGAAACTTCCAAAGAGCTCGGATGATGAGCGTGCGGCGCGCACCTCTGCTATTTCAGCCGCAGCGCAGCGTGCCGCGGAAGTTCCGCTCGCAACGCTTCGTGCCACGGTTGCTGTTGCTGAAGCGGCGCGCAGCATTCAAGACAAGTCACTCCTTGCCGCCGCAAGCGACCTTGAGGTTGCCGCACGTTTTGCACGCGCATCCGGTGAGAGTGCTGCGGAGAACGTTGAAGCGAACCTCCCGTACATTGACGATCCGCAGACACGCGCGGAGATTGCGAGTCAGACCAGCGCGGCGCTCACCGCACTCCACCGCGCAACGCCACGCGCGCTGTTGCAGCGGCAACTGCGGCGCGCGACGGAAGGCCAGCAGTGCTCGCTGCAGTCGTTGCAACAGAAGAGATTGATGCGCTCATGTACATGGAGCAGCTGCTCAAGCAAGCAGCGACTGCTGGTCTTGCGGTAAAGAAGATTTCACTCGCGGCAACAGCGAGTGAAGCGGAGATCAGCGCAACGCTACAGCGTCTCTCAGAGGATCCAGATGTTGCGGGGATCATCTTGCAGTCGCCACTCCCGAGTGGCGTTGATCGCGCGCGCGTTGTGGCGGCGATCGATCCACAAAAAGATGTGGACGGGGCAACAGCAGTGAACGCCGCACGGCTGACGGCGGGCGATCTTGACGGCACGCTCCTTCCTGCAACGGCGGCGGCGGTGATGGAGCTGCTACGCGCCCATGAGATCCCGCTGCGCGGTCAGCGCGCCGTGGTGGTGGGCCGCAGCGCTGTTGTGGGAGGCCCGGTGGCACAGCTGCTTGCCCTCGCTGGCGCGCAGGTGGAGGTGGTGCACTCTAAGACGCCAGATATGGGGACGATCACGCGTACGGCGCAGATCCTGGTGGTGGCGGCCGGTGTACGAGGCCTTGTGCGCGGTGAACACGTTGCACCAGGCTGCGTGGTTATTGATGTTGGGATTCATGCTGACGGCGACCGCATCATGGGCGACGTTGATGCTGAGAGCGTGAGCGCAGCGATCGGTGCGGCGGGGGCGCTCAGCCCCGTGCCGGGCGGCGTTGGCCCCATGACGAACGCGATCCTCGTGCTGCAGGCAGCGCAGGCTGCCGCGCGGCGTGCTGGGGCGTAGACTCACCGCATGTCCTTTCCATCTGACCTAGAGATCGCGCGCAGCGTCACGCCGAAGCCGATCGACGCGGTTGCCGCTGATCTTGGGTTCACGCCTGACGAGGTGGAGCCGTACGGCCGAACCAAGGCGAAGATCTCGATTGAGGCAATCGAGCGGATGGAGAAGCTCGGCAAGCGCGGCAAGTACGTGGTGGTGACGGCGATCACGCCAACCCCACTCGGCGAAGGGAAGACCACCACAACGATCGGACTTGCGCAGGGGCTCAACGTGATTGGGAAGAAGGCAACGGTGGCGATTCGCCAGCCGAGCCTCGGCCCCGTCTTCGGCATCAAGGGTGGCGCCGCAGGCGGCGGCTACAGCCAGGTGATCCCAATGGAAGAGTTCAACCTGCACCTCACCGGCGACGTCCACGCCATTGGCGCTGCTCACAATCTCACCGCCGCGTTCCTGGACAACCATCTTCATCACGGCAATGCGCTCGGCATTGATCTGCGCGCAATCACCTGGCCGCGCGTTGTAGACATTAGTGATCGCGCTATTCGAAAGACGATCATCGGTCTTGGCGGACGCGAGAACGGTGTGGTTCGCGAATCGGAGACGGTGATCACTGTTGCAAGCGAAGTGATGGCGGTGCTCGCACTCGCCTCAGATATTGCTGACTTACGTGCACG
>JAPLHQ010000077.1 GCA_026389555.1 Chloroflexota bacterium
CCCCACGCTCTCCTTGAGCGCCCGCAAGCCACGGAGGAGGTGGGTTCGCACGGTCCGCTCAGGGAGGTTGAGGTGTGTGGCGATCTCTTTGGGGCTCAGCCCCTCCTGGAAGCGGAGCGTGACCGCCGCCCGGTACTTGTCTGGTAAGTCCGCTATGGCAGCAGCCAGGCGGGCGGAGAGGTCGGCGCGGCCAGCGGCGGCGGCGGGGTCACTGCCGCTCCCCTGGTCCCTGAGCTCACGCTGGTTCCCGTCTGGGAGCGGGGCGTCCAGGGAGTCGGAGCGACTGGCGACCCGATTCGAGCGCTGGTCCACCTTCTGGGCGGTCCGCACCGTGATTGTGACCAGCC
This sequence comes from Chloroflexota bacterium, assembly GCA_026389555.1. Lineage (GTDB taxonomy): Bacteria > Chloroflexota > Limnocylindria > Limnocylindrales > Limnocylindraceae > Limnocylindrus. The sequence goes on from JAPLHQ010000077.1 coordinate 348, forward strand.
ACGCCTCGAGCGGCGCTGTGGGCTTCCATTTGCGGAGGTCCCGCACTGCCTGGAGGAACGCCTCCTGCACGGCGTCCTCGGCATCCTGGGGGTGGCGGCAGATCCGGGCGGCAATGCGGTGCAGCCGCGGGGTATAGCGCTCCACGAGGAGCGCGTAGGCGCTCTCCCGCCCCTGCAGGCAAGCGGAGACCAGCTCTTGATCGGTCAGGGCAGACATCCTGAGCAGGATACAGGTCTCGTGCCCCTCCCTCGTGGGGCCTTGCACAAGGGAACGAGTAAGGGCGCGGCCCACGGGTCTCCCCGCCTGCCGCGCCCCAGCTAGTTCAGAGCGTTCGCGACTGAGCGATCAGTCGTTGATCTGAAGGCTACTCGTCGAAGTGCACTCCAATGTTCGCCGACCTTCGATCTCTCGTCGCGCGATTCGACTGGAAGCTGTTTCCTCGTAGCCCTCGCTCGTAGCGCTTGAGAATGACGCGTTCCGTGCCGTAATCGCTCTCAACCACCACCGCACCGGCCGCCGGCGCAGAGTTCCCCCTGAATCGGTTCTTCTTAACGTTCGGCGTGACTACGTTCCCTGAATCATCAAGCGCCATGTGCAGTGCGCCTCCGTTCAAGGTCGCGCGGTTCTTGGTGAACGAGTTTCTGGTGATTGACCAGAGGTAGGAGTCGACTTCGCCGTCATTAATTGACACAGCGCCGCCCTGTTCCGCGGAGTTCCCGGTGAACGTGTTTGAGGTGATTGATAATTCGCTCGATCCCCACTGGACCCGGATCGCGCCCCCTTGGTCCCCCGCCGTGTTGCGCTCGAACTTATTGGACTCAATCGTGAGATTCATAGTGTCGCAATCCACCTGAATGGCCCCACCAGAATCCTCCGACGTGTTGCCGACAAAGCGTGAGCCGGTGACCGTTACGGCTTCATTATCGCAAAGCTCGAGTGCTCCACCGTCGCTTAAGGCGTGATTTTCAATGAACGTACTATTTGAGAGCGTAAGCGTTGTCCCATCAAGATTGATTGCTGCTCCGCGGTCTGCTTCGTTTTGGTAGAAGTAGCTCCCAGTGACAATAACATCTGTAAGGGGAGAATCCGATGCATCTTGAGCGTCGGATATTGCGCCACCTTGATTGCCAGCGTCATTGTTCAAGAACCTACTGTTGGTGACGGTGGCCGTGTAGTCCGCTCCGCACCCTGAATCGTCGCTGAAATACAGGCCAGCGCCATCATGATCAGCTTCCGCGCCGCGAATCGTGACGCCGCTGATATCGCTCGCTGCGCAAATCGCAGCGATTGACCCACCGTTGTCACCTTCAGCTAAGGCATCATAGAACTGGCTGTTGCTGATGCTCAGATCTGCAAGCGCACCCCCACCAGTGACGTAGATGTCGCCGCCATTATCGTTAGCAACATTCCCAGAAAAATCGTCATTGGGATCGCCAAACACCGAGTCGGAGATGGTCACAGAGACCGCGTCTGCCACATAGATTGCACCGCCATTTCCACTATTAGCGACGTTGTCCGTGAATGTGCTGTCTGTGATCGTGACGATGCCCTCGGCGTACACGCCAGCACCGTCTCCTGAAGCAATGTATGCCTCATTAATCGCAACATGTTCAAGCTTCAGTTCGTAGATAAACCCTGGATCATCCTGGTATACGTGGATCCCGGCGCCTTCGTTGTTGTCAAACGGACGGTCAATCGTGAGGTAGCCAATGTTGACGTCAGCGTTTTCAAATTCAAACGGCGACCAACTCCCGTTGCCATCAATGATCACATCGTCTGTGTCGGCGAGATCTGTGGAGCCCCACTGCACGCCGATGATCGTGATCTCGGCTCCAGATACATCATCTGTTGCATCAGTGTCGCCATCCATCTCATAGCGCTGCGCTGCGCCATTATCCGCGTCGCAGATTGCGATGGTGACGGACGCGTAGTTCTCCGCGTCGACATCTGCAAGAACGAGATCAAGTAGGTCGTTAAAGCGCTTGTTCTCATTTGCCCAATCGTACTGATGCGTTGGCGAAGCACAGCTGGTTCCAGCCCCAACGGATGCGGTGCTAATCCAGTAGTCCGCACTCCCACCCTCGCCCACTGCAAGGGTGCGTGCCGGAGCGCCTAGCAGGACGCCGCCAACCAGGGTCAGGGCGGTGAGCGCGGTGAGGAGCTTTCGCATCGTCTGAGCCTCCGAAATCCATTCCTTTCTACCGCCGTAGCGGGCGCCCACATCGGGCAGACGCCCGCAAGATATCAAAGAACGGGGTGTCGGGGCCCTCTCAGCCCGAGCGCGGCGCGCTCCAGCCCATGGAGTAGCCGAGCAGCCCCCCTAGTACTGCTCCAAGTAGCGCTTCAGCTCCCAGTCAGAGACGTGGGTGCGATAGGCGTCCCACTCCGCCTGCTTGGCGTCCAAGAAGTGCGTCAGCACGTGGTCGCCCAGGGCGCCCGTGACCACAGGATCCGCCTTCATCTCGGCGATCGCCTCCTCCAGGCTCCCTGGGAGTTCGCGAATGCCGTGCTGCGCCACGCGTACCGCATCCATCTCATAGAGCGACTCTTCAACTGGATCCGGCAGCACCATCTTCTTCTCAATGCCGTCGAGACCCGCCGCGATCATCACCGCGAAGGCGAGATACGGATTCGCTGAAGGATCTGGGCAGCGCAGCTCCATGCGCGTTCCCTCTACTGAGCGGCCTGAGGAGATCATCGGGACGCGGATGAGTGCCGAACGATTGCGTCGACCCCAAACCAGATACGTTGGCGCTTCGTATCCAGGCACCAGCCGCTTATACGAGTTCACCGTTGGCGCAAGGATGGCGATCATCGCGCGCGCGTGCGCCAGCACGCCAGCCATGTATGACTTCGCCATATCGCTCAGGCCGTACTTATCCTTGGCGTCGTAGAAGACGTTCTTTCCTGTCTTGAGACTCGCCAAGCTCTGGTGTACGTGCATGCCGGATCCGTTGATGCCATAGATCGGCTTCGGCATGAAGCTCGCGTAGAGGCCGTGCTGCTTCGCGATCTCCTTCAGCGCGTACTTAAAAGTCGTGGCGTTGTCTGCGGTGCTCATCGCATCGGAGTACTCAAAGTCAATCTCATGCTGTCCTGGCGCAACCTCATGGTGCGCCGTCTCAATTTTGATGCCGAGCGCCTCCAACGCATCCACCATGTCTTGGCGAATCTCAATCCCTTGGTCGCCGGTGAAATCAAAGTAGCCGGCGCTGTCATGCGGGGTGCTGGTTGGCTTTCCGTCTGGTCCAACCTCAAAGAGGAAGAACTCCAACTCTGGTCCCATGTTCACCTTGTAGCCGAGCTTCTCCGCGCGCGCCACTTGTCGCTGCAACACGCTACGAGGATCACCAGCGAATGGTTCGCCAGTTGGAAGGATCACGTCGCAGATCACGCGCGCCGTTCCCGCGCCGCTCTCCGCTGGTGCCCACGGGAGAATTCTCCAGGTGCTCATGTCGGCGCGCAGCAGCTGGTCTGATTCGGCGATGCGTGTGAAGCCTTCAACAGAAGAGCCATCGAACCAGGAACCGTGCTTGATGGAGCCAGGCATCTGGTGGATAGGAATCTGGACGCTCTTGACGGTGCCGTGGATGTCCACGAACTGCAGCTGGACGGTGCGGATCCCCGCCTTCTCCGCCTTCGCCACTGTCGCGAGCGCCTCGCGGATCTCCGCGTCGCTGCGCCCCGTGGCTGACTTCCCCCCGCTCTCCGCCATGATCCCCTCCCACTCACGCCTGTTTCGGGCTCAAGGCGCCCGAAACTTGTGCCTGCGGCACAGATTCCCCACTGCTAGGCGTGAGGGAGTGCCGTTGAGGGCGAGTCTAGACCGCTTTCAGTGAGCGGAGGGGGGAGTTTTCAGGGTCTGAGTTTGTGACCTTGCACAAGTTCAGGGGTTTTGCGGCAGAGTCGCGCTAGCGGAGCACCCAGCCGGTCACCACACCCGCTCGCGTAAGGCTGGCGCCGAACGAGAGACGACCGTCCGTGCCACGCGTGAGGAACTGCAGCGTGACGCTGCTCGCCCCTGGGGCGGCGGCGAAGGCGAGCTCGTCGATCCCGTCGCCGTTCCAGTCACGGACATAGAGCTCTGGTGTTGCCGCACCGCTACCTGCTGAACGCCAGGCTTCAAACGGACTGTTCCAGCGCAGCGTCAGCGTGCTGACGATCTCTGGCGTTGCAGGGAGCGTGCGCGCGAGCGGTGCCCACGGCGCGCGAATGCTGACCTTCGTGCCGACCTGCTCCCCCGCTGCCGCCGCGCTCAGGGTGACGTCGCTGTTCAGCGCTGCAAGCGCCTCGGCCGTGACGGTGACGCCAACCGTTGCCGCGCGTTCCGCAACGCTCGTCCAAGTGTCACCGGCGCGCAGCCAATCAAACTCACCGTCGAGAATACGCACTGGCGCGTTGCGGAACATCACGCTCTCCTTTGTGTAAACGCAGAGGTCGCGCGGGATGGTGAGCAGCTTGGTACGTACCAAGATCTTGTTCCCGTTCATGGAACGCAGGCAGGCTTCACTCGACTTGGTGCGCTTTGCAATCTTCGTATATGTATCGTTCGGTTGAATGATGATCGTGTAGGTAGGGCCGGAGTTCAGCGCAAGGAGTGTTGCGAGCTTGACGCCGAGTCGCTGCGCAACCAGTTTGAGCGTGCGCTCACCGGCGCGCACCGTGGTGCTGCGCTGTGGTTCGGTTTCAGGAACATAAACCTTGTCTGGGTTTGGCAACTCGTGGGCGCCATCAAGGTTGAACGACTGCACGCGAATCATGCCCGCCGGATCTCGATAGCGCACATAGAGCTCTGCTACGCCGTCACCCGTCAGATCGCCTTCGTTTGCGCTCCAGGCGCTGCTGATCGGCCAGACGAGTGCGCCAGGCTCACTGAACTCTCCAAGGCTCCACTCGCTGACTGGTGGCGCGCCCGCACCTTGTGCGAGCGATACGGCGAGCGATCCATCAGCCGCGCGCCAGAGCGCCGCAAGGTCAACGGTGCCGTCACCGGTGAAGTCGTCCATCAGGATGCGCGCGTCCGCCGCGGCGTCAACCTCGCCAATCAGCGTTGGGCTGCCATCAAGTGGCGCACTGTAGATGCGCAGGTGCGGCGCGGTGCCATCGCCGGCAGGGACCACTTCGGTAATGAAGAGCTCCTCAATCCCATCGTTCGCGGTATCCACCGCATACAGGCCGAGGGTGGCGCTCGCATCGAAGCCCGCGTAGCCCTCAAAGCGCGCTCGTGGCTCCTTCAGGGTGCCGCCCGTATACGGCGTCTCGATCATGCTAAAGCTGCCGTCCGCCGCCTCACGGAGATCAACCACGGCCGCCTCCCCTTCTGCGGTGGAGCGGGCCACGATCCTGCTCAGCAGCGTCTCATTACGGCCAACCGCAACACTCCCTGGCGCTTTCCCGTTCAGGCGCCCCGCCGCATCCACAGAACTGTCAGTAGAGACGAGTCGCACCGCGCCAGCTGGCGAGACGGCGAGAATGTCCCCCTTCGCGTCGCCGGTGAGATCGCCGTGCGGCGAGAGGACGCGGATCGGATAGACGGCGGTGATGTCAAAGCGATCGTCGGCCACATCACTACTTCCCGTCCCGGCTACTTGTACTGAATCAAATGAGAAGAAGGAGGCGCGCAGCAGCGCTTCAACCGAAAGGTTGCGTGTTCGCGCGCAGTCGTCGGCATTCACTGGGAAGAACGACCAGCCGCGCCAGTGGCTCGGCTGTGATGGGTGTCGCATCTGCACGTTGGTGTCGCCCGCCTCTGGCGGCAACATGCAGTCGCGATTCACCGTGAAGCTGCCGTAGAAGCCCGGGCGCCAGAATCGCCATTCACTCGAGACGGGGTAGAAGCGCTGCATCGTCATCCCCCAGGTAGCGTCTACCGCGGTGTTGTAACGCGCGTTGCTCTGGCTCCCACTGCTGTAGCCCGGCTCATAGATTCCGCCGCGCGAGTAGTACTGGTTCATCGATGGGTGATCCACCACGTCGAAGCAGCTGCGCTTCGACTTCTTGGTGATCGGCTGAGCATCACCGTTCTCGTCCAGCACCTCAAGTGGCGCCGTATACGTAGAGCTCTCGCTATCCCATTCAAGGCCGCCCACGCCATCATCCTCACGATCAGCACCAAGACGAATTCTCATCCGCAGTGCGATCGCCGCATTCTCATCGGCGCGCCGCTGGCGGCTCCAGGCTGTGTTGCCGGCAGAACCATTGAGCTGATTATCATCCGCGTAGTCGTCGCGCACCCAGCCCGCCTGCGTGCTGGTGAAACTTGAGACGCTCCACCAGTTGCGCTCGTTCATCGTCCACGACCAGGCGTTCTGCTTAATCGCCACAGCACCCGCGCCAAGGAGCGCATCCGAGTACGGCTCGCTCAAGTACTCGGACCAGAACTCCGCCACATGCGTCCGATAGACATACGTCCTGAACGGCACCACCTCAACAAGACCAGTGCGCGTGCGCAAGACGCGAATCGTCTTTGGTGGCGTGATCAGCGAGTCCCAGCCGGTGCACGAGACGGGCGTCTCAACTGCGGCTGCACCGGTAGGCGCCAAGGCTGCTGGGAGAACGAGGGTCGCCCCCACGAGGAGCGCGATCAGCGCGCGGCGCGTACGTCCTTCACGGACTCGTGTCGGCTGCATAAAGACATAGTAGCGGTTCAGCTCAATTGGAATAAACGAGGGGCCGAGCGTCTCCGCCCGGCCCCTCAAAAGTTTCTACGGCCGACTAGTCACTTTCGGGACAGGTAGACGTCTGAGCCCCTACGCGCACGATTGCCGGAGAACGTACTTCTCTTCGCAGCTCGAGCGACCCGACTGTCCGTTGCGTACACCGCACCACCGAATTCACTTGCGCGATTGCGGGTGAAGCGGTTGCCGGAGAACCTCGCGTTGTATACCCAGACAGCACCGCCTTGGCCCCCTACCTGAAGAAGAAGCCCAATGGTTCCGTCCGTCACACTGTTACTTGTAAACGTATTTCTAACGTAGCGAATAACGAAGTCACTACTGTCTTGATCGGTTGCTCCGCCCCAGCTGCGGGCAGAATTACCTGTGAAGGTGTTCCGCGAAACAAGCACATCAGCATCAGCATCGCAGTCGAAATTGATCGCTCCTCCGCCTTGGTCACCAGCAGAATTGCGCAGGAATTTACTCCCTGACACTGACACCTCATCGCAGGTTTCAACTGCAATCGCGCCGCCTTCCGAGCCGCCTTCATCCCCTTCCCCGCTGCTGTTGTTGGTGAACTGGGACCTAGTCACCACCAGGCTTCCTTCTTCATTGAATATTGCCCCGCCGTTGCCGTCCGCAACGTTTCCGGTGAAGAGACTGCCGATGACGATCGTGTCGCCGTAATTGTATATTGCCCCGCCGTTGCCGTCCGCGGAACTGTTGTTCGTGAACTCTGAGTCTGTAATTGTGAGATCTTCTTCCGCGTATACCGCGCCGCCTTGTCCCATTGTGTTGTTGTTTCCATCCATAAGAACGTTGGTCAGCTCTACGCTGCCATCATCAATCGTGATCGCGCCGTACGTTCCGTCGTTATTTACGAACTCTGAATCAGTGACCGTGATGATTGCGGCGCTAACACCATTAACAGAAATGGCTGCGCCTTCGGCTTCGCTGTTTCCGGTAAAGAGGGAGTCTGAGACAGTGACGCCCTCACCGTCTACTGCATTCTCCACCGCAACGGCGCCACCTTCAGCTCCGGCTCGATTATCAGTGAAGGTGCTCCCAGAAATGGTGACGTGACCAGGCTCTGAGTAGATTGCCCCGCCATTGACGGTGGCAGTGCCACCGTTAGCGAAGGAACAATCCACAATGTTCAGTGTTCCCCCCATAATCTGAATCGCTGCACCATTGGTATCAACCTGTGCGTCAAGAAAACTAATCCCTGTGACGCTCACGGATGTCATATTGGCGAACTTGAGAAGCTGGTATTGGTCATCGCCATCAAGCGTGACCTCGGCGCCAGGCGCCGCCTCAATGTTGATCACGTTGTGGCGAAATGCGCCGTCGTGCAGCGTGATATCAGCGGCATACGTGTAGTCGCCGTCGCAGATGATGACGGTGTCGCCATGGTTGTCAACGTCTGCCAGCGCTAGATCAAGTGCTGTGTTGATGTTGGAAGAGGCGGTGGTGAAATCAGGGTCAGCGCATGAACTAGCCACCGTTGCATTGGCATTGGAGCCAACGTAGATATCGTTCGCTACGACTGGACCTGCATACACTGCCGCAGGAGTACCAAAGAACAGTGCGCCAATCAGCGCGAGTGACGTCGCGACTACTGCAAACTTACTCACTGTCTACCTCATCTGGTCCACGACCTGCCGCACCTTTTGGTGCCGTCTTAATCGCGGGTTGTAGCGGAAGGCTATCAGACGGGGGGGGTTACGAGGACGCCTCTGGGCCCCCCTCAGCATCAAGGATGCGCAGCGCCAGCGAGAGGGCCAAGCGCAGATCCGCCTCGCGAAGATCCCAGCCGGTCAGCTCTTCGATGCGCTTCACG
>JAPLHQ010000092.1 GCA_026389555.1 Chloroflexota bacterium
ATCGTGATCGAGTCCATCGCGATCGTACCGACCACTGGGAGCCGCACCCCGCGCACGAGCACCTCGGCGCGATCCTTGTCGTGATACGAGATCCCATCTGCATAGCCGATCGGCAGGGTGATGATACGTGATGGACGCTTCGCGACGAAATGCGGGCCGTAGCCCACGCCGTGTCCAGCAGGGAGCGTTGCGATTCGAACCGGGCGAGCGATCAGCTGATAGACCGGGTCCAATCCAATATCGGCGGCAGATGAGGTAGAGCGCAGTGCATTCGGCACCACGCCGAAGAGGGCAATCCCCACGCGCGCAACGTGCTCCGCCCCACCAATGGTGAGTAGTCCACCAGAGCCGACGAGGTGACGCTCGAGCCCCACGCTGAGGCCGCCAGCTGCAGGCTCGGCGAGATGATCAGCCACTTCGTTCAGTCGTTCGGCCTGCGTCTCAGAACGGGGAATATCCTCTGCGGCGGTGAGGTGGCTCCAGATGCCGCGGAGCGTGATGCGATCACTCGCAGCGCGGAGCAGCGACAACTGCTCCTTCAGTTCGTCTGGAAGGATGCCATCACGACCGAGTCCTGTATCCACCTCCACATCAACGATCAGTGGCGACACGCCACGTAAATCTGCGGCGAGCAGTTCCGCAACGACGCCGGGAGAGGTGGCTGGGACGCCGATCTCGAGTTGCGCCGCTTCGCGCAGGTACTCGCTCGGGACGCGCCAGAGAACACGGAGCGGTGCGCTGATCCCCGCGCGTCGTAGCTGGAGCGCCTCATCAACGGTCGCCACCAGCACAGAGCGCGCACCGGCGGCGATCGAGGCGCGAGCGATCTGCACCGCGCCAAGGCCATACGCGTTTGACTTCAGCACAACGTCAAGGTGGCCACCCTCGGGGAGGCGCGCCTTCAGGCTGCGCACGTTGTTCGCGATCGCATCGAGGCTCACCTCAACCCATGCGGCGCGAGCGAGCGGCGGTAGCCCCGCGGCGAGGAGCGCCTCAGGGATACCCATACTTATGCCTCGCGTGCGGTGCGCTGGCCGAACGCGACGGCGACGGCGTATTCGCGCTCATGCGTGATGGAGACGGCGATCGCGGCGATGCCGAGCTGCTCGGCGCGTTGCGCTGCGTTGCCGTGGAGTCGCACTGTTGGCTGGCCGGTGGGGAGCCGCTCAATCTCAATCTCACGCCAGCCGATCCCGCGAACCCCAAGGCCGAGCACCTTGGAGACCGCCTCCTTCGCCGCCCAGCGACCGGCCATGTTTTCTGGTCGTGCGCGGACATAGGAGCGCTCAGCTCCGGTCAAGACGCGCGCCTCAAATCGAGTGGGGTGACGTTGAAGGACGCCGGCGATCCGCTCCACGCGCACGATATCGACCCCCAGGGCGGGGAGCTCGTGCTGGTACGACGTCTCGCGCAACATGCGCGTAGTCTACCGCTCGCTCAGGAGCGACGACCGAGGAGGCTGGCGGCGGCGCCAAGAAGACGCTCCGCTGCCGACGCTACCGCCGCAGCATCGGGTCCCTCCGCCATGACGCGAAGGAGCGGCTCAGTGCCTGACGGGCGCACCAGGATGCGGCCGCCCCCTGCCCTAAGGAGCGCCTCCACCTCGCGCAGTACCTCGGTAAACCGTGGGTCGGCGAGGAGCGACTCCGCCTCACCCTCCTCCACACGAATCACTCGCTGCACCTGTGGATCAAGCGGAAGTGCCGCTGCAAGCTGAGAGAGTGGTCGCTTCGCTCGCGCACAGAGCGCAATCACCTCAATTGCGCTGATCAGCCCGTCGCCAGTGGGTGCGTGCTCTAGAAAGAGGAGGTGGCCGCTCTTCTCGCCACCGAACCCTTCCTCCTTGCCGGCGAGCGCCTCAGCAATATGGCGATCCCCCACTGGGGTGCGCTGGAGCTTGATCCCCGCTGCGGCGAGATGTCGCTCAATGCCGCTGTTGGTCAAGATCGTCGCCACCACCTGATCCGAGTGCGGAAGGCCACGCGCCTTTCGGTCGAGCGCAATGAGACCGATCACTACGTCACCATCAACCAGCTGACCGCGCTCATCTACTACGGCACATCGATCGGCGTCGCCGTCTAGGGCGATCCCAATATCTACGCCGCTAGCGAGGACGCGTGCGCCCAACGCTTCCGGTGAGGTGGCCCCGACCGCATCATTAATAACGCCGTCTCCAAGCGCCATCCCCTCAACCTTGGCGCCGGTTGCGGTGAGTGCCGCTACGGCAAACGGCGCGCCAGCACCGTTCGCAGCATCAACAAGGACGCGGATGGCTGCGGCGGCCGAGTCTGGTGCCGCTACGGCGGCGGTGGCAGCGAGCTGTGCGGTGTATCGCGCGCGATACGACTCCCCTTCAACTGTTGAACTCGCACCGCGCACCTGATCCGGCGCGGTACCAGCGCCGCGTGCAAGCTCAGCATCAATCGCCGCCTCGAGCTCACGCTCCACCGCATCGGCAATCTTGCGGCCGTCGCGGCCGAGTACCTTCAGCCCGTTGTATTCCACTGGGTTATGCGATGCGGTCACCACCACACCACATGATGCGGTCGGCTCACTCGCAACCACTGCGGCGAGCCCAGGTGTTGGAATGACGCCAAGATCGATCGCGTGTGCACCAGCAGCGTTCGCCCCTGCTGCAAGTGCAGCGCTGAGCCCTGCGCCGCTCGGTCGCGTGTCGCGACCGATCAGGATGGTTCCACC
>JAPLHQ010000031.1 GCA_026389555.1 Chloroflexota bacterium
CAAAGCGCGCCGTGCGGCTGCAGGTGAGCATCGCCAGTCACTCACCACTGATGGAAGAGGCGGCGGCGGGGATGCGCGACGCACTTAACGCCGTCACCGTCCACGACCCAAAGATCACGATGCTCGCGAATGCAACCGCAACACCAATTAGCACCGCCGCAGAGCTGCGCCGCGAGCTCTCCGACCATCTCACAACAGGTGTTGACTGGATCGCAGCGATCGGCGCAACCGCCGCCGCCGGAACGCAACGCTACGTTGAGGTTGGCTACGGCCGCGTCTTGAGCGGGCTCGTGAAGCGCATCACATCGGCGACCGGCGCCGAGATCCTTTCCATTGATGAACTGCCACGCAGCGCAGCAACAGCAACAACAACAGCGGCAGTAGCGAGCTAGGAGGCACCATGCGCGAACCAGATCACACGCGACGCGTCGTCATCACCGGTCTCGGCATCGTCTCGCCAATCGGCAACGACGCTGCCACCGCCTGGTCGTCACTGACACAGATGAAGAGCGGCCTTGACCGCATCACGCACTGGGATCCAACCCCGTATGCGCCGTACGTTGTTGCTGGTGAAGTGCGGAACTTTGATCCCGCCGCCTGGCTTGACGCCAAGTCGGTACGCCGCACCGGTCCAGAGATTCACTGGGGTGTTGCCGCCGCAAAGCAGGCGCTCGCGCACTCGGGTCTAGAAATCACCGACGCAAACCGTGAGGAGATCGGCGTGGTCTTCGGCTCTGGTGCTGGCGGACAGGGGCTCTTTATTGAGAACCAGATGGCCTGGAAGGAGAAGGGGCCGCGCAGTGTGGCGCCAACCTTTATTGCGCACGGCCTGGTCGACAGCACCTCGGGCATGATCGCCATTGAGACGGGCGCCGTGGGGCACAACATGGCGGTCGTCTCCGCCTGCGCCACCGGGACGCACGCGCTGGGCGAGGCGGCTGAAGCGATCAAGCGCGGCGACGTCACCGCCGTCATCGCAGGCTCCACGGAGAATCCACTCATCGAGGTGGCGCATATCGGCTTCATGAATATGCGCGGCCTTGGGGCGCCCCGTGATGGCGAAGGGCCAAGCTCCACGTCGCGTCCGTTTGACCTTGATCGCGCCGGCTTCGTCTTGGGCGAGGGTGCGGGCGCTCTCATCGTGGAAGACCTTGAGCACGCCAGGGCGCGCGGCGCAACGATCTATGCAGAGGTAGTCGGCTACGGTTCGTCCGCCGACGCGCACGACATGATCCAGCCGATTGAAGGTGGCGCTGGTGCGGCGCGCTCCATAAAGTGGGCGCTACAGCGCGGCAAGATTGACGCCTCGGAGATTGACATGATCAACCCGCACGGCACGAGCACCCCAGTGGGCGACGCGCGCGAGGCGCTCGCCTTCCACAGCGCACTCGGCGCTCGCGCGGCGCAGATCCCAATCTCCGCAACGAAGTCACTCACCGGACACCTGATGGGTGCGGCGGGCGCAGTTGAAGCGATCTTCACCGCCCTCTCCCTCCACCACCAGACGATCCCAGGGACGCTGAACACCCGCAACGTTGACCCAGAGTGCAACCTGACCGTGGCGCTCGAGACGCGCGAGGCACCGCTCCGTGCGGCGATCAGCAACAACATCGGGCTCGGCGGCCACAATGGCGCCGTGGTGCTGCGACACTGGACCGGGAAATAGGAGGCGAGATGACAGAGCAGAACGCACCACGAAGCGATGCACAGCGCGCCGTCATCACCGGCTACGGCGCGATCACGCCGATCGGCAATAGCGCCGCCAGCTACTGGTCGGCGCTGATCGCCGGAACCTCTGGCGCTGGCCGCATCACGCACTTCGATCCATCCGCCAACGAGGTGCAGATCGCCGCTGAGGTGAAGGACTTCGATCCGACCAAGACGATGGAGATGAAGATGGCGCGCCGCATGAGTCGCTTCGTCCAGTTCGCCGTTGCCGCCGCAACGGAGGCGATTGAAGACGCAGGGCTCGCCAACATCCACGAGTGGGACGCGGAGCGCCGCGACCGCGTCGCCACCGTCATCAACACGGGCGGCGGTGGAATTGAGCAGGTCACGATGGGGAGCGACGCCTTCCGTGAGAAGGGTGGCCGCTTCGTCAGTGCCTTCGCCATCCCAGCGCTCAGCCCAAGCATGGGCGCCTGCCTGGTGAGCATGAAGTACGGCCTCACCGGCCCCGCCATCACGCAGGCGGCCGCCTGTGCCACTGGCGTCCTCGCCTTCCAAGATGCGCTGCGTCTCATTCGCAGCGGCGAGGCGGACATTGTCATTGCTGGCGGCGTTGAGGCGCCACTCCTCCCAATGGCCTTTGCCGCACTCGGCAACATGGGGGCGCTCAGCAAGCGCAACAGCGAACCAACACTCGCCAGCCGTCCGTTCGACAAGAACCGTGACGGCTTCCTCTTCGGCGAAGGTGGCGCCGTCTTCGTGGTGGAGTCACTCGCGCACGCAAAGGCGCGCAACGCCACCATCCGCGCCGAACTCCTTGGCGCTGGTGCAACCGCCGACGCCTTCCACATCTCTGCACCAGAGCCAACCGGCCGCGGCGCCGCCGCATCCATGACCAAGGCGATTAAAGATGGTGGCGCGCAGGTCACCGACATCAGCTACATCGTGGCGCACGGCACCAGCACCCCGCTTAACGACCTCACAGAGACGAAGGCGATCAAGCGCGCACTCGGCGAGCACGCCTATAAGATTCCGATCAGCTCCCCAAAGAGCATGGTTGGCCACCTGCTGGGCGGCGCTGGCGCCGTTGCCGGCCTCGCCGC
>JAPLHQ010000115.1 GCA_026389555.1 Chloroflexota bacterium
ATCCCTGTGATGCGCCTCGCCGAAGCTGAGACGGCGCGCCTCCTGAAGATGGAGGAGTCGCTCGGCGGCCGTGTGGTCGGCCAGGAGCAGGCGATCGGCACGCTCAGCCGCGCCGTGCGTCGCGCTCGCGCTGGCCTGAAGGATCCGAAGCGCCCGATCGGCAGCTTCCTCTTCCTCGGCCCGACCGGCGTGGGGAAGACCGAGTTGGCGAAGGCGCTCGCCGAGTTCATGTTCGGCACAGAGGATGCGCTGATTAAGATCGACATGAGCGAGTTCATGGAGCGCCACAACACGAGCCGACTCGTTGGTGCACCTCCCGGCTACGTCGGCTTTGATGATGGTGGCCAGCTGACCGAGGCGATTCGACGCCGGCCGTACGCCGTGGTGCTGCTCGACGAAATCGAGAAGGCGCACAGCGAGGTCTTCAACATCCTGCTGCAGATCCTTGAGGATGGCCAACTCACGGACGCCAAGGGGCGACGTGTGGACTTCCGCAACGTCATTTTGATTATGACCTCCAACCTTGGTGCGCGACAGATCCAGACGCCATCCTCACTCGGATTCCGCGCGCGTGGCGAGGGGGCCGATGCGCGCGCCGAAGAGGAGTACGGCCTGATCAGCGCGAAGGTGGACGAAGAGTTGAAGAAGGCCTTCCGTCCAGAGTTCTTGAACCGCGTGGACGCGAGCATTGTCTTCCGACCACTCAGCCAGGAGGAGATGCGACGCATCGTAGACCTCTTGGTGAAGCGCATCATCTCGCAGCTCCGCGATCAGGGGCATGCGCTCACAATTACAGATGCGGCGAAGGATCACCTGATCAAGGTTGGATACGACGTGACGTATGGCGCGCGACCGCTGCGTCGTGCAATCCAGACGCTCGTGGAAGATCCGCTCGCTGAGCGACTCTTGCGTGGCGAGGATGCAGCTGACGCAGCCTATGTTGTTGATCTCGTTGGCGATGCACTTGCCGTCATGCTGCACGAAGAGGGGGGCGCCTTCTCCTCCGCCGTGCCGGCTGAGCCGGTCGGCGCCGCAGACTGAGTCGGGGCGACGCCCCGATGGCGAAGAGCAAGAGCGTCTGGCTCTGTCAACGCTGCGCCTTTGAGGCGCCGGCATTTGAGAACCCTTGCCGCAACTGCAATGAGTGGAACTCACTCGTTGAGACAATCAAAGAGCGACCGAGCGCAAGTGCGCGCGTGCGCGCCGCAAGCAGCACCTCAACCTCTGGGCCAGCGCGACCGCAGGCGCTGAAGCTCGCTGGCGCCGATCGCGCGCCACGCCTCCCACTCGGCGTCCCTGAACTTGACCGCGTCCTCGGTGGCGGCGCCGTCCCTGGGTCAGTCGTCTTGCTCGGTGGAGAGCCGGGCATTGGGAAGAGCACGCTGCTGCTTCAGGCGGCGGCGGGGATCGCTGCGGCGGGTGGTCGCGTCCTTTATGCATCTGGTGAAGAGTCAGCGGCGCAGATCGCGGATCGCGCTGAACGACTCGGCCTGATGGAGGGCCCGGCGGCGGAGGGGGTCGAACTCCTTGCAGAGAGCGAGGTCGGCGCGATCAGCGAGGCGCTGATGCTCGCGAAGCCGACACTCCTGATCGTTGACTCCATTCAGACGGCAACGCTCGGCGGACTTGAGGGTCCTGCAGGGAGCGTTGGTCAGGTGCGCGGCGCCGCCGACTGGCTCGCCGGTGCCGCTCGTGCAACGAACTGCGCGGTGATCCTCGTTGGTCACGTCACCAAGGAGGGGAGCATCGCGGGACCGAAGACGCTCGAGCACCTTGTGGATGCGGTGGTGATGTTGGACGGCGATCGCCACGGCACACTGCGCACGTTGCGCGCCGCAAAGAATCGCTTCGGCTCAACAGATGAGCTCGGCCTCCTTGAGATGGGCGAGCACGGCCTCACGGGCATTGACGATCCTGGACGCGCCTTCATTGATGATCGCGAGGCGCGTGCACCAGGAGCGGTGGTCGCTCCGCTTCTTGAGGGGAGCCGCCCGATGTTGGTTGAGGTGCAGGCGCTCGTCGCTGGCGCCGCCTTCGGCGCACCGCGTCGCACTGGGCGTGGACTCGATTCAGCGCGCCTCGCCCTCCTCGCCGCCGTGCTCGGTCGCCGCGCTGGCATTGCGATCAGCGACCGCGACATCTACGCGAATCTCGTTGGCGGCATCGTCTTGGACGAGCCAGCACTCGACCTTCCACTGGCGCTCGCCCTCGCTTCGTCGCAGAGCGATCGTCCGATCAGTCGCGAGACGGTGGCGGTCGGTGAGGTTGGACTCCTTGGCGAGTTGCGACCGGTGGCGGGGCTCGGCCGACGCCTCCGCGAAGCGGCGCGACACGGCTTCACGCGTGCCATCGTTCCCGCACCACGTCGTGGCGTAACGCCGGAGCCGGCACCAGACGGGTTGAAGGTGATCGCCGTTGCCACACTCCGCGAAGCGATCAGTGAGGCGCTCGATGCACGCTGACATCGTGGTGGTTGCTGCGGGCTCGGGCCTGCGCATGGGCGGCCTCGACAAGAGCTTGATCACCATTGCCGGCAAACCGCTCTTGCGTTGGTCACTTGAGGCACTTGAAGCGCATCCGGCTATTCGCCGCGTCGTGCTCGTCACCGCGCCAGAGCGCGTGGCGGCCTACGGTGCGCTCGACTGGATGCCAGCGAAGGTCACGCAGATCGTTCCTGGTGGCGCAACGCGCGCCGCCTCTGTTGCCGCAGGACTCGCCGCAGTAGCCGCAGCGCCTGGTGCCGTTGCCAACGTGATCGGCGTTCACGACGCAGCGCGACCCGGCCTCTCCGCCGACGTGATTGATCGACTCCTCGCCGCCTGTGGAAACAACGCCGCGGCCCCAGTGATGCCACTGAGCGACAGCATCACGCAGGTGGCGGGTGACGGCGCGTTGCGCGTTGCCGCCGGTACCGTGCGACGTGAGTCGCTTGCCGCAGCGCAGACGCCGCAAGTGTTTTCTGGCGTGCATCTCACCGCCATGATCGACGTGCTGCGCGGGAACGCCGCGGACTCTGGTGCACACTCCTCTGCGCCAACCGACGAGGTTGGCTATCTGCAGCAGCTCGGCATTCCCGTTCACCTTGTTGATGGCGACGCGCGGCTCCGCAAGCTGACGGAACCGAGTGACGTTGCGCTGATCGAAACACTCCTTCTCTCGGACGCTGCGCGGCGACTCGGCTCGCTTGGAGCGGTGACCGAAGCGCTCCGCTCCATCCCAGCTCTCGGCGCACTCCGGATCGGCTGGGGTGATGACGCGCACCCAGTTGGAACGAGTGGCGAACTGCTCCTTGGCGGGCTCGCCTTCCCTGGAAGCCCTGCGCTGAGCGGACACTCAGATGGCGACGTGGTGCTGCACGCCGTTGCCGACGCCCTCTTAGGTGCGGCAAACCTTGGCGATCTCGGCCGCATCTTCCCCGCGAACGAACAGACGCCACGTGGCGCAGATAGCGGCGAACTGCTCCGCGAGGTGGTGGCGCGCGCTGGCGCCGCAGGCCTCACGCCGCACTGGGTCGACCTGACGATCACGGCGCGGAGCCCACGCCTTGCCGATCGACTCCCTGAGATGGCGAGCAAGATCGCTGGGCTACTCAGCATCTCAGCCAGTGCGGTGAGCGTGAAGGCATCCACAGGTAATCTGGTTGGCGATGAGGGAGCAGGACGTGCGGTGCGTTGCACCGTGCTCCTCCTCGCCGAGCAGAAGGGGGGCTGACGTGACCAACGACACGGTGAGCGGCCTCCAACTGCGCGACACACTCTCTGGTGCGACACGACCCTTTACGCCGCTCAACCCAAAAGAGATCGGCATCTACTCCTGCGGCCCAACCATTTATGGCCCGGCGCATATCGGCAACTTCCGTAGCTTCCTCTTCGCCGACCTCCTCGTGCGCTGGTTGCGTGCGAGCGGCCACGCCGTCCGCTGGGTCGTGAACCTCACTGACATTGACGACAAGATCATTCGTGCCGCGGCGAAAGAGGGGGAGGAGATTCGCGCCCTCACCGATCGCTGGGAGGCGGTCTTCCGTTCGGATATGGAGGCGTTGCGTATGACGCAGCCGGATGTGATGCCTCGTGCCACGGAACATATCCCCGAGCAGATTGCGCTCGTGGAGCGACTCCTTGAGAAGGGGCACGCCTATAAAACAGAGGACGGCTCCATCTTCTTCCGCATCGCATCGTGGCCGAACTACGGCACCTTGGCGCGCCTCGATCCTGAGGCGATGCGCGTGGGGGAGCGCGTGGAGGCGGACGAGTACAGCAAGGATGATGTGCGCGACTTTGTGCTCTGGAAGGCGGCGAAGCCTGGCGAGCCATCATGGGAGGCCTCAATCGGCGCAGGGCGACCAGGTTGGCACCTGGAGTGCTCGGCGATGAGCATGCGTTATCTCGGCGAGAGCTTTGACCTGCACACTGGCGGCATTGATCTTGTCTTCCCGCATCACGAGGATGAGATCGCGCAGTCTGAGGCGGCCACAGGGAAGCGCTTCGTTGGCACCTGGCTGCACTGCGCACACCTGCATGTGAGCGGCGACAAGATGTCAAAGTCACTCGGCAATATTGCCCGCGTCAGTGACCTGCTCGCCGAAGGGGTGGAGCCGCGTGCGTTGCGACTCGCCCTCATCTCTGCGCACTACCGCACGTCGCTGAACTACACCCCCGACTCACTCCCCGCCGCTCTCGCAGCGATCGAGCGTCTCGACGCATTTGACGCCGCACTCACCGCACGAACGGCTCGCGTCGACGAAGCAGCTGGCGGCGTGAGCGCGGAGGGGGCCGCACTTGCTGCGACCACACGTGAGCGTTTTGCGCTCGCAATGAACGACGACCTCGCCGTCCCTGAGGCGCTCGGTGCACTCTTCGATTTTGTTCGCGAAGGGAATCGACTCCTTGATGCGAACTGCAGCGCCGCAACAGCGGCGGCGCTCCAGGAGGCGCTGAAGGAGCTTGACCAGACGCTCGGCATCCTCCCCGCTGCGACCACACTTCCCGCTGGCTCAGAGGAACTCCTCGCTGCGCGAGTGGCGGCGCGCGCAGCGCGCGACTTCGCCGCATCGGATCGACTGCGAGACGAGCTCGCCGCACTCGGCGTGTTGGTTGAAGATTCGCGTGACGGCCAGCGTTGGCGCGTTGGAGGTTCGCACTGATGGACGAACAGCGTCGACCACCACGCCAGGCTCCACGCCCGGTCCCTCGCCAGGCGCCGCGACCGGGTGTCCGCCCAGGCCCAGTTGGAGCGCGCGGTTGGACGCCGCGACCCGACGGCCCGCGGCACTGGGCGTCAAAGCGCACCATTCCGGCGCAGGCGCTCGCACTTGTTGGACCTGACCAGGAGCTGATTGCTGGGCGTCATCCAGTGGAGGAG
>JAPLHQ010000032.1 GCA_026389555.1 Chloroflexota bacterium
CGTCGGAAGCACGCACTCTGGCTGC
This sequence comes from Chloroflexota bacterium, assembly GCA_026389555.1. Taxonomy (GTDB): domain Bacteria; phylum Chloroflexota; class Limnocylindria; order Limnocylindrales; family Limnocylindraceae; genus Limnocylindrus. The sequence goes on from JAPLHQ010000032.1 coordinate 26, forward strand.
CAGAGCTTCGCCCCCTCTGCCACGCCGCTCGCAACTAGCTCACCGATCGTTTCCATCTGCGCGCGCGAGTTGATGGCGCCAACATCGGTGTTCTTATCCATCGGGTCACCAACACGAAGTGTGGTCATGCGCTCCTTGAGCCGCGCAATGAACTCTTCGGCGATCGACTCTTGCACCAGGAGGCGACTCCCTGCGCAACAGACCTCGCCCTGATTAAAGAAGATCCCGTTGATCACGCCCTCCACCGCCTGGTCGAGCGCCGCGTCCTCAAAGACGATGTTCGCCGCCTTGCCACCAAGCTCCAGCGTCAGTGCCTTCCCCTGCCCCGCGATCCCCTGGGCGATCTTGATCCCAACTGAAGTGCTCCCCGTGAAGGCAACCTTCGCGACGCGCGGATCGGTGGCGATCGCCATCCCCATCTCGCCAGGCCCCGTGATGATGTTGACGACGCCTGGCGGCAGATCCGCCTGCTGGCAGACCTCGGCGAAGAGGAGTGCGGTGAGCGGTGTGGTGCTGGCAGGCTTCAGGACGACCGTGTTCCCTGCGGCGAGCGCCGGTGCGATCTTCCAGGCGAGCATCAGCAGTGGGAAGTTCCACGGGATCACCTGACCAACCACGCCGTGCGACTCGGGTCGGCGTCCTGGGACGGCGTACTGAAGTTTGTCCGCCCATCCGGCGTAGTACCAGAAGTGCGCGGCGGCGAGCGGCACATCAACGTCGCGCGATTCGCGAATCGGCTTCCCCGAGTCGAGCGTCTCTGTCACCGCGAACTCGCGGCTCCGCTCCTGCATGATGCGGCTGATGCGGTAGAGATATTTCGCCCGTTCGCGTGGCTCCATCTTCGACCAGACCTTCCGATGCGCGCGATCCGCAGCGGTGATGGCGCGATCGGCATCTTCGGCACCCCCCTTCGCCACTTCGGCGAGCGGCTCCTCTGTGGCTGGGTTGTAGGTGATGACCACCTCGCCACTCACTGGTGCGCGCTCCTGACCATCAATGAAGAGGCCGTAGCGCGGACGAATCAGGGCGAGCTCTTTTGACTCGGGTGCTGGCGAATAGGCCCAGGGGCTTGACGCAGCGAGTGCCGACGCAACATGGGGGACGGCAGGTGCGGCAGCCGCCGTGAGGGCGCTTGGTGCGGCGCGCTTCACCGCGCGCTCTGGACGCTTCGGGGGCTGCTCGCTGCTCATGGCGTCATCCTAGCGCGACGGGTGCCACACCTCCGCGGAGGGATCGCCTACCCTTCTGAGATGGCGACGACCGCACCAAACTTCACGCCGCAGCTCCTGATTAACGGCACTTCGCGTGCCGCGCAGGGCGGCGAGACCTTCGACCTCCACCATCCAGCGACTGGCGCGCAGATCGGCAAGATCCCGCTCGCTTCGCCTGCAGACGTTAATGCAGCGATCGCCGCCGCACGCGCCGCGTTTGACGACGGTCCGTGGCGCAGCATCACTCCAGCAGACCGCGCCCTCCTCCTCATCCGCCTCGCTGACGCCCTCGCTGGCGAGGCTGATCAACTCGCCGACACCGAGGTCTGGCAGACCGGCACGGCGCGCAAGCTGCGCCGCGAAGGAGATATCCCCGCCGCCGTTGACCACCTTCGCTTCTTCGCTGGCGTGCTGCGCAACCCAGAGGGTCGTGCCGCGTCAGAGTTCAGCGGCAGTCACACCTCCATGATCCGGCGTGAGCCTGTCGGCGTTGCAGCGCTCATTGCGCCGTGGAACTACCCACTCGCCATGGCCATCTGGCAGGCGGCCCCAGCACTCGCCGCAGGGAACACCGTGATCATGAAGCCAGCAAGCGCGACGCCGCTCACCGCGATTCGGCTCGCCGAACTTGCGCGCGAGGTCGGTTTCCCTGATGGCGTAGTGAACGTCATCACTGGGCCTGGGCCAAAGATCGGCGCGCAGTTCGCCGCCGATCCACGCATCGACATGATCACGCTCACCGGCGACTCTGCCACCGGCCGCCAACTGATGGCGGCGAGCGCGCCAACGCTGAAGCGGCTCCACCTTGAACTTGGGGGGAAGGCGCCGCTCGTCATCTTTGATGACGCGGATATTGAGAACGCCGCGCGCGGCGCACTGATCGGCGCGATCGTCAACTCTGGACAAGACTGCACCGCCGCCACACGCATCTACGCCGAGAAGCGCATCTACGAAAAGGTCGTCGCGCGCATCGCCGAACTGATGCGCAGCGTTCGACTCGGCGATCCGTTCGCCGCCACAACCGATATGGGTTCGCTGATCTCCCTCGCACAGCGGGATCGTGTTGCGGGATTCGTTGAGCGCGCACGCGCCGCAGGTGCCGAAGTGGTTGCGGGCGGATCGCAAGAGAAGCCGAGCGGATGTGAGGGTGGCGCCTTCTACGCGCCAACGCTGATCACCGGTGCGGCACAGAACAGCGAGATCGTGCAGCAGGAGATCTTCGGACCAGTGCTCGTTGCCCTCCCCTTCTCCGGCGAAGCTGAAGGGATCAAGCTCGCGAATGACACGCAGTATGGTCTCGCCGCAAGCGTCTGGACGTCAGATGTGCAACGCGCACACCGCATGGCGGCGGCGCTCCAGTTCGGCGCGGTGCTGGTGAATGACCATCTCCCCTTCATGAGCGAGATGCCACATGGTGGCTTCAAGCAGTCCGGATTTGGGAAGGACCTCAGCCACTACTCGTTTGAGGAGTACACACAGGTGAAGCATGTGGCGATCGAGCTCACCGGAGCGCCAGTGAAGCCGTGGCACTGGACCGTCTTCGGAGACCCAGAGAAGTAGCGCTCAGCCGCCGAAGAGGATCTCCAACCAGACATCGATCGGTGAACGCTGCGGGGTAGCGGCGCCAAGACGGCGCCCAGCGGAGCCAGGTGCATCGGCGGGGAGCTCAGGAGCATCCGCGGCAAGGACGAACGGCCGCTCCACTGGTGAACCAAGGTTATAGCCGCGCGCCACAAGATCAAGGAAGGCGGCATCATCAAGAAGGATCCGCTCCGCCGTCAGCGCCTCCGCCCGTTGCGCAAGCGCAGCATTCTCATCGCGTAAGCGGCTGATCTCCGTGTTCGCCTGGATCGCACCGATGAGGTTCCGAGCGAGTGCGATAAGGAAGATGAGCGCAACCAGAAGTGCAGCCCCAGCGCGAAGCCGATCACCAGTGGAAGGGAGCGCCCGAAGCATCCGTGCCTTCATGAGGAGAGTGTCGCCTTGATGACGACGCCACGTCAAGCGAGCAGATGGCGACAGGTTGACGCTGCGGTGCTAGCCTCCCACGCATGTTCTTCTATGAGCTCCATGAGGCAGACGACGAGGTAGCGCTCGGGATCACCCTCGCCCACGAAGAGCGCATCGCCCCACACGACTTCTTGGCAATGGTGGAGGAGGCGCGCGGACGGATCATTGAGTCGTACGAAGAAGATTCGCTCGTTGAAGCGATCGCGCTGGAACTTGAGCGAAGTCACGGCTTCTACCCCGCACTTGATCACCGCCTTCAAGCGGCGGTGCGCGCCTCAGTAGAAGAGGGCGAAACGGCACTCATTGAGGCGACGGGGGCGGCTGGTTCAGCGGATGATGAGAGCGACGCTGGTGAAGAGGAGGATCCCGATCTCCGTGACGCCGAGGATCTCCTCGCCGGTCGCGAACCACGGCCCCTCCGTTCAGCAGTGGTCGAACTAGAGCGAGATGACGAGAACTAGATGACAGCCCAGCCTCCAGTCCTGATCGCCGCCGCCCTCAGCGCAGAGCGCGCCGCCCTTGAAGCGATCGCAACGGGACTTACGGAGCACGCGCTCCCCGGAATCGGCAGAGGCGACCTCCTCGTTGGAACGATTGACGGAACGTCGGTCGCACTCCTCCGCTGCGGCGTAGGGAAGGTCGCCGCCGCAACAGCGGTTGCCGCTGCGAGTGCACTCAAGCCGCGTTGCATCATCTCTGTCGGCTCCGCTGGCGCGCTCCACGCCGGGCACGCTATTGGCGACGTGGTGATTAGCACGGAAGTCTTGCAACACGACTTCGCCGCGGTGAGCGCATCAGGCTTCACCCTCTTCGGTTACGGCAGCGACTGGCCGTCCAACGGCGATCCGATCCTTCGCTCAGATCCCGCCGCGACGAAGGCTGCCGAAGCGGCGGCACGAAGTGCTGGTACAGCGCGCGGATTCGCTGTCAGTAGCGGTCGCATCACGACTGGTGACTGGTTCGTGAACGACGCTGCAACGCGCGACGCGATTGCCACGCGCACAGGAGCCGATCTCGTGGAGATGGAGGGTGCGGCGATCGCCTACGTTGCGCAACAGTTCGGGATACCGTGGATCGTGATTCGCAGCGTCAGCGACGCCGGTGACGGAAGTGCCGCACCATCGTTTGACGAGTATCTCGCGCTCGCCTCTGCGAATGCTGCGGCGATCGTCCGCGCCACCCTGCCACTCCTCCCGTAACGGAGCGCGGCCTCCCGTAACGGAGCGCTAGCGGCTGAGGGTGAGCTGCTCCGCCTCCATCACGCGATCACCGAAGAGACGGTCGGCAAGGCCACTGAATCCTGCAACGGCACCAGTGGTGAAGAGTTGATGTACTGGGAGCACCTCAGCGCGAGCTGGCGCGCTATGACCAGCGGCGCCTGGGTCTGCAGCGGTGCCGCGTGTAGAACCTGGCGCGTCAAGGTGGTTGACTGAGATCACCTCCTGTAGCGTTGCCGCCGCAGCGGCGGCTGAGTCAACCACAGCGATGCTCTCGCCAAGTTCGCTGGCGATCAGGTTTCGAATCAGTGGGAAGTGGGTGCAGCCGAGCAGCAACGTGTCAATCTTTGCCGCGGCTGGAAGCTCCTTAAAGGTGGCGAGCGTGCTCCGCACCGCCTCAACGAGTTGCGGCGATGAGAGGTCTCCCGCCTCAATCAGTGGAACGAGCGCCGATGCGGCACGCGCCTCCACCTGTACGGCTGGGTTCTGATCCTTGATCGCCGCGAAGTAGGCGCCTGAGCGCACCGTCGCCTCCGTTGCGATCACGCCGATCCTCCCCGTCCGCGTGGCGAGCACCGCCGCCGCCGCACCGGGTCGCACCACGCCGATGAACGGTATCGCAGGATGGCGCTGGCGGAGCTGCGCAAGTGCAACAGATGTCGCCGTATTACAGGCGATCACGATCGCCTTCACATCTCGCGCCACAAGCACATCGGCGAGCTCCATCGCGTAGTCGAGCACCTCCGCGTCGCTTCGCGTCCCATACGGATGCCGCGCGCTGTCACCGATATAGATCGTTGACTCGCCAGGGAGGCGTCGCTGCGCCTCGCGCAAGACGGTGAGCCCGCCAACTCCAGAATCGAAGAATCCGATCGGTCGTGGGTCAGACATGTGTAGACCGTAGCAGCCAGCGCAGACGATCTGCGGGACCGCGCTGATGCAGGTGCAGGCCTACGCCTTCGGCGATGCGCTCAAGTTCTGCTGGCTGCCAGGCGCAGATCGCAAAGGGGTCGCGCTGATCAGGGGTGGCGTCGCCAGCGTGCCAGTGACGAATCTGAAGCTGCGCGCAGCCCGCACGCCCTGCCGGATCTGGCAGGAGGCGGCTCTCACGACGCACCTCGCCGAACTCGTCGCTCGCCCAGCGCACGTCTTCACCCCATGCAGAGTCAGCCACCGCCTCACCGAGCAGATCAGCGTCAATCAGCGTTGCATCAATTCCAAAGGCGCCGTCTGGCCTCAGCAGCGTCGCCGCCAGCTCAAAGAGCCGCTCAAGATCTGTGACTTCAGTGAAGAGTGGGAGGAGGTCACCGCCGGCGATCACGAGCCCCGCGCCGTGCCGCAGTGTATCTGGGGGTGTCCAGGTAAGGAGATCTGCCTGAATCAACTCAGCACCCGGAAGACGTTCGCGCGCGAGGCTGAGGGCGGCCGCATCAAGATCAAGACCGACGAGCGGACGATCAGCGGTGGCGATGGCGGCGAGGATGCGGCCTGCGCCACAACCGAGCTCTACAGCTGGACCACTCGTTGTCGCGGCGGTAGCACGCCAGAAGTCCAGATCAGCGTCGCCACCCGCGTTGAGATCGCCTTCGTCATCAAGGAGGCGACGGTGGCGATCAGCGGTCAGCGGCTCGGCTCCCAGCGAATCGTCTCACCCGCCGCCTTCCGCTTTGCAAGTGAACTGATCACCTCGAGCGCGGCGCGATTCGCAATCATCGCCGTTGACTCTGCCCAGTCGTACGGAGGCGACACTTCGAGAATGTCCATCCCGGCAATCGGGACGCGTGCAGCGATCTGTCGCAGCGCACGAAGCAGCTCGCGCGTCAGCATGCCGCCAGGCTCTGGCGTTCCAGTCCCTGGCGCCAAACCAGGATCCACCACGTCAATGTCAACGCTGATCCAGATCGCATCAGGGCCATCAAGCGCTTCGGCGATCGCATCCTGGATCACCGCCTCAGCACCACGCTCTTCAATCTCGGTCATGAAGTGGGTTCGCATCCCCTTCCCCTTCATCCAGTCAAGCGTCTCGTTATCTGGGAAGTAGCCGCGCAGGCCAACCTGAACGAAGTTCTTCCCCTGGACCGCGCCGGATTCAATCAGGCGGCGCATCGGCGAGCCGTGACTGTGGAGCGAGCCGTAGCCATCTGGTGACGTATCGGCATGCGCATCAAAGTGCAGGATGCCAATGCTCTTCGGCCATCGGAGCTCCGCGATCGCCGTGGCGTTTGGCCAGGTGATCGAGTGATCTCCGCCGAGCACAATCGGGATGGCACCGGTCGCCGCAACTTCGCGAACCTTCCGATAGATCTCACCGTGGCCATGCTGAACTCGACCCGGCACGACCGCCGCATCGCCCGCATCAACAGCGGTCAGGACGCGGAATGGGTCAACGCCAACCTGCAGTGAGTGCAGGAGTCCCGTCTGATACTGCGCTTCGCGAATCGCGCGTGGGCCGAAACGCGTACCTGGCCGGTGGGTTACCGCGTCATCAAAGGGTGCGCCGATGATCGCAATATCCGCCTGCATCCTTTTAATTTCGTTTGCATCCTCAATCCACGGGAGCTGCGAGAAGCTAACGGGCCCCACGTACGACGGTCGATCGTCTGGGTCACGCGCCTCTGGCGCTGCGCCCCAGCCGAGGGCGGCAATAGATTCAGAGAAAGGGGGTTTGGTTGCGCTCATGTTCACACACCGATGCATACATGCGCCGCCGGTTCGATCCAACGTCCAGCGGGGCGCAGCCCGATCCTACACCCTCAGACGCTGTCGTCGTCCGCCCGAGTGAGCGCCGCTTCAATCACGGCGGCGATGAGCACGGCGATCAGGAGGCCGCTCGGGCTACCGAGCCCGACCACGCGGAAGGCGCTATACCCACCAGCGATCGCCCCAACGATGAAACTGCGGCGCAGCGCACGCCGTCTCCTCCCGCGCCACTGACCAGGGTGGCGGCGATACGACTCCACGAGCAGGATCGGCGCGGTTGCGAGTGCAAGCGTGCAGCCGAAGGAGAGCGATGCGGCGAGTCCTGCAATCGGATCAACACTCGGATTGACGCTCGTCAACAGCAGTGCAGAGAGGAGCGCTCCAGCGAGGGCGGCGACCGCCGTGATCCGAATCAGTCGCTGATCAGTCACTGGAATGCGCGACGGGGCTTCTCGCTCCGCTGCTTCGCTCGCTCGCTCAACAGGTGTGGGGAGTCTCATCCTGGCCTCCCTGCAGGCGCCTTGGAGGAGGGGCAGAGTTCGCGATAGGCGCAGTAGCTGCAGTTCATAAGGTCTGGCTTCGCCTCCATGGAGCCAGTCTGAATCCCCTCCGCCGCTTCGGCAATCTTCTCGCGCGCCTTCTCAATCCGCTTCGGATCAACGGGGACGGTTGCCGTCTTCCCAGAGTCAAGGAAGCGCAGGCTCACCTCGTCTGGGAGGCGACCAGTAGTGGAGCGCCAGGCAAGCGCGTAAATCTGTAGCTGCAGTGCATCACGCGCGCGCGCAACCCCAGTCTCATCGTCGTCCTTCCCGCCACTCTTGTAGTCGGAGATCACCACCCATTCGTCAGAGAGTGGAAGGGTTGGACGCAGCGTGTCGCCGCTCAGTTCAATCGCGGGAATCTCCTTGGTGCGCTCACCTGGTGCGAGCGGTCGCACATCCACACGATCCCAGCGACCGCGAACCTTGTGACCGCCGATCTCAAACGAGAAGTCCTTCTCAACGTACGCGGGGACAACGCCGCTTGCAAGCTCATCACGACGGAATCGCTCGATCACCTTCAGCGCGGCGTCGCGTCGCGCATCTTCGTGCGAACGCGAGACGAACCCGGCACTCTGCCAGCTCCGATCGAGTGCGGCGGTGAGTGCCGGAAGTTCAGGCGCGGCGCCGCTCATCTGCCCTCGGTGGAACTCAGCAACAGCGGCGTGGAGCGCCGAGCCGTAGATCGCAGCGTGATGAGGCGGGAGTGGAATCCGAAGGCGCTGCTGGTAGTGGTAGCGCAACGGACAGGCGAGGTAGGCCTCAATCGCCGTATAGCTCAGAGTGAGCGGCGTCTGCTCAGCGGCACCAGGTTCACGCACGGCGAAGACTGGCGGCGCAGGGGCAACAATCTCCAGCGCGCCGATCGCGCTGCTCCGTTCACCAGTGAACGGCACCTCCTCAAGTTGCGTGCGCGCAAGGTCGAGCGCCTCAGAGACGAAGCGGCTCACCTTTCGCGGGCGAACTCCTCCGGTGGAGCGCTCTGCGGCGCTCAGGTAGAGCTGCGTCCGCGCGCGCGTCAGTGCTACGTAGGCGAGACGGCGCTCTTCGCGCAGTGCCTCTTCATCAAGCGCGCTTGGTTCATCAGTGGCGCGAGGGTCGCGCGGCACGATCTCATCACTACCGCCCAACTCTGCCGCAAGTGCGAGGCGCGGCGGTCGCCCGCGCGCGGGGAATCGCGTCTCCACCATATTCGCAACAAAGACCACGGGGAACTCAAGGCCCTTCGCCTGATGGATGGTGAGCAGCGAGACCGCATCTAGATCTGGATCAACATCGGCGGCGGACGGATCATCACCCGCCTCGCCGAGCTCCTCTAAGTAGCGCACCAGATACGGTGCGCGATCAAGCTCAAGGAGTCGGCTGCGCGAACGCACCACGTCAAAGAGTCGACCGATGTTGCGAATCTGCTCATCAGCCTCGGGGCTCGCCTCACGCGTCAACTCGGCGAGGAGGCCGCTCTCGCGCAACCAGCGATAGAGCACCTCGCCACTCGTCCGCTCCACGCTCTCCTGCACCAGTCCGCTGAGTCGCCCCATCAGTCGCTCGGTCTCTGGGTGCGCCGCACCAATGAGGGCGAGGCACTCGCGAAGCGAGCGGTGTTCGCGACGCGCCTTCCCAACTGCCGCGGCGAGGATCGCGGCTGGCACCTTGAAGCGTGAATCGGCGGCGATCAGAAAGAGCGGTGCGGAGGCGTCAGGATCGGCGGCGTGTCGGAGCCCAGCGAGGAGGAGGCGAACCTCTGGCCGATCGTAGAGTCCGGCCGCACCACTCGCGCGCCAGGCGATCCCCGCCATGTTCAGGCTGCGTCCGATCTCCACCGTGTCAACGTTTGCGCGCACCAGCACGGCGTGATCGCGCGGTCGCCTACCAGCATCAATTGACGCCCGAACCTCTTGCGCGATCCAGTCCGCTTCGTCAGCCGTAGTGCGGAATCTGCGGAATCCAACGGGGGTCGAACTCCCTGGATCCGCCTCGGCGCTCAAATCCTTGGAGATACCGAGTCGCGTCTCTAGGCGATCAGGATCGTTAAACCGAATCAGGCGACGCGCAGCGGTCAAGATTGGCGTGGTGCTGCGGTAGTTCTTGGTGAGCACCACCTTCCCTGCATCGGGATAGCGATCCACGAATCCCAGGATGTTGCTGATCGCCGCACCACGGAATCGATAGATCGACTGGTCGTCATCACCGACCGCGGTGAGGTTGCCGCTCCCCTGCGCAATCAGGTCAACGAGTGCCCCCTGGAGACGATTCGTATCCTGGTATTCATCAACAAGGAGCCAGCGATGCCGCTCGCGCACGCGTGCCGCAACGAGTGGGTCGCTGCGGAGAATCTCGTAGGCGAGGAGCACCTGATCGCCGAAGTCGAGTAGCCCACTCTTTGCGAGGATGCCCCGATAGGTGCGGTAGACGGCGGCGAGCTCTCCCTGCTCTTCGCTAAGGCGCGTCAGCGCGGCCGCATACTCTTCAAGCTTCTTTCGATCCTTCGCTGGCGCCTCCGCATCAAGAACAACAGCGGCAGCCTTCACGCGAAGTTCGGCTGCAAAGGCCTCAATCGCATCGGCACTAACCGCCTCCTCCTTTGCGCGTGAGATGTAGCCGGCAATGTCACCAAGGAATCGTGTTGGATCGCCGAGCGGCGCAAATCGTGAGAGTCCAAGCTCAAAGAGATGCTCGCGTAAGAGGAGCACCACCTCTGCACGTCCAAGGACGCGCAGATCGCCAGAGATGCCAAGACGGTGCGAGTTTTCACGCAGCAACTCATCGCCCCACGCGTGGAAGGTCTTGATCGGCGTGGTGGCGTACCCATACGGCACGAGGCGGTCGACGCGTCCCTGCATCTCCTCCGCGGCGCGGTCGGTGAATGTCAGCGCAAGGATCTCCTCAGGGAGTGCGCGCTGCTCGGCGATCAGCCAGGCAACACGCCGTGTGATCACCTGCGTCTTCCCCGTGCCAGCGCCGGCGACCACCAGAAGTGGGCCCTCGCCGTAGGTGACCGCCGCGTACTGCTCGTCGTTCAGGTCGTTGAGGAGATGCGCAAGGCCGTCATGGAAGGCGCGTGGCGCGCGGACTGAAACTCCCGTCCAGACTGGGATCTGGTCGATGCCCGCTGGCTCTTTGTCTTGCGGTGCAGCGCTACGCGGCGCGCGTGGCGTCACCGTGTGCGGCGCGTACCGCCTGGCTGGGCGATCGCCGCCTCAATCGCCGCGCGCTCCTCTTCTCCAAGCGTTGTCTCACTCGTTCCGTTCATCACACGTTTGATATAGATGCGCGTTCCTACACGCGCGTGAAGTGTGGTGATCACAACGCCGCTCCCACCATCGTCAAGGAGTGCAAGCGAGCTACTCTGCCCAGCCCCTGCGTCGTCATAGGCCTGGAACTGGACGTGCCCAACGCGGCTCACGGCGCGATTCGCAGCCGCCTCAAGTTCGGTCAGGCGCCCCTCGCTCACTACAAGGCGTGCCGCATGGTCGGCAACACCAGCCAACGCCTTTGCCATCTGGCGCCCACCGCTCGCCGCATCCCCCTCGCTCATCAGTTCACCGAGGGCTCGCTTCGCCGCACCTGCGCGACGAAGGGCGAGGAGTGCGAGCAGGAGCCCGAGCGCCCCGAGCGCTACGGCTGCACCAGCGAGGAGGGTTGTCGTCTCAGTTTCCATCCCCCCGATCGTATCAGCCCCCCTGTGCCAACTAGTCGTCACGCAGACTCCGCTATCCTGCCCAAGACGCAGCAGCAGGACCCATCACGAGGAGGAGTCATGGCGAAACCAGAGAAGCGCTTCCGAGCGGACCAGCGCCCAAAGAAGGTGCGCCCTACGCCAGTAAAGCGCGGTCTGACCGCAGCCGAAGAGTTGGCGGCCGCCTCCTTTGAGGCGAGCCTGAACACGCCGCGCGTGGTCAACGCACCAGCCGCGCCGATCAGCATCACCAGCCGCACCGCCTCAACGCAGCGGCTCGCCGCAGAGGTCAGCGCCGAGCTCCCTGTCGTCCGTCGCGACCTTCGCCGCATTCTCGTCACCTATGGCGCACTCCTTGGTCTCCTCGCCGCGATCTGGATCGTTGCGACACTGACCGGCTTCATCAGCGCCTAAACGGACGGGCCGATGGCACGCATCGTCGTCGCCGAGGCGATCGCCGCCGCTGGGCTGAGTGCGCTGCAGGCTGCGGGGCATGAGATGGTGAACCTCACAGGCAAGCCACGTGAGGAGCTCCTCTCCGCCCTTGCTGACGCTGACGCACTCATCGTCCGATCACAGGTCCAGGTCGATGCTGCACTCGTGGCGGCTGGACCTCAACTGAAGATCATTGGCCGAGCCGGCGTTGGGATTGACAATATCGATGCAGCGGCGGCGGAGCGCGCGAACATTCGCGTGGTCAACGCACCAAACGGCAATACGATCGCGGCGGCGGAACAGACCTTCGCCCTCCTCCTCGCCGTGGCGCGACACGTGCCACGCGGCGATGCCTCCGTACGAAGTGGCGCATGGATCCGCAGCGAGCTGAAGGGCTTCGAGCTGAAAGGCAAGCAACTCGGCATCATTGGGTTCGGTCGCATCGGTCAGGCGGTGGCGAAACGAGCTGCGGCGTTTGAGATGGAGGTTGTCGCAAGTGATCCTGTCCTTACGGTCCAGCAGGCCGCGGCGTTCGGCATCAAGCTGCAGACGCTTGATCAACTGCTCATGGAGTCAGACATCATCACCCTGCATCTGCCGGCACTCGGAGATACGCCACTGATCGGCGCCGCCGAGATCGCAAAGATGAAGCGCGGGGCTGTGCTCCTCAACGTTGCCCGCGGGAGCCTCATTGACGAAGTAGCCCTTGCGGCGGCGTTGACCTCTGGTGCACTTGGGGGCGCTGGGATTGACGTCTTCGCCGCTGAGCCGCCAGTTGGATCGCCGCTCCTCACGGCACCGCACACCGTCCTCGCACCACACCTTGGCGCGCAGACCGTTGACGCGCAGATCGCTGTTGCGGTGGAGGTTGCAGAACAGATCGTGGACTTCTTCGCGGCACCGCGCGCCTAACTAATCCGCTCCTAAGCGAGCCGCTCGCAGCTCAGCAAACGTTACTCGCCGCTCGCCTTTGGCTTTGCCGCGGGCGTTGGCGTTGGAGTTGATGGGCCGCTCTGCGCTGGGGTTGCGGAGGCTGTAGGGGCTGCTGTTGATGCTGAACTCTCTCGTCGCTCCAACTTTGCCCAGCCGCTCCCCTTGAAGTGCACGCTCGTTGCTGAGAAGCGTCGCTCAAGTGCACCACCACACCCTTCGTGGGTGCGCTTCGTCTCATCTTCAATTCCGTGCAGCAACTCCACTGTCGTGTCGCATCGCGAGCAGTGATAGTCGTAGAAGGGCATCAGCTCCCTCGCTCAAGGCGTGCGATCTCGTCACGGAGCTCCGCAACGCGGCGCTCTGCGCCAGCAACGACCGCTGGTGGCGCCTTCCCCGTGAATGACGGATCGGCGAGACGCGCCTCTGCGGCGGTGAGTTGCGTACGCGCGGCGGCAAGATCACGATCGCGACGCGCGCGATCCGCGCCAATCGTTGCCGCATCTGCCTGCGGCGGCATGAGTCGTCCGGTGAGTGCGTTAGAGACCACCAGGAGACCCTCTTCGCCTTCAGGGAGTGAGGCGGCAATGGTGAGCGGCTTTACGCGCGCGAGTCGCTCAATCGCTGCGCGGAGCCGCTCGCCTGACGTGGCAAGATCGGCGGGGGCGGCAACGGTGAGCGGGACCCATGCGCCGGCTGGGAGTTTCGCCGTGGTTCGTGCCGCGCGCACTTCACGTACAAGGTCGAGCCACTGATCAATTGAGCTTCGGCCACCCTTCGCCGCAGGTGCGTGTCGCTCGGGCCAAGCCGCGGTGGCAAGAAGTCCACCCTCACCTTCGCGATGCGGAAGCGCCTCCCAGATCCCTTCGGTGATGAAGGGCGCGATCGGGTGCAGCAGGCGCAGCAGTGCGTCGAGACCATCCACCAGCGTCCACCAGACGGCGGCGCGCTCTGCGGCGGGGCGTGTCTCGTCGGCGAGGGTGACCTTGGCGAGCTCAATCGCCTGGTCGCAGTACTCGGCCCAGATCGCGTCATAGATACGCTGCGCCGCTTCGGAGAATCCGTATCCAGTCAGGTTGCGATCTACATCCTCAATCGCCGTGCTAATACGCGACGCGAACCATGCGCCAAACTCACCAGCCGCCGCCTGTGCGCTCACCGCGTCGGGACGCTCACCCGTCACCTCAGGGGGGCGCGCGCCGAGTACATAGCGCGCCGCGTTCCAGAGCTTGTTCATGAAGTTGCGCGCGTTCTCCAGCTTCTCTGGTGAGAGGCGCTGATCCGCGCCGGCCGATGTTCCAGAGACGAGCGCAA